>DROW01000112.1 GCA_011388675.1 Chloroflexota bacterium | reverse complement strand
TGGGCAAATTGCAATTGGTGAATTCGTAGGCCTTGCTGCTCCTTCTCCCACCAGTTCCGACCGTCAAACCGAGAGAGGAGTTCCAATTCTTGGCGAATTTTGGCAGGGTTGCGAGGTGATGTGGTCATGAACCACGTTCTGGTAAGTGCTCCTCCCATCGTTTGGCTCCCTCTAGGTTACTTCTGTTTGGGCTTTCTAAAGATAAGGATGTTATGGTGCACAATGTTGGGGACAAAGGCGTAAGGATAACCGTATGGGCGCACGGGTGCGCCCGTCTGATACCATATTTTTACTCCCTTAAACTGGAAACCGATTTTCCGGAATCGCTCAGCAATGTAGAACGAGGCAGGTATATACTCCCCATTCTGATAAGAATCCCGGATCATGACGACGGCATACTGACCTGGACGCAAAAGGCGAAGGAACCAGCGTCCTACTTCTTCCATCTTATCATAAAACTCGTCGAAAGTGGTCGAGTTGCGGAGATCGTGAGGAGAAGAGGAGAAAGAGACAAATGGGCTATTACGATTGCTCCACCCGTATTTCCCGTCGCACATCGTTTTCTCTAAGGCCGGGCTGTACGGTGGATCAGTAATGATAGCATCGAAAAGACGCCCTTCTTCGACCAAACGGGGCATCACTTCCAAGCAGTCCCCGCAAATGGTCTCCTGGGGCTCTATTTGTTCGCGGCGGCACACCTCGTGATATATGTCTAACCATCGTTGCTCGAGTTCAATGCCAACTGCTTTCCTCCCGCAGAGGCTGGCACCGAGCAGCGTTCCTCCCACACCGGCAAAAGGATCTAGTACAGTTTGTCCGCGCTTAGTAAAGAACTCTATGATCTGCCGCATCAACGCGGGGGGTTTGTTGGCGTAGTGCTGCCTACGTAGATCATGCCCCAGTTCGGACGGGTAGGAGGTTCGAAGGACCGTCTTGGTGAAATAGACCCACTCGTTACCGCTCAGATCGTTCAGCCGGTTGTTAGGATGATACTTCCCTCTGGCGTGTTCCCTACCCCGTGGCACCTCGTATTCATCGCCGAGGCCAAGCGTCAACTGTCGAGCCTCTGAAGGCGCAACCCCGTACTCTTGGAGCAACTCAGACAACCATCTCCGTTGATCCTTCGGCAGCGAATAGATAATCTTTGCTAGTTCTCTCAAGCGGTCAGTGGAATCAGCCATACGAACCTCCCAATGGGGCCCTCAGTTTACTCTTCCATTATCCTAACCCATATCCGCCGCCGCCGCGGGCCATCGAACTCGGCCAGGAAGATCCCCTGCCAGGAGCCCAATACCAATCGCCCTCCCCGGACGAAGAGGAAGAGGCTGTTCCCGACCAGGGTGGCCTTGGCGTGGGCGGGGGAGTTCCCCTCGGCGTGCCGGAAGTCGGGGCGATGAGGGACCAGGTCGGTGAAGACCAGCCCCAGGTCGCGGCGGACGGTGGGATCCCAGTTCTCGTTCAGCGTCAGCCCGGCGGTGGTGTGGGGGCAGAACAGGAAACAAATGCCCTCCGCGACCCCGCTGGCCTGAACCACGGCCTGAACCTGATCCGTGATCTCTCGAAACTCCTGGTGGGCCTGGGTTTGGACCTCAATCTGCCTCATTTGAAAACCTCCGCGGGATGGAGTATAACATACCCCTGGTGGGTTGACAACGGGAAAGCAGATCCGGCAAGTCGGCGAATTCGTCGCCGACTCGTCGACTCGCCGCTTCACTCATACGTTTTTCTAATCCAACTCTTATACACTTCTTACACGGCGGTGGTACAACATCGGTTGTCGACACCACTCTGCGCTAGGAGGTGAAAGAAATGCGGAAGGCAGCGTCCATCGTTTCGCTCGTCAGCCTGATCGTGTTGCTGGCAGGGGTTGTTCCCGTCTTCGCTCAAGGCGGTGACCAGCCCCAGGAGGCTGGCCAGGGCCTGGTGTTCTTCGCCAAGTACCCCTCGCACGAGGTGGCGATCGGGGACACCGTGATGTTCGACCTGACGCTTCGCGCCACGACCCCTCAGACGGTCCGCCTCGATGTGGACGGGCTGCCGGAGGGATGGACGGCCACTTTCCGGGGCAGCGGCAAGATCGTGCACGCGGTCTATGTCGAGCCGGGGAACGATGCCTCGGTTGACCTGCGCATCGAGTTGCCCAGCGACGTGGAGCCCAACACCTATCAGTTCTCCGCCGTCGCCCGCGGCGCGGAGGGAGAGGTCTCCGTGCCCCTGGAGGTCATCGTCCAGGAAAAACTGCCGCCCAGCCTGCAGTTCGATGTGGATCTGCCCACGTTGCGCGGCACCTCCAACACGACGTTCCGCTTCAACGTCACGCTGAAGAACGAAGGCGATGAAGAAACCACGGTCAACCTGGTGGCTGATGCCCCCCCTGGGTTCGAGGTCACCTTCAAGTTAACCGGCCAGGAAGTGACCAGCGTTCTTTTGGGAGCCAACGAAAGCAAGCGGCTGAGCGTCGAAGCCCGACCGTACACCGAGTTGCCCGCGGGTTCGTACCCCATCGATGTGGTGGCCCAGGGCGGTGAAGCCGTGGCCTCGATCACGTTGACCGCTGAGGTCACCGGCCAGCCGGACCTGAACGTGACTGGCGTGGATGGCCGGCTCTCGGGTCAGGCGTACGTCGGGCGGGAGACGACCCTCAAACTGCTCATCCAGAACACCGGCAGCGCACCGGCCCGCGGCGTCGAGCTGAGCGCGTCGCAGCCTTCCGGATGGAAGGTGGAGTTCGATCCCCAGCAGATCGACGAGATCCCGGCCGGCGACCAGGTTGAGGTGACGATGAAGGTCCGACCGTCACAGCAGGCCATCGCGGGCGACTATATGGTCACGGTCCGCGCCCGCCCAGAGGACGGCGCGACCGAATCGGTGGACTTCCGGATCACGGTGAAGACCTCCACGATGTGGGGGCTGGTCGGCGTGGCGATCATCGCCGTCGCGGTGTTCGTGGTCGCTCAGGCCGTGATGCGGTTCGGCCGGCGGTGAGACCGGGTGGAGGAGGGGGTGATGGACGATGGATGAGATAGTCCTGGAAACCCGGGGACTCACCAAGCGGTATGGCGACCTCGTCGCTGTGGACCATCTGGACCTGACTGTGCGCCGGGGCGAGGTCTTCGGGCTGCTGGGGCCTAACGGCGCTGGCAAGACGACGACCATCTTGATGCTCCTCGGCCTCACCGAGCCGACGGAGGGCACGGTGCGGGTGCTGGGCCTCGATCCCGTTCGTCAGCCACTGAGCGTGAAGGCGCGTGTAGGCTACCTGCCCGAGCAACTGGGGTTCTATGAGAACCTGACCGCCCGGGAGAACCTGATCTACACGGCCAAACTGAACGGCCTGCGGCGGGAGGAGGCCTACCGGCGCATCGACGAGGCGCTGGAGAAGATCGGCCTGGTCGAGGCCGCCGACAAGCCCGTCTCCACCTTCTCCCGGGGTATGCGCCAACGGCTCGGACTGGCAGACGTGTTGATCAAGAAACCGGAGATCATCATTATGGACGAGCCGACCCAGGGCCTTGACCCCGGCGTCGCGCTGGAGTTCCTGGAGATCATCCGGGACCTGAAGGCGCAGGAGATCACCATTCTCCTCTCTTCCCACCTGCTCCATCAGGTCCAGGCGGTGTGCGACCGGGTGGGCCTGTTCCATCGCGGCCGTATGGTCCTTGAGGGCACGGTTGAGGAACTGGCCCAGCAGGTGCTCGGCGGGGCCTATCGGATCCACATAGAGGTCGAAAAGCCCCACCACGTGCTGGAGGAGGCGCTGCGCCGTCTGGACGGCGTAGTGAGAGTGGAGCGGGAGGACACGCGGGCCTACCTGGTGGAGGCCCGGCGGGATATGCGGGCCGAGGTAGCCCGGGCGGTCCACGAGGCGGGCGGCGCGCTGCTCTCCCTGGATATGGAACTGCCCAGCCTGGACGAGGTCTACGCCCGGTACTTCGAACAGCAGGAGGTGAACGATGGCAGCGCGGAGTGAGGAAATGGCCCGTGTCTCGGCGCGGGAGGGTTCACCGTGGACCGGTATGTGGGCCGTGGTGTGGAAGGAGATGGCGGACAACCTGACCAGTGTCCGGATGTCGATCCTGGAGACGCTGACGGTGTTGACCGCCATCGGGACCGTGTATTCGGCGGCCCAGAACCTGCGCAGCAGCGGGCGGGACCCCTTCCTCTTCCTGCGGCTGTTCACGACGGGGCGGGAGCCGCTGCCCGCGTTCGTCGGCTTCCTGGGGTTCCTGGTCCCGCTGATCGCCATCGCGCTGGCCTTCGACGCCATCAACGGCGAGTTCAACCGGCGGACCATTTCCCGGCTCCTCTCCCAGCCGATCTACAGGGATGCGCTGTTGCTCGGTAAGTTCCTGGCCGGGCTGTTTACCCTGGCGCTGGTCCTCTCCACTATATGGCTGATCATCGTCGGGCTGGGGATCGTCACGCTGGGAGTGCCGCCCAGCGGCGAGGAGGTGGCCCGCCTGCTCTGGTTCCTGCTGGTGGTGATCTTCTATGGCGGCATCTGGCTTTCCGTCGCCACCTTGTTCTCCATCCTCTTCCGCCAGCCAGCCACGGCGGCGCTGGCCTCCATCGCCGTCTGGCTGTTCTTCGCCATCTTCTGGGGGATGATCGCCGACCTCCTGACCCAGGTACTGGCCCCCGTCCGCGTGGGCTACCTGGAGGAGATCGTCCGGCAGGTCCGGCTCAACCTGGCGCTGAGCCGCATCTCACCCAACACTCTCTACGTCGACGCCGTCCTGGCCCTCCTCAACCCGAACATTCGCTCCCTGGGGCTGGTCCTGCCGGTCCAACTGGAGGGCGCGATCCTGGGCACGCCGTTGCCCCTGGATCAAAGCGTCCTCCTGATCTGGCCCCACATCACGGGGCTGATCGCGGCGACCATCCTTATCTTCGCCCTGGGGTACGTGCTGTTTCAGCGAAGGGAGATCCGGGCCTGATGGGCCCGGGTTGGCCGAGAAGAAGCCCCTCCGGACGGCCCGGAGGGGCTTCTCGTTTTCGATCTCAGGGAAGAGCGAGATCGGGGGCTCGCTCCTCACCGGCGCACCACGGTGAGCGGACCGTCTGCCTTCATCGTCGCCTGGGAACCGGACTTGACGTATAGAACATCTGTTCGTATAATTGGATGCGGAGGCAGACGAACGTGGAACCACTGGAGAAACTGCGGCTGCTGGGGCCAGCCACCCGCTACGAGCCTGCAGAGGAGATCGGAGGAGAAGGGCCGATGGACGTTCCCTCCCCGGATCTCTCCGGGTGCGTCTACCAGGCCGTGATGCCGGGGGGGAGACGGATCGCTCTGCTCAAAACCCTCCTTTCCTCCGCCTGTGAGCGAGATTGCCTCTACTGCGCTTTCCGCGCCGGGCGGGACTTTCGGCGGGCCACGTTCTCTCCAGACGAACTGGCCCGTCTCTTCGTCCAACTCCACCGGAAGGGGATCGCCGAGGGGATCTTCCTGAGTTCGGCCATCGTCGGGGGAGGGTTACGGACGCAGGACCGGTTGATCGCCACGGCGGAGATCCTGCGCCGCCGGTACGGGTTCCGCGGGTACATCCACCTCAAGATCATGCCCGGCGCAGAGCGGGACCAGGTGGAAGCAGCGATGGCCCTCGCCGATCGGGTTTCGATCAACCTGGAGGCTCCCAACGGCCGTCGCCTCTCCCGTCTGGCCCCCCACAAAGTCTTCGAGCGGGAACTGCTGCGACGGCTCCGCTGGATCCACGAGATCCGTCGCCAGATGCACGGCTCCCGCCCAAGCGCCACGACACAGTTCGTCGTCGGCGCGGCCGGCGAGAGCGATCTGGAACTGCTCGCCACCACCGCTTACCTCTACCGCCACCTGGGGCTGGCACGGGTGTACTTCAGCCCCTTCCGCCCTCAGCCCGACACGCCCTTAGAGCACCTGCCCCCTGCTTCCCCCCTGCGCGAGCATCGCCTCTACCAGGCCTCGTTCCTCCTGCGGGACTACGGGTTCGATGTGGAGGAGTTGCCCTTCGGGCCGGACGGCAACCTGCCGTTGGCGGTGGACCCCAAACTGGCGTGGGCCCGTCGTCATCTGATCGATGCCCCGGTTGAGGTGAACCGGGCCAGCCGGGAGGTGCTCCTGCGGGTACCCGGCATCGGCCCCAAGGGGGTCCAGCGGCTACTGCGCGCCCGCCGCCAGGCGCGGCTGCGCGACCTGAGCCAGTTGCGCAAACTGGGGATCGCCGTCGACCGAGTCGCTCCTTTCATCCTGCTGGACGGCCGCCGCCCGGTCCGCCAACTGAGCCTGTGGCCCCTGTGATCTGGGGCCGCAGAGACGCAGGGGACGGAGAGTTTCTCCTGTTGAGGACGGGCCTCACGAGACCCAGGGGTTCATCCGTTTCTCCCGACCGACGGTCGTGTGGGGGCCGTGACCAGGGTAGATGACCGTGTCGTCGGGCAGGGCGAAGAGCACCTCTCGGATCGAACGGAGCAGCGTCTCCCAGTCCCCACCGGGGAGGTCGGTCCGACCCACCCCCATCGCGAAGAGCACGTCTCCGTCGAACGCGGCCTTCTCCTCCGCCAGGTAGAAGGTCAGGCCACCGGGGGAGTGGCCCGGGGTCTCCAGCACCTGCAGACGAAGCCGACCGACCTCTAAGAGGTCGCCACCGTGGAGTTCGACGTCGGGCGGGGGGCTTGCCTTCACCGGCACACCGAACCAACTGGCCCCTCCCCGAGCCTCCAGGATGGGCAGTTCGGCCGGGTGTAGCGCCAACAACGCCCCTGTTGCTTCGACGATGTCTGCATTAGCCCCCATATGGTCGAAGTGGCAGTGGGTGTTGAGGACGTAGCGGATGGTGAGCCCGGTCTCCTCGATCGCCCTCAAGATCCGATCCGGATGTCCGCCGGGGTCGATGACGACCCCCTCCCGGGTCTCTTCACAGCCGACCAGGTAGCAGTTGGTCATCGTGATGCCCACGGTCACGGTTCGCAGGATCATACGGACCTCCCTGTCGGGTTGGGGGGAACTATAACATCGGTGGTCCGTTCACGCAAGACCGGCATCTCGGGGACGTCCGCCTTCGGGCCTGCCGTGGGTGCCGCTAGCGCGGATGCACCGGCACCTCGACGCTGACCGTCGTTCCCTGCCCGGGATGGGAGTCGATCCGCAGCGTGCCGCCGAGGATGCGCGCCCGCTCCTGCATGCCGATCAGCCCCAGTTTCCCCGACCGGACCAGGTCGACCACCGACTCAGGTGCCTCGAACCCCCGCCCATCGTCCTGGATGCTCATCCGCACGCAGGTGGGGTAAAAGGCCAACTGGAGGGCGACCCGGGAGGCGTGGGCGTGTCGCCGGACGTTGTTCAGCGCCTCCTGGGCGATTCGGAACAGGCACAGTTCTTCCTCCGCCTCCAGTCGCCGGGGGGTACCGGAGATCTCCAGTTGAGCGTCGATCCCTTCCTCGCGGAGGGCCGCCACCAGCCCCTGCACGGCGGGGACGAGCCCCAGGTCGTCCAGCACCGGCGGGCGGAGATCGCGGATGAAGCGACGGACGCTGCGCAGGGCGTCGGTCGCCAGCGCGCGCACCTCTTCCAGCCGGTCCAGGAACTCCGGAGGAAGCCCTTCCCCGGCGACGGTCAGGGCCTCCAGTCGGCGGGAGAGGGCGACCAGGATCTGGGCGGTCTCGTCGTGGGCCTCGCGGGCGATTCGCTTTCGCTCCTCCTCCTGCGCGTGGATGATCTGCCGGGCGTAGAAGCGCATGTTTTCGTAGAGCCGAGCGTTCTCGATGGCGATGCCCGCCTGGCGGCCGATGCCGCTCAGGATCTCCACGTCCTGGGGGGTGAACAGGCGGGGCTGTCCCAGGCTGCCGACGGCCAGCATCCCCAAGATCCGCGCCCCGCTGACCAGGGGGACGGCGGCGACGCTGACAATTCCGGCCTCGACGAACTGGGGGATAGCCCGGGGGTAGGCCCGGTAGTCCTGAATCACCACCGACTGGCCGGAGTGGATCACCGCCCCGGCCAGTCCCTCCTCCTTGCCCACGACGACCTGAGTCAGCAGGGGGGGAAGATTGTGCAGATAAGGGTAGTGAATCTCTTCGCTCTCTGGGTCGAGCAGGGCGATCACCCCTGCCTGGGCCCCGGTCAGTTCCTCCGCGATCTGCAGTACTTTGGGCAGGATCTGGTCCAGTTCCAACTCCGAGGTGATCTGTTCCGCCACCTCGTTGAGCCGACGCTGGATGCGGAGACGTTGTTCCACGCCCTGGTGGAGGGAGGCGTTCTCGATGGCCACACCGATGTGGTTGCCCAGCGCGCGAAGCAGTTCCAGGTCCTCGCGGGAGAAAGTCCGCCTCTCCCTGGAGGCCACGGCCAGCACCCCCTGCACCGTGCCTTTTGCCTTCAGGGGGACGATCGCCTGGGTGCGGAGCCCCTCCTCCCGCACGGCCATTCGGGTCAGACGGGGATCGTTGGAAGAATCGGGGATGACCATCAATTCTCCGTGCAGAGCGACCCGCCCGCAGAACCCCTCACCCAGTTTCAGCCGGTCCACCCCGGCCGCCGACTCGGGGGAGAGGCCGCGGTAGGCGACCAGGACCAGTTCGTGAGCCGATCGCTCGACGAGGAAAACCAGCCCCGCGTCCATGTCCAGCACTTCGAGGGCCTTGTCCAGTGCCCCGTTGAGGACCTGTCCCAGGTCCAGCGATTCCGTCACGATGGAGGTCACGGCGTTGATCGCCCGCAGGCGGGCGATGGCTTTCTGGCGGGCCTCCTTCTCCCTCTCTTGGACGGAGAGCATCCACACGAGAAGCCCCCCGACTCCCCCCACAGCCGCCACCTCCCCCAGCGCGCTGCTCGGATGGGGAGCACCCAGCGCGCGGGGGAGCATCAGGACCACGGCCAGGGCCAGCGTGGTCAGGCCCCCTGCTGTCCCCAGGGCGGAGGCCGCAGCGGCGACCGGGAGCAGATAGAGGATGCGCTCCGCCGTAGAGGGATCGTGGGCCAGGGCGAAAGGATGGCTGTAATGAAGAAGGGTGAGCACAGCCAGCCCGAGGAGGGCAAGCCACAGCGAGAGCCGTCGAGCCGAGGGGCGGGGATCGGACGTCATCGGCGTTCTATAGAGGAAAGGGGTCAACAGGTGTCCTCCAGAGTCAGCCAGCCCTTGCGCAGGGCATAGAGCACCGCCTCCGTGCGGGAGCCGACCTCCAGTTTGCTGAAGATGTTGCTGAGGTGGACCTGGACGGTGCGGACGCTGATGTGGAGTCGATCGGCGATCTCCCGGTTGGTCATCCCTTTCGCGGCCAGGCGGAGAACCTCCATTTCGCGGGCGGTGAGCGTTTCGGCCGTCCTCTCCGCAGGCACCCCCCGGGCCTTGCGGGAGAAATAGTCGACCACCTTGCGGGCGACGGTCGGGTGGAGAATCGATTCTCCGGAGTGGACGGCACGAATGGCGCGGATCAGGTCCTGGGTTGAGACATCTTTCAGCAGGTAGCCCGCCGCTCCGGCCTCTAGGAAGGCGAAGACGTACTGGTCATCGTCGTAGGCCGTCAGCACCAGCACGGCGGCCCCGGGATGGGTCGCTTTGATCTCCCGGGTGGCCTCGATTCCGTTGAGGCGAGGCATCGCCATATCCATAATGATCACATCGGGGCGGTGGATGGCGGCCAGCCGGATCGCTTCCTCCCCGTCCCCAGCCTCCGCCACCACCTCCAGGTCCTTCTCCCGGTCTAGCAGTTCCCGCGTCCCCTCGCGGACCAGGACGTGGTCTTCAACCAGCATCACACGGATCTTTTCCATCAATCCTCCACGTTTCCCTCAGATCGTGCCCTCATCGGGCTAGATTCATTATAGGCATCTCACACCGGCAAGGCAAACGGTAACCGGCACCACAGCCTGATCCGCCGCCCTCCTATATCCTACCCCACGCCAGGCGGCCCCCCCGCGTGGCGCATTACCGCTTGCCCCCTCAGCAGAGGTTTTCGCTCCGAATAGCCGGCGCGGGGGTGTGCTTCGGTACAGGCACTTCTCTCTTCGTTTCGCAAGTGTCGGTCACCTCTCTCGACCTCCACCTCGCATAGCCGCGCGCTCACCTTGCGTATCGGCCTCCCTGGCGTTATACTTGGCTGCGTGACGCCCCCGGACGCGGGGGCGCGGGAATATGGACGATCAGCCAACGGACAGGGGTCGATGAAAGGGCGGGAGTTCTTTGGAGAGTATGTGCCCTCCGCGATGTTCGCCCACTGGCGAGGGCACCCTTTGTACGTCTTCCTGGTCTACCTGCTGGGCCAGGCCCTCGTCGCCCCTCCGGTGTTTATGATGGCCGTGGTCTTCACCTCTTTCGTCACCGGTGTGCAGATCGAGCGTTTCCTCCCCCGCGTCGCCATCGTGATCGGGGTCCTGGTCGCCTCGGCCTACTTCTTCTACCATCTGTTCTCCCCTACCATCCGTCGGTTCCTGGCCCACCTGATCGCCGGAGAGGCCCCCTCCAAGCCGCTAGCGACCGCCGCGTGGGAAGAGGCGGTGATGTACCCCCAGCGGGTCACCGGCTGGGTGGCCCTTTCGTCGCTGTTCATCTACACCTTCCTAGGCCTGCTCTTCACCCCCTACTACGGCCTCTCCCCCGCCCTGGTCGGCAGCCTCATCGGTTTCCTCGCCACGGTTGCCCTGGGGCAGGTGATCTTTCTGTTCTACCTGGAGTGGGCGATGCTCCCCGTGGCCCGGGTCGCCCTCGCTGTCGGCGCATCGCCCACGCTGGAGACGCTCAGGAAGAGCCGTCCCAGGTTGGGGGTGCGGTCGAAACTGTTGATGGTGACCCTCCTGGTCCTCTTCCTGGCGGTGACGGTGATGGGGCTCTTCAGTTACGGGCAGGCCCTCCTTTTAGGAGGGGATCCCGTGGCCTCGCTGAGCCTGACCGTGACGGTGGCCACCTTCGCCGCCGTGATCGCCGCCCTGTTGATCGTGCTGCTCTCCCGCAGCCTCGCCGTGCCGGTGGAAGAGATCCAGCGCGTCGTGGAGGAGGTGCGGCGGGGGAACCTCAACGTCGCCGTGCGCCCCCTGACGACCGATGAACTGGCCGAACTGGGGCTCCTGTTCAACCGGATGATCGCTGAACTGCGCGAGCAGGAGCGGTTGAAGACCGCCTTCGGCCGGTACGTGAGCGACGCGGTGCGGGACGCCATCCTCAGCGGCCGGATCCAACTGGGGGGGGAGCGGCGGGAGATCACCATTATGTTCACGGACATCTGGGGGTTCACCGCGTGGTGCGAGCGAACTCCCCCCGAAAGCGTGGTCCAGACCCTGAACAGTTACTACGAAAACCTGGTCCGCGTCCTCGCCAGCCACGGAGGAACCGTCACCCGATATATGGGGGACGGCCTGCTGGTCCTCTTCGGCGCTCCCCTGGAGGATCCGGATCACGCCCTCCACGCCGTGCAGGCTGCGTGGAAGGCATACGTCCACCTGGAGAAGTTCAACGACATCCGCCGGGGGCTGGGGGCCCTGCCGATTCGAACCGGCTTTGGGATCCATACAGGGATCGCAGTGGTGGGAAGCGTCGGCTGCCCAGAGCGGGCGGAGTACACCGCCGTCGGCGACGCCGTCAACTTGGCGAGCCGCGTCGAGGAACTGACCCGCGAACTGGATGCCACCATCCTCATCTCCGACGCCACCTACCGGCGCGTGGCGGAATACGTCAAAGTGGGGAAACGGATCCGGGCCACGGTGCGCGGGCGCAGTCAACCAGTAGAGGTGGTGGAGGTCGTCGGACTGCGAGAAGAAACTTGATAGGAGGTCGATAGTTCCGTGTTAGGATCACTCGTTCTGAATGGCAGCACAACGCCGTCTCTGGCCCTGGCCCTGGTGGCCGGCCTGGCGTCGTTCCTCTCACCCTGCGTGCTCCCTCTGGTGCCGGCCTACATCGGCTACCTGGGAGGCCGGGCGGTCGTCGCGCCTGGGGAGAGACGGACCCCCGCCCAGCGGCTGACCACCTTCCTGCACGCCCTCGCCTTCGTTGTGGGATTTTCCGTCGTCTTCATCGCCCTGGGGCTGGCAGCAGGTAGCCTGGGCCGCCTGCTGCACGCCGACTGGGTCCGTTGGATCGGCGGGCTGGTGATGGTCTTCTTCGGTATGGCCTTGATGGGCTGGGTCAAACTCCCCTTCCTCTACACCGAGCGGCGAGTCCATATCCAGGCCCGGCCCGGATGGGGTTACCTCTCCTCCCTCCTCGTCGGTATCTCCTTCGCGGCTGGATGGACCCCCTGCATCGGCCCCGTCCTGGGGAGCATCCTGGCGCTCAGCCTCAGCGCCCGGTCGGCTGCCCTGCTGGTGGCTTACTCCATCGGGTTGGGACTCCCCTTCCTCCTCGTAGCGCTGGCTGTGGACCAGGCGATGGCATTCCTGCGCGGGATGAGGCGACATCTGCAGACGGTCCAGATCGTCACCGGTGTCCTGCTGATCCTCTTCGGGGTGCTCCTGTTTATGGACTGGCTGCGGGTGATCGGCGACTGGATGATGCAGTTAGGGATCGGATGGGATCTAGGGCTGTAGATCGACGGATTGGGGATTGCGGATTGGGAGGAGGTGTGTGATGTCGGAGAAAGGCCGCTTGCCCCCAGGGCAGGTTCTGACGCAGCGGTTCCCGGTCCTCCACTACGGGCCAGTGCCACGGTACGAGAGCCTGGAGGATTGGGACCTGCGGATCTTTGGAGCGGTGAAGGAGGAGGTCCGGTTCACATACGAGCAACTGACCCAGATGCCGACGACGCGGATCGTCGCCGACATCCACTGCGTCACCCGCTGGTCGAAATTCGACACCGTGTGGGAGGGGGTTCGCTTCCGCGACCTGATGGCCTACGTCGAGCCGCTGCCCGGTGCGGAATACGTGATGATCCACGCCGAGTACGGGTTCACAACCAATCTCCCCCTTTCCCGCTTGCTGGCCAACAACGTCCTCCTGGCCTGGAAGTACGACGACAAGCCGTTGACGCCGGAGCACGGTTGGCCGCTCCGGCTGGTCGTGCCCGACCTGTACTTCTGGAAGTCGGCCAAGTGGGTGCGGGGGATCGAGTTTATGTTCGAGGACCGACCGGGGTTCTGGGAACAGGCTGGATACCACAACGAGGGGGACCCCTGGAAGGAGCAACGGTATGCGGAGTAAACCGGCCCGTGCGCTGGCGGTCGCCGTCCTGCTGCTCCTGACCGGCTGCCTGCCGCAGGGGCCTTCGGTCCCCTCCACGCCGACCGTCACGCCGCTTCCCCCCTCCTCCCCCACTACGACGCCGACCGCCACGCCCACCCTCCCCCGGCCCCTGGTGACGACGCTGGTGCTGTGGGTGCCGGAGGAACTGAGCCCGTACGCGGAGACGGAGGCGGCGGCGCTCCTGGCACAGCGATTGGAGGCCTTCAACCAGAGCCAGAACGACCTGCAGGTGGAGACCCTGATCAAGAAGGCCCACGGCCGCGGCGGGCTGCTGGACTTCCTGCGCACGGCCAGCATAGCCGCCCCCTCGGTGCTCCCCGACCTGGTCGTGCTGGACCTAGATGACCTCCGCGTGGCGGCGCAGGCGGGCCTCCTCCAGCCGATGGACGGACTGCTGCCAGCCGATTGGGTGGAGGACCTGTATCCGTTCGCGGTGGAGATGGGCCGGGTGGGAGAGCAGATGGTGGGCGTCCCCCTCGGCGTGGAGGTGGAGCACGTCGCCTACTGGCCCGCGCTGTACTCCACCCCCCCGGTGACCTGGACGGCGGTCCTCTCGGCCGGGGTGCCGTTCGTCTTCCCCGCGGGGGGACGGGAGGGGATCGTCGACGATACAACGCTGATCGAATACCTCGGCGCGGGCGGCCGGCTGACCGACGCCGAGGGGAACCCCTCTCTGGACGAGGAACCCCTGACAGCGGTGCTCGACTTCTACGCCCGTGGGGTGGCCGCGGGGGTGATCTCCCCTTCGACCACCCTAGCGATCACCGGCACGGAGGGTTGCTGGCAGGCCCTGCTCAACGGGCAGGCGGGGATCGGCACCGTGGATTCCCGCCGCTTCTGGACCGCGCCCGACCTGGGGCTGGTCCCTGCCCCCCTTCCCTCCCGCTCGGGCCGGGCGGTCACTCTGGCCAGGGGATGGACGATTGGCCTCGTCGCTTCCGACGCCGAGCGGCAGAAGCAGGCGATGGAACTGCTGATGTGGCTCTTCACCCCGGAGGGATACGGCCCGTGGACCCAGAGCCTCGGCTACCTGCCGACGAGGCGCGGCGGGCTGGCCGCCTGGACCGTCGACGAGCCGAGTAGGACGTTCTTGGAAACCCTCCTCGAAGGGGCTCGCGCTGCCCCGGATCAATCTGTGCGCAAAGCGGTCGGGCCGGCGCTCCAGCAGGCGGTCGAAGCGGTCCTCACCGGCCGGCGCACCCCGGCCGAGGCGGCCCGCCGGGCCACCGAGGCCGTCGCCCAGCCCTGAGGCGGCCCCTCTCAGCAGACGGTGTGGCCGACCACCGGAACGCAGGTTGGGACATACCGCTATGGACCCGGAACGGAAAACGGCTCAGCTGATCGCTTTGCGGGAGATCGGGCGGGCGATCAACGCGGCGTGGGACCTGCGGGACACGCTGGAACTCATCACCCGAAAGACGGCCGAGGTGATGGGGATGGACTCCTGTTCGATCTACCTCTTGGACCCGGACGGGGAGTACCTGGTCCTGGAGGCGACCACCGGGCTGGCCCCGGAGGCGGTCGGCAGGGCCCGGCTCCGGCTGGGAGAGGGGCTCACCGGCTGGGCGGCGCAGCAGGGGGAGTCGGTGGGGGTGGCCAACGCTGCCCGCGACCCCCGTTTCAAGTACCTGCCGGAGACCCGCGAGGCCCGCTTCCAATCGCTCCTGGCCGTCCCGCTGATCAACCAGGGCCGGGTCATCGGCGCGATGAACGTCCAGACCCGGGCCTACCACGAGTTCGGCGACGAGGAGGTCGAACTGCTCTCCCTCATCGGCGACCTGGCCGCGGGCGCGTTGGAGAAGGCGATGCTCTACGAGCGGATGCAGCGCCAGATCGCCGAACTGACCACGCTGGCCGAGGTCAGCAAGACGATCACATCCCCCCTGTACCTCGACCAGATGCTCGGCCTGATCGTCGATATGGCCGCCCGCGTGATGCGGGCCAAAGTCTGCTCGCTGATGCTGCTGGACGAGACGGAGAACGTCCTGGTCCTGCAGGCCACCCAGGGGCTGAACCGGGCCTACCGCAACCGCCCCCCGCTCAAGGTCGGCGAGGGGATCGCCGGCCGAGTCGCTGAGACGGGGGAGCCCATCGTCGTGGCCGACGTCCGCACCGACCCCCGGTACCGCTACCCGGAGGTCGCCCGCGAGGTTGGGCTTTGCTCCCTCCTCTGCGTGCCCCTCCGCGTCCGCGACCGGACCATCGGCGTCTTCAACTGCTACACCGGCGAGCCGCACACCTTCACACCGCAGGAGATCGGCCTCTTCCAGACGCTGGCCAACCAGACCGCGCTGGCCATCGAAAACGCCCGCCTGGTGGTCAACACCGCCGTCGTGCGCGAGATGCACCATCGGGTGAAGAACAACCTGCAGACGGTGGCGATGCTGCTGCGGCTGCAGATGACGGAGAAGGACCTCGATCCCCGGCAGGCCCTCCAGGAGAGCATCAACCGGGTGTTGAGCATCGCCGCCGTCCACGAGGTGCTCTCCGAGAAGGGGTTCCGCCTGGTCGACCTGCGGCAGGTGCTTCGGCAGGTGGCCCAGACGGTCGTCCAGAACCGCCCTCATCCAGATAAGGACATCCAGGTGGTGGTGGAGGGGGACGAGATCGCCCTGCCGTCCCGCTCCGCTACCGCACTGGCCCTGGCGGTCAACGAACTGGTGCAGAACAGCCTCAAGCACGCCTTCGTGGGCCGGGAGACGGGCCGCATCGAGGTGGTCCTCCGTCGCCGTCCCTCTGGCTACGAGGTCGTGGTGGCCGACGACGGGGTCGGTCTGCCTCCCGACGCGCCGCCCCCCCGCAGCCTGGGGTTGCAGATCGTGGAGACGCTGGTGACGCAGGACCTGGGCGGGGAACTCCGGTTCGAGCGCGATTCTCAGGGGACCCGGGCCGTGATCACCGTGGAGGGGGTGGAATGAGGCCGCTACACATCCTCATCGCCGAGGACGAATCGATCATCCGGATGGGGCTGCGCCGGATCCTGGAGGAGGCGGGCCACCACGTGCTCGCCGCGCCGGACGGGCGGACGGCGGTCAAACTGGCGCGGGAGACGGGGCCGGATGTGGTGATCCTCGACATCAAGATGCCGGGGATGGACGGGTTGGAGGCGGCACGGGAGATCTACCGGCAGCGACCGCGGCCCATCCTGCTCCTCACCGCCTACGGCGACCGGGAACTGGTCGAACAGGCGGCCCAGTTGCCGATCCTGGCCTACTTGATCAAACCGGTCGAGGAAAGGGAACTGCTGGCCGCGCTGGAGGTGGCCGTGGCCCGCTTCGCAGAGCAACAGGAAACGCTGGAGCGGGCAGCGCGGGCCGAGAGGCGGCTGGCCGCGCGCAAGGTGATCGAACGGGCGAAGGGTGTGCTGATGCAGCGGGAGGGCCTGAGCGAGGAAGAGGCCTACCGGGCCCTGCAGCGCCGGGCCCGGCGCGAGCGCCGTCCGATGCGCGACGTGGCCGAAGATGTCCTGAAAGGGATCTAAGGGGCGCGGGCCGTTCGGGCTGGCGGGCCGTGTTGCCCAGGGAACCGTCATCGTCGCCGCAGCAGGACCACCCCCACCGCCACCAGAAGTCCGACCACGGGGAGAAGAGCGATCCCCAACCTCTGGAGGTCGTCCATCTCGGTGTAGAGGCTCTCCACCGGGGACGGAGCGAAGGTCTCCGGCATAGGGGTGGGCGTGATGGCGTGGAGCCCAGGTGGGGGAGTCGGGGAGGGGGGAGACGGCGGCGTCGCCGTCGGTGTCCACGTCGGTGCAGGCGTTATCTCCAGCCCGAGGTCCCGCTCACTGTACCATACCTGCACGCCCTCTGAGGAAACGCCCTCGGGACGAGTAAACCACACCACGTGCAACCGGCGGCCCCCTTCGACGGCGATGCGCGGCCATTCCGGGTTCTCCGGCCCCGGATACCAGGCCACGATTTCGGGGTAGGACCATCGTTCCCCATTCCACGCCAGATGATAGAGCGCCAGGGGCGTCGTCGGCGTAGGCACGGCGGAGGCCCCCACCGCCACCAGATGGATGTTGCCTGATCCGTCGGTCGCCATATCGTAGGCGTCGAAAGGGCTTATCCACGGGCGGGCGAAGATCCCCGGGATGGGACGGGGGTCGGAGAAGGTCACGCCGCGGTCCGCGGACCAGGCGTAGAGGAGCCGGTTGGAGGTCAGGGTGCGCCAGACGAGCAGTACTCCGTCTGTTCCGTTGGTCTCCACCGTCATCTGCGCGTACGTGTCGGTCGTCTCGGTGAAGATCAGCGGTTCCGACCAGGTCGTACCGCCGTCGAGAGAGTGGACATAAGCCACGGCCTCGGGTTCTCCCTCAAGGGAGGTGCGGTCCCATCCCTCGTCCCACCCCACGTGGATCCCGCCTCCCCCGTCCAGCGCGATGTGCACCCGGCCCGATCCGACGTTGGGGGTGTTCGAGAGGTTCACGGGCGGGTCCCAGTGCCGTCCGCCGTCCGGCGAACGGCGGTAGAAGACGTCCGCCAGGTAAGGGGATCGCCGTTGGAGGAAGATCTCCTCGGGGGAGAGTTCCACCGGGACCCATTCCTCCCACACCACGTGGACCATCCCCTTCCCGTCGACGACCAGATCGGGGGTGTAGGTGGTGTTGAGCCCGCTGACCCGGTGGGAGGGCCACCAGGCCTGCGCCGACCAGGCGTCCGCAGCGGGGGCCTGGGTGTACCGCACCCCTCCCCCTCGAAGCACCATATGCAATCGATCCATCCCGTCCACCGCCAGGGCCGGACGGGAGACCCCGCTGGGTAGGTGGGTGGCGATGTCGTTAGGTTCGGACCATTCCCCATCCCGGCGCACGGCGTACATCGTTGTGCCGACCCCCGAGTCGTCTGGCCCCTTCGGGGGGTAGGCGCTGTCCCAGACCACGTGCACCCGCCCCTGGCTGTCGGCCGCCACGTCCGGGAACCAGGAACTAGGGGTGTTGGTAGAAAGCCAGACCGGGTCGCTCCATCCGTTGCCTTGAGCGTGAACCGGCGCGCTCCCCAGCACGGTGTTCAGCGAGAGGACGCCGACCGCCAGCGAGGTTACAACCACTACAAAGACAAGCCATCGCTCCTTCACGGCCCTTCAACCTCCATTCCGGTCTCGTCGTACCGTAGTTCTTCGTCTGCTCCCAGTCGGAGGACTTCCATCCGCCCCCCGCCTGGCAGGATGACCTCTTCGGTCGGAGTCCGCACCGGGTACAGGGAGGGGACCTCCTCATCGAACAGCACCAGGGCGATATACCCTTCTGCGTCTGGGGCCAGTCCGAGGTCGGCGGCGGTGAGCGTCCCCTCCCCCGGCCAGCGGCGCGGCGTCAGTGTGGGAGGGCTGTTCGGCGGCCCCGGATCGAGCCGAAGCAGCGTGTACTCGGGCAGATAGTACTCCAGATGGTGCCAGTTCACAGCGACGAGGGCGGCGTGGGCCGGGGGGAAGTCCTCACGGAGCACCGCGAACCGGTCCATATAGTACCGGTCGCTGTTGATCAACGTAGCGCGGGTGAGCAACCGCGGCCCATCTGGTCCCAGTGGATGCTCGGGGACCAGGGAGAAGAGAGCGACGTTGACCGTCACCAGCAGCGCGGCCGCTACCCACGGCCATCGCCCACGCACCAGCCGCACCAGCCCTACCGCGCCCGCCAGCAACAGGGCCGGCAGGAAGACGAAGACCAATCCCTGCTGGCCCATATGGATGAGGGTGTAGAAGAGCAGCGAAGGGAGAGCCCACACGGTGAGGAAGATCCAGCGGGAGGTGGGGAAACCGCGAAGCAGACGGCGGGGGAGGATGGAAGCGAGGAAGCAGGGAAGGAGGGAAGAGGCGAGGCCGTAGAGGGTGTAGAGGATTAATTTGCGCAGGTTGTAGAGCACGCCCGACCACCCCGCCCCCATCAGCACGGAGGTGGTCTGCTGGAAGCGGTCGGAGAAGACGGACATCGTCTCCAGATACGGGCCGACGCCGCCGACGCTGGTCGTCAGCGGGACGAACCAGGTCAGGCAGATCACCGCTCCCAGCGCCGCCGCCCCCGCCAGACGGGCCGCGCCGACCCGCGCCACCGCGTACAGGGCCAGGGGAAGCAGGAACACCAGCGTCTGCGGGCGGATGCCCCCTGCGACCCCCAGGGAGATCACAGCAGGCCAGAGGAGGCGGTGCTCTCCCTCCCGCACCCGCCAGAGGAGCCACACCGAGAGGAGCACCATCGCCGTATCCAGCGCGTGGGGAAGAGCGATCTCGCCGTAGAACCAGAAGAGGGGGCTGGAGGCCAGGAAGAGCGCTGCCCCCAACCCGACCCGCTCGTCCCACATCGCTCGGCCTAATAGGTAAAGGAAAACCACCGCCAGACCGCTAGCGACGACGCTGATCCACACCATCGTCGCGTTGGCGTCGTGGAAGAGGAGGTCTGCCAATCGGCAGAGCCAGACGTACAGGATGTACCCTGGCGGCTGCGGCTGGTCGATCCTCACGTCGAAATGGCGCATCGCGAGGGCGAAGTTGACCGAATCCCAGTGGTAGAGGATCTGCGTCCGGAAGGGGATGCGGCTCAGAACGGTCGCCAGGAACAGGGTCGCAACGGTCGCAGGGCCCTTCCTCCGCATCGTGTTACTCCTCATTGTCCAACCCCTTCACGGCGTAGATCACGACTTCCCCAGTGTGGAAGGCGGGTTCGAGGAACGACGCGCTGGCCGGGTCGTACTCCCCCAGCGCCCGTTCCGCCGGGCCGTAGAAGACGTACCGCACGCCGTACCGACGCAGCAACGCTGCCCGTTCCACGTCGGTCATCCCGTTCCCAAAGAACGCCGTCACCATCTCCCGCTTCCGGTTGAAGTCCAGGGTCATCACTGCGTTGCCCAGAAAGGCCCGATCGCCCGTGAGGCCCGGCAGGAAGTGGCCGACGACGAAACTGCTCAGCACCACCTCGTCCGGCGGGGTCTCCCGCTCCAGCCACTCCATCGCCGCCACCTCGTCCCGATGCAGGTAGAAGGGGTAGTCGTGGCGGGAAAGTTCCACGAACCGCCAGCCGAACAGATAGACGTTGGTCAGCGCGGCCAACAGCAGGAAGGCCGCCGGCATCCATCGGGCCAGCCGCTCCCGCCGTGCCGCCAGCCAGGGGAGGACGTGGTCGAACAGCCCCCGCGTCGCCAGCGCGGCCACGGGGACGGTGTAGCCGGTCAGGAGCATGATCTGGAAGTGGAGCGGCAGGTAGACCAGCAGGGGCACCGAGACGAACCACGCCTTGACCAGCAGCCAGCGGTCGTCCTGGTCGCGCAGCGGGACCCATCCCCGGTAGGTCGCGGCGGCGAGCAGGAAGGGCAGCCCCAGCAGGACCAGTAGGTGCAGCGGGTCCGGCGTGAAGACGCCCAGGTTCTCGTACTGGGCCAGCGCCTCGCTCCAGGCGGGGTGGGAAGAGACCCACGCCCAGTAAAGGGGGGCGGGGGCGGAGAGGAGCACCACGACGCCGAGGAGCAGCAGCGTCCGCCAGAACCGGCCGTCCCGCAGGACCCGCAGGAGGCCGAAAAGGGCCAGCACTGCCCAGACCGTCACCAGGTCGTATACGTGGCCCAGGCCGAGGAAGAGGGCCAGCCCCCCCGCGCCCACCGCCCATCCCAGCCGGTCCCGTTCCACCGCCCGCAGCGCCAGCAGGAGCATCCCGGCGACCAGCGCCGCCGCCAGGGTCAGGTGGGGGGAGGCGACCATCACCCAGAACGCGTTGCCGGGAGTCGTGTAGATGTCCAGCGGGAAGAAGGGGGCTCTGCCGCCGGTGGCGTACTTGAGGACCACCCAGATCCACCCCAGCCCCGAGCCAACGAGGCTGAGGAGAAAGGCGAACCGCCGACGGGCTGGGTCGGCGAAGAGGTGAGCGGCGAACCGGTAGTTCACCCAGACCAGGAGCACCACCGCCACCAGGCGATACAGTTGGTACATCGGCGCGAAGCCCATCCCCACCAGGGCCGCCAGTCGCCCAGGGAGCCACCAGTGGAGGTTGACGAAGACCGCGGGCGTGGGTTCGGCCGTCAGTTTGTTGTCCGTAAACAGCGACCGCCCGGCCTCCCGCGCCCAGGTCAGGTACTGGGCCGTGTCGTGCATGTTGTAGACGACGCCGGAGAACCACCGGTCCGGCGGGCAGGTGAGGTAGCCGTAGAGGGTGGGGAGGAAGGAGAGGATCAACAGGACGAGGAGAACGATCAAGGGGAAGCGAGGAAGCAAGGAAGTACGGGTGCTCATCTCCACCTCCGGGCCAAGAGGGATCCCCCACCGACGACAACCGGCAGCGGGAGCAGGCTCCACAGGCCGGGCAGGCCGACCGCCATCCCCAGGTTGCGGGTGATGTCGCCAGCGACGAAGCGGGGCCACCAGTACTCGGTCCACGGATTGGCGATGGTGATCGAGGGGAACAACTGGCCCGCCGTCGCCGCTACCCCCGTCATCGCGAACGACAGCGCCACCAACCCGCCGAAGGCGAGCCGGCCCCAGGTTCGACCGGACCACCGTCGCAGGAAGAAGCCCACCGCCACCACCAGGTACGGCAGGACCAGCAACAGGTTCCGTGGGCCGATGGCGAACCCGCCCCGCCAGTCGTACCAACAAGAGATGAGAAGGAACTGCACGCCGACGAAAGCACCCGCCAGTACCGCCTCCGCTCGCCACTCCCACTCCTTCGCCCAGGCCCAGAATCCCGGCAGGGCTAGGAGGAGGAAGGGGGAGAGGTAGAACAATCCCCGGTAGGGGCTGAAGGTGATCCCCCAGAACGCCTCCCACTTTGGCGGTCCGAAGCCCAGGAAGCCGTAACCGGAGATCTCAGGAAAGTTTGCTAAGTAGCGGTAACTGGAGGTGAAGGGGGAGCCGAAGCAGGCGGCGTTGTAGTAGCCCAGGAGGAGGGCGAAGGGGAGGGCGGGGAGGATGACGCGGAGCAGGGGAGCAGGGCGGAGGGGAGCAGGGAGCAGGGGGGCAGGGAGCAGGGGAGCAGGGCGCAGGGGAGCACGGCGCAGGGGAGCGGGGCGCAGGGCGGCGTAGAGGGTGAGGAGGGCGGCGGCGGGGAGGGCGGGGAACTCCACGAGGACCGTGAGGCCCAGGAGCGCGCCCACCGCCCACAGAGCGCGCGGCTTCAACGTCCCACGCCGCACCCGCCAGGCCAGGTAGAAGGCGGCGAAGAGCAGCACCGCCGCCAACTGATGGCCGTAGAAGACGGTGGAGTAGGGCCAGGCGATGGTCCCCAGCCCGTAGGCCAGCACCAGAAGCCACCGCAGGCCCGGAGAGGGGAGGATATGGCCCAGGAAGAGGTACAGCAGCGCGCCCAGCAACGCCGAGGGGAGCGTGATCGAAAAGAACGTGACAAAGTAGAGGGCCGCGGCAAACCGCACCTTCTCCTCCAGCAGACCGGTCCCGCCCTCCCGCAGCGTGGCCTGGAACGCCGAACTGCGGCTTGCTCGCTGCAGGAGTCGCTCCACGACCGGCAGCCGGGCCAGCGCGCGGAACGCCGCGTAGGCGGGCACGCCGACGAACGAGGTGCCGGGGGCCTTGTCGGTGTAGACGTGGCCGCCGTAAACGGCGTAGTCCCCCGTGTT
>DROW01000111.1 GCA_011388675.1 Chloroflexota bacterium | reverse complement strand
GTCCAGTTCGTTGTACAGTTGGATGGCCCGCTGGACGTCCCCGTCGGTGCCGATCCGCTCCAGCGTGATCTCCTCGCCCAGAAGGGTCAGGGCGACCCTCTTATCCCGCGTCGAACTGCCCAGGCTGATGCTCACGGCTCGTTTCATCGCTTCTCACCTCGATCGGCGGATGGGGGCGGGACGTGGTCATTCCCTCCCGCCGATCACCCGCCAGCCGCTGGGGAGCAGCGTCGCCGCGACGACGGCCTTGATCAGATCGCCGGGAATGAAGGGCAGCATTCCCAGGCCAAACGCGGCGCGGCCCCCTACGAAGGTGGACAGCCAGGAGAGGCCGAAGGCGTAGAGAACGCCGTTTCCGATGAGCATCGCCAAGAGGGTGGTCCACCACTTTCGATCCCAGCCCCTCTCGGCCAGCCATCCGGTGACGAAGGCCGCGGCGACGAAACCGAGGAGATAGCCGCCAGTGGGACCCAACAGGTGCCCGATCCCCGCTGTACCGCCAGCGAACACCGGCAGTCCCGCGAGCCCCTCGGCCAGGTAGAACAGGACGGCCAGGCTACCCCGGCGGCTGCCCAGCATCGCCCCCGTCAGCAGCACGGCCAGCGTCTGCCCGGTGACCGGAACTGGGCTGAAGGGAAGAGGAATGGCCACCTGCGCTCCCAACCCGATGAGCAGACTGCTGCCGAGGATCAAGAAGAGATCGTAGAGCAGTGCGTGCCGCCTTGTGGCTGGTCGGAGTACGTCAGCGTAAGTCATTGTTCTCTCACCTCCATACAGAATTCCGCTCGCCCGCAGACGGCGTTCTACGAACCGATGAAACGCGCAACCGCGATCAGGCCCACGCCCAGCAGGACCTGTATGCAGCAGCCACCGCGTGAGGACTTGGGCATCGACCTCCGCCCATCAGTCGTCCTGGAAAGTAAAGATCGCCTTGACCGCCCGGTAGCGGGATCTGTGGCTCGCCACCGTCAGGGCCTCCTTGTAATCGTCCAATCGGAAGCGGTGGGTGACCAACGGGGTTAAATCCACCTTCCCTTCGGCCATCAGGTCCAGCGCCAGTTGAAAAGTACGCACGCGACGACCCTGGTAGGCGTCGAAGCCGTAGGCGTAACTGCCGTGGATGGCGATCTCCTTCATCCACACGGGTGTCCAATCGATCCTCTTGGGCAAGGCCGCTAGGCCCAGGAGGACCATCGTACCGCCCTCGCGGGTGAAACGGATGCCGGTGCGCAGGCTGGCGTCGTGCCCCACGCACTCGTACACCACCTCCGCACCGCCGGAGACCAGCGGGTCGCCGAGGATGGGGCGATGGAGGCGGGCGGAGAGGGTTTCGGCCAACGCTCTGTCGTCGCCGGGGGGCAGAGTGACGTCGGCCCCGAAGCGGCGGGCCAAGTCGGCCTGGAAGGGGTGTTTGGCGACGACGACGATCCGGTTGTCGTACCCCAGCCCTCGCAGCGCGGCCACGACGCACAGGCCGATGGTCCCGGCCCCCAGCACCAGGGCGGTTCCCCCCTCCGGCGGCGGGTTGCGCAGCACGGCGTGAAGGGCCGTGGCGAAGGGTTCGACCATCACGCTGTTCTCGTCGGAGACGTTCTCGGGAACGCGCAGGAGTTGGCTCTGATGGGCGAGGAACACCGGGCTCCAACTGCCGCCGGTTCGCGCGCAGAAGCCGGTGAACGTGCCAGGGCCGACCACCCCCTCCGTTCGCCGTTCGCAGACGGCGGGGGTGCCGCGGGCGCAGGCGGGGCAGAGATCGTCGAAGCCCCGCACGACGCAGCCCAGGATCGGCTCCACCACCACCCGTTCTCCCTCAGAGAACCCCTCCACCGCCGGACCGACCTCCAGGATCGTTCCCACGTTCTCGTGCCCGAGGGTGAATGGGAAGGAGGCGTAGGCCGAGGCGGAGGGGCTGTCGTGCAGGGTGATGACGTTCAGGTCGCTGCCGCAGATACCGCCGTAGCGGGTCTTGACCTTCACCCAGTCGGGGCCGAGCAGCGCTGGCTCCTCCACCTCCCGGTACTTCAGCAACCCCAGGCCGCTCCAGTAAACCGACGGGAAAAACCTCCCCAGCACCTTCGCCAGGACGTAGCGCGGGATGCTATCGTCGATCTGCAACGCCCTCATTCTCCCTTGCTCCTCTGCTCCCTTGCTCCTCTGCTCCCCTGCTCCCTGCTCCCTGCTCCCCTGTCTCTCTCCAGCCACTCCGCGGCCATCTTGGGCAACTTGGTCACCGGGCCGCGCACGACGGTCGGGCCGGGGAGAGATTCGAGAAAGACCCGTCCGTAGGCCTTGGTGATCAACCGGCTGTCGAACACGGCGACCACCCCCCGGTCGCTGCGGGTCCGGATCAACCGGCCGAACCCCTGGAGGAACCGGAGCACCGCCTCGGGAACGGCGTACTCATTGAAGGGGTCCTCGAACGTCTCGGCACGGGCAGCGAAGATGGGGTCGCTCGGGACGGCGAAGGGGAGTTTGGCGATGGCGAGGCAACTGAGCGCTTCGCCCGGCACGTCCACCCCTTCCCAGAAACTGCGGGTCCCCAGCAGGACGGCCCGCTCCGTGGTGCGGAAACTCTCCAGGAGTTGGTTGCGGGAGAGCCCTTCCCCCTGGGCGTAAACGACGATGTCGGCCTGGCGGAGAGGGGCGGCGATGGCGCGGGTAGTGGCCCGCAGGTGGCTGTAGGAGGTGAAGAGGGCCAACGCCCGGCCGCGGGTGGCCTTGAACAGAGCGAGCATCCCCTCCGCCACCGCCCGCTGGTAGCCGGGCTGTCCAGGCGCGGGAATGTCGTCCACCAGATAGACGAGGGTGGAGGACTTATAGTCGAAGGGGGAATCCACTGCCAGTTCGTCCGCCTCCCAGGCGTAGAGCCGTTCCCTCAGAAAATCGAAACTGCCGGCCGTGCGCAGGGTGGCGGAGGTGAGGATGACCGACTCTTTCTTGTGGAAGAGGTGCTCCTGGATCAGAGGGCCCACGTGCAGTGGCGCGGCGTGGATGGAGAGGGGGACGGAGCCCGGACCGATCTCCACCCAGTAGATCATCTGGCGGTCGGGCTGGAAGACGAAGTTGTTGAGTTGGCCGCAGACCTCCGTGAGCCGGCGGGCGATGCCCGTCAGTTGGGCCTGGAGGTCGTCGGCTTCCCGCAACCCCAGCGTCGCCAGGTCGCCAACCCCGCCCGCCAGCCGCTCCAGGCCGTCGGCGACGGCGAGCAGCAGCGTGGCAGCGCCGTCCCAGGCGATCCCCACCTGGTCCCACGCGGGCTGGACCCGCATCCCCTGGGTGATGCGCAGCCGGTAGGCATATCGCCCCCCCCTCCCCCCGCGCTCCTCCTCCACGAACTGCTCCAATTGGTCGAAGAAGGCCTCCAAGTGCCTCGCAGCCCGATCCACAGACCGGGCCACATCCTGGGCGAATCCCTCCACTTTTGCCAGGACCTGCTGATCCAGCCGTGCCTTACGACAGCGAGCCACCGTCTCCCCCAAAAGCCCGGTGAGGGAGCGGGGAGGGCGCTGGCGGCCGATCTCTTCCAGCAGTCGTCGCAGGGTGGTCCGATCGATCTCGAAGGAAAGGCCGCGGGTGGTGGCCGCCTCCAGGTGATGGGCCTCGTCGACAATGAGGAACCGGTATTCGGGCAGGGCGCGGTTCTGGACGGCCACGTCGGCCAGGAGCAGGGCGTGGTTGACGATCACCAAGTGGGCCGCCTCCGCCGCCCGGCGGGCCCGGTAGAAGAAGCACTGCCCCCGGTGGAAGAACCGACACCGCTCCGGGTCGCATCCCTCGAACTCGGCGGAGAGATCGCGCCAGATGGCCCGCTCCCGGGCCGTGGGCAGGAAGAGATTGTCGCCGTCCCCGTCCGGCGTGTTCGGCAGCCAGACCAGCACCCGGGCCAGGACGTCCATCTCTTCCTGGGAGGACGGGCCGATGCGGCGCAGCGCGGCCAGGCGGGCGGGGCAGAGGTAGTGAGAACGACCCTTCAGGACCACCGCCTGGAAATCGAGGTCGAGGACACGCTCCAGATCCGGCAGGTCCTTTCGGTACAACTGCTCCTGGAGGTTGATGGTGTTGGTGGAGACGACGACCCGCTCGCCGTTCTGGACCGCCCAGTGGACGGCGGGGAGGAGGTAGGCGAGGGATTTCCCGACGCCGGTGGGGGCCTCGACCATCAGGTGACGGCCCTCGTTGAGGGCGCGGGCCACCGCACGCATCATCTCGACCTGCTGGGGACGGTACTCGTAGCCGGGGAACCGCTGGGCGAAGGGGCCGTCCTCCTCCAGCAGCGCGGCCAGTTGGTCCACATCTAGGGGGCGGCGGACCTCCTCCGGCTCCAGGGGCGCGGCATCGGCGGGGACAGCAAAGAGGGGACCCCCTTCCGGTCGGCTGCGCTTGGCGGCCAGTTGGGCGCCGATGGCCCCGGTGAAGGCCCCGCGCGCGACCTCCCGCAACGCCTGGCGGAAGAACTCCGTGGCGGGCCAATCCACCCGTTCGCCGTGGCGGATCAACTCCTCCAGCAGTTCCCTGCGCAGGGCCAGCGCCCGCTCGAAGAGGGCCATAAACAGCCGGTGGGCGGTGCGGGCATCGTCCAGCGCGCGGTGGGAGACCGGGGGAGGAAAGCCCAGGAAATAAGCGAGGGAGCGGAGGCTGTACCGGCGGGCATCGGGGGCGAGGATGGTCGCCAGTTTGAAGGTGTCCAGGAACTGGTTGGGGCGCAGAATGGACCGGCGGTGAAGGAAGTCCAGGTCGAAGCCGATACCGTGGCCCACCACCAACCGGTTGCCGGTGAAGCGGGTCAAGCGAGGCAGCACGTCGGCCAGGCGGGGGGCGTCGGCCAGGTCCGCATCGGTGATGCCAGTAAGGGCGACGATCTCCGGGGACAGCGGACGGCCGGGGTTCACCAGGGTGTGGAACTCCTCCAGGACCTGGTCGCCACGGAACTTCACCGCCCCGATCTCGATGATCGCATCCCGCTCCGGGTCGGTTCCCGTCGTCTCCAGATCCAGCGCGACATAGACAGGCAGCATACTCTCTCTTTCCGAACAGGCGATGGAGGGATTATACCCCAAGAGAGGAAAAGGGGGAAGATGCCGTTCGCGGATGGGGGATCATCGCACCCTTTGCGCGGGGGAATGCCAACCCTCACTTGTGCCCTCCATACCCACGTGTTATACTACCCCCGCGACTTCGGCACCCGGGGAAGGCCTATGGAGAGATGGCAGTTCGACCCCCTTTCGGCGGCAATCGGCGCGGCGGTTGCGTTTCTGCTTCTGGGCCTGGCTCGCCTCTTCCGCCCCCTGATCGCTCGCGTGCGAGAGGGCACCCAGCACGTCGTCCGTCAGGCTACGGCTAGCGCCGGGCAGCGGTACCGCCAGCACATCGCGGATTGGGCCTCAAAGGCCCACCTCCTCTCCTTCGTCGCGCCGCTCGAACGGGTGTTCGTCGAGCCCTGTTTCCTCCCCCCCTTCCCCCCTCCCGACCCGAACTCCTCGCTGCCCGTGGACCGCCGTCCCATCGACCTGGAGACCGCGCTGGGGGGGCACCCCCGACTGGCGATTCTGGGCGAACCGGGGTCCGGGCGCACGACGTTACTCGCCTACCTGGCCCTGACCCACGCCCGTTCAGAGGAGGACGAACGGCTCCCGCTTTACATCGATTTGACCCAGGTGGAATGGGAGGAGGAGGGCGAGACGGCGGATGATCAGGCATCACCGCCCCTCGAACGCCTGGTCCGTGCGGCGTTGGAGACGGTCGGGGCACGTTCCTCTTACGCAGCCCTGCTGAAAGAGCGCCTCAAGGCGGGCACTGCCCTCGTCCTCATCGACGATTGGGACACACTCCCCGAACCGGCACGGGAACAGGCGGCCGTCTGGATCGGCCATCTCGCGGACGAGTTGCCGGGGAACCTGTGGATCGTCGCCGCTGCCGAGCGGGGGTTCGCCTCCCTGGTCGATGCGGGGTTTACCCCCCTCCGCCTGACCGCCTGGTCCCCTGGGCAGATCGCAGACCTGCTCCGTCGCCTGGAGGAAGTGCTCTTCCCGGAGCAAGAGCCCCCTTCCTACGACGCCGCCTCGCTGAGCCAAGCCCGCCGGAAGGGAGCCACGGTGATGGAACTCGCCCTCTCCGCCTGGCTGATTTTGCAGGGCGAGCCGCTTCCTTCGGCCCGGGGGGATGCCCTGCTGAGGGTGTTGGACCGCCTCCTGGCCCGGCAGGAGACCCTGGAAGACGAGGACGTGTGGCTTCCCACAGCGATTCGGGTCGCGTTCGGCAACCTGGCGCTGGCTCTCCAGCAGGAAGGCCGCCGCGAGATGGAACAGGAGGAGATCGAACAAGCGCTGGAGGATGCGTTACCTCCGGAAGGAGACCGCCCGCCGAAGGCCCGAGAACGGATATGGCAGGTCCTCGCCGAGGCCCCGGCGTTTCTTCGTCCGCGCAGGACGGCCGTCTACACCTTCGCCCACCCCCTCTGGCAGGTACTTCTCGCTGCTCGCCAGGCGCTCGCCCTCCCGCCGGAGACGTTGGCGGAGCGGCTGGAGGAGAGGGAGTGGCGGCGTATGGTCGATTTCTACGCCTGTTGGGGGGTGATGGAACCGGTGGTTCGGGCCTGGTTATCGCAGCCGGACGATCTGTGGCACACCCGGCTGCGCCAAGCGGCGGCGTGGGTCGCTCAGGCCCCGACCGATGCCCACTGGCGGAACGGGGTGATGGGGCTGCTGGCGCGCACGTTTCTCCAGCCGGGCATCCCCCTTCCCGTTCGTCAGCGCCTCGCCGACGCGCTGGTCCACACCGGCGACCCCGGCGTGACCTACTTCCTCAAACAAGCAACGCGGCACACCCTGACGGATGTGCGGATAGCGGCGGTGAAAGCCCTAGGGTATGTGGCGACGGAGGCCGACCTGCCAGCGTTCGAAACGGTGCTGGCAGATCGGAACCCGCGGGTGCAGGAGGCAGCCGTGGCCGCCCTCGGGATTATGGGAGGGCGCTCCGCCGTTCATCGCCTGACCCTTTTGTTGGTTCAGGCGGATCAGGAACTGCGGGTTGCGGCGGCCCGCGCCCTGGCCCGCTGCGGGGAGGAAGGGGTGGAGGTGCTGAAGGAGGCCCTCGGTGAAGAGGACTTCCTCACCCGGCGGGCGGCGGTGTACGGACTGGCCGAGGTCGGCGAACCCTGGGTGTGGGATCGGTTGGCGAGGGTCGCTACGGACGATCCGGAGTGGATCGTGCGGTCGGCGGCGGAGACGGTGCTGGAGGTGCGGGAAAAACGTCCCCATCCCGTTCAGCCTCCGTTGAAGATCTCCGAGATGGGATGGCTGATCGCCTGGGCCGCCCGAAGAGGGGAGACGGTAGGGCACGGGGAGGCAGCCTACGCCTCTCTGCTTCTCGCTTTGCGCGAGGGGGAGCCGGAGATCCGAAAGGCGGCCGTGCAGGCCCTGGGCCTCGCAGGGCGGGCAGAACACGCCTCCGTCCTCCGCGAGACGGTGGAGGACGAGGACCACGAGGTGGCAGCGGTCGCGCTCGAGGCCCTGGAAGAACTCTGCCGTCGATGGGACATCACGGTCCACTGAACGACCTGTTCGTCAACGGCAGATAGACCTTGTGCACCCGTGGGACGACGTAAAGGGCTAGCGGAACGGCGAACGGACTCTCCGGCACCTCTGAGGCGGAAGCGGTAACGGTGATCCGCCCCGTGTAGGTCCCCGTCGCCAGCCCGTGGGCATCCACTACGACCTGGAAGGTCTCATCGGCCTCGCCGCTCAGCGGGGTAACGTAGAACGGAAGCCCGTAGGTGTGGGTCGTTACCGTCCACGAGAACGGCTCCCTCCCCGTGTTGAGGACGGTTACGGTCTGCGTTACCCGCTGGGTTTCGGTAACCGGCATCATCCAGGCAAGGGACGACGGACGGACGTCCATCCCCCAAACGGCCCAGGATCGGTATCGCTTCGTCATATCCTTGAGGGCGGTGTAGGCGGGACGGGGGCTGCCGTCGGGTTTGAGAATGGAGAACCATCGGAGCGGCTCGCACGTGCTGTACCAGCCGACCGTGCTGAAGTCGAGGTTGGAGACGACCATCACCTCCATCCAGGGCCAGTTGGCGTCGGCGTACTGGAAGGCGCGGACCAGGTAGTCGGCCTGCTGCTGAGGGGTGACCCGCTGCCAGGCGAAACCGATGCTGTCCCAGTACCCCACACACTCCGGGTGGCCCTCGTAGGAAGCGTCCAGCAGCCAGCCGAACTCCGTCGCCCAGACTGGCTTGTCGCCGTCGCCGTGGTTGACCATCACGGCGTGGATGTCTTCAGCGCGGCGGAAGTTCAGGATCCCCCATCCCCAGTTCTTGTCCTCCGGCGGCCCGCCGAACCCGTAGTTGTGGATGGCGATGGCGTCGAAGTGGCCTTTCAGCCCGGCATCGTACATCGCTTTCAGGTATTCCACATCGTTCATCGCCATTCCGTCCGACGTGCCGCCCGTGGGAGCCAACCCGCCTGCTACGACGAAGACGAAGGGATCGCCCGCCTTCGCCCCATCGTAAGCGTAACGCACCATCTCTGTGTACCAGGCGGGATCTACCGGCCTGTCTCCCCACTGAAAAGAGAGGTTCGGCTCGTTCCAAACCTCCAGGGCGACCCGGAAGGAGGTGCCGTGGCTCTCCTGCCACGCGGCGATGTGTTCCACCATCGCCTGGAAGAAGTCCCGCCAGGCGGTCATCTCGTCGTGGCGGACGGGGGCCCAGGGATGTTCCCACGCCCGTGCCCAGGACGGGGCTTTCTCGACGCGAAGGATGAGATGGACGTTATGAGCAGCCGCGTCGTCCAACCGCCAGTCGAGGGTGGTCCAGTCGTACCCGCCGGAGGCGGAGGGTTGAACGTCCTCCCAGTACAGGAAGTACTTGAACCATTCGAATCCCGCCGCCGTCATCTTGCCCAGGTTCCCCGGCGGGTTGGCCAGCATCATCCCGTACCCGAGGTGAGGCGGAGAGTCCGCACGGGTCGGGACGGTTCCGCCGGGCAGCAGGAGGAAGCCAATCAGCACAGCAGCCAGCGCTATGGCAATCGTCGGGCGATACCTGCAAGGAACCACGGCCTCTCTCCTTTCCAGGGGAATTCATAACATTATAGCGATTCTGCGGTGGATAGAGCAATAGGAAAAGAGTCCTGGGGCAGGGCCATCGCATTTTTGCGCAGGGGGTTTGTTACCCCCCAACCCCTCCCCTGCACCCCTCCCCTTCCCCCCGCAAG
>DROW01000110.1 GCA_011388675.1 Chloroflexota bacterium | reverse complement strand
GCGCCACAATCTGTCTCCCGCGCGTGAGCAGGATGGCCTTGGCCTGGATCTCGCTGGCCAGGCGAGACATGTCACGAACGATGTCGTCGGTGAGGGTGTCTTCTTCGGCTGCGGAAGGGGGGCGGGATTCCTCTTGGGCGGCACCGATCAGAGCAGCGTTGATCCGAGTCGGAAGTTCCGGCAAGAAGAACGGCTTGGAGAGCGTCCCCTGGATAGGGACGTCGTGTAATTCTGGAGGGATCTCGTCGCCGGCCAAGGGGATGAGGATGATGGGAAGGTCGGGGTGGTGCTGGCGCAGCGTGTGCACCAGATCGGCACTGGGGATGTCTTTGAGAGCCATGTCGACGATGGCGAGGTCGTATTGATTCGACTGAAGGGCCTCCAGCGCGGCCTGGCCTGTATGCACGGCCGTGCTCTCGGCTCCAAGCATCTCTTGGAGGCTCTGGGCCAGCATGGTCGCAAAGGGGACGTTGGGATCTACAATCAGAATGTACAGGGACACGGATCTCGCTCTATACCTCCGTTAGATTGAACGGCTTTCATTCTACTGTTAGAGGGGGAAAAGTCAAGGTTGGGCCGTTCGGAGTGAACCGCGCTACGAAGTGGGGATTTCGTGTAGTCATCGTGAGGGGATCTCTTGTGCCTTTATCCCTTGCATCATCGCCTTGAGTCCTCAATCAGGCTATGCGAAAGCGCGCCGCGCAAGGTTGACGAAGCCGGGGAATGCAATTACAATCCGAGGTGAATCGATGGAGTAGGGGAAACACTCTATGGTCAAACAGAAGGTCGTGGTCGCCACAGACTCCGGGGCCAACCTGCCCTCGGCACTGGTCAAAAAATACAACATCGCCGTGATCCCACTCTGGATCCATTTCGGCAACCAGGCATACCGGGATGGGATCGACATCCGCCCGCGGGAGTTTTTCCGCCGCCTGCGGGAGAGGGTCCATCGAGTACGCACATCCCAACCGTCGCTGGGTGAGTTCCTGCAATTCTACCGGCGACTGCGGGAAAGGGCGGAGGCCATCGTCTCCGTTCACATAACGGGCCGGTACAGCGGAGTCGTCAGCGTTGCCAGGGCAGCGGCGGCCGAGATGGCTCCCTTCCCCGTGGAGGTCGTGGATACGGGCACCATCTCGATGGCCCAGGGGTTCGTTGCCTTGGCAGCCGCGCGACTGGCTGCTGCTGGGGCCTCTCTCGCCGACGTTGCGGCACGGGCAAGGGCCCTTGCGTCCAAGATCGATCTGATCGCAGTGGTGGACTCCCTGGAGTACGCCGTACGTGGCGGGAGGATGGCCTGGGCCGCTCGGCTCGTGGACAACCTTCTCCACGTCAAGCCGATGGTCCGCGTCCGAGGCAACGAAGTGGGAATCATCGGGCAGGCCCGCACGCGGGCCAAAGCGATCCGACACCTGCTCTCCGAGGTGGCGAAGCGGGTCGGAGACGCCCCCCTCCACATCGCCGTCCTCTACAGCGGATCACTGGAGGAGGCCAAGCGGGTCCGAGAGGAAGTAGTACGTCGCTTCCGCTGCGCCGAGGTTTACCTCCTCCCCGTCGCTCCCGCCCTCGGTGTGCACGCAGGCCCGGATGCATTGGGGCTGGCCTTCTACGCGGAGGAGTAAGGTTCCGCGACCAACCAGCGGAGCACCCGCCGAGAGGGAACGACGGGCTGTGCTCTCATTCCCCACTTGACTTGACAGGAAAGCACTTCGGGGTTAACATATAAGCGTCCATTTATCTAGTTTTCGTTTATACATTGGGAGACGAAATGAGCCCCCCTGACATCTCACCAGACCAACTGAGAGGATTCGCGCGATTTTTCTACGCCCTAAAGGACCCCCTTCGTCTACGCATCTTGCTCGCACTCATACGGGCCGGGGAGATGACGGTGACCGAACTCACCAGAACCGTCCGGGTCAGTCAGCCATTGGTCTCCTGGCACCTCGGGAGACTGCGGGCCGCGGGCCTCGTCCGGGTGGAGCGGGATGGCCGGGTCGCCCGCTATTCCGTCGCTGTCGACAAGATCCGTCATCTCCTCTCCTCTTTCGAGGAACTACTGGCCTCCATTTCACCCGGTGAGAAAACCTGAGAAGAGGAGGTTGAGAAGAATGGCAAGCAACGATGGAAAGGTGCGCGTAGCGATCATCGGCGTTGGCAACTGTGCCTCGGCCCTGGTCCAGGGTGTGCACTTTTACCGCGATGTCTCCGACGACGACGTCGTCCCCGGACTGATGCATCCGGTGTTGGGCGGATACCACATCCGGGACATCGAATTCACCGCAGCCTTCGACATCGACGCCGAGAAGGTAGGAAAGGATCTCTCCGAAGCGATCTTCTCCGGGCCGAACAACACGGTCCGCTTCTGCGAAGTGCCCCACTTAGGCGTGCCGGTCAGCCGTGGGATGACCCACGACGGGCTAGGGAAGTACCTGAAGCAGGTGATCACCAAAGCCCCAGGGCCAACCGCCGACATCGTCCGCATCCTCCAAGAGACCGAGACCGATGTCGTCGTCAACCTGCTGCCTGTGGGGAGCGAGATGGCGACCAAATGGTACATCGAACAGGTGCTGAAAGCGGGCTGTGGCTTCGTCAACGGCATCCCGGTCTTCATCGCCCGCGAGCCCTACTGGCAGCAACGGTTCGCCGAGCGAGGCCTGCCGGTCATCGGCGACGACGTGAAGAGCCAGGTTGGCGCGACCATCGTGCACCGCGTACTGACCCGGCTGTTCCGCGACCGGGGCGTCCGTGTCGACCGAACGTACCAGTTGAACTTCGGCGGCAATATGGACTTCTTCAACATGCTGGAGCGGGAGCGATTGGAGTCGAAGAAGATCTCCAAGACCACTGCGGTCACCAGCCAGTTGGACTACGAACTGCCGCCGGAGAACATCCACGTAGGGCCGTCGGACTACGTGCCCTGGCTCACCGACCGGAAGTGGTGCTACATCCGTCTGGAAGGCACAACCTTCGGTGAGATCCCGCTGAACATCGAACTAAAACTCGAGGTGTGGGACAGCCCTAACTCGGCGGGGGTCCTGATCGACGCCATTCGCTGCTGCAAACTGGCGATGGATCGGGGGCTCTCCGGGGCGATCGTAGGCCCCTCCGCCTACTTTATGAAATCGCCCCCGGTGCAGATGACCGACGACGTCGCCCGTCAGGCGGTGGAGAAGTTCATTGCCGGGGAGGCGATGGAAACGCTCCCCTGATCCGGAAAGGAGGGTGGACCCAATGGAAGAAGCGCGGGCAGGAAAGACACAGGTCGGGAAGGTAGAGAAACATACCCATTACGACTCGTTCACCGACTGGGCCCGAGACGCGGCCCGGGTCATCACGGTGCCGGTAGCCCGCTTCCTTGCCCGGCTCGGCGTCCACCCCAACCAATTGACCGTCCTCGGCTCCGTGCTCAACCTGCTGGTGGGGGCCGTCCTGGCAACGGGGCGGCTCACCCTGGGAGGTTGGATGTTAGCCCTCGTTGCCCCTCTCGACGCATTCGACGGCGCGCTGGCCCGGGTGACGGGGCAACGCAGCCCGCTGGGGGCCTTCTTAGACTCAACGATGGACCGGATCTCCGAGGCCGGTCTGATGATCGGCCTGGCCGCCCATTACCTCCACCAGGGAAGGACCGCGGAGGTCATCTTGGCCTTCGTCGCCCTGGCGGGAGCAAACCTGGTCAGTTACACACGGGCACGGGCGGAAGGCCTGGGATACACCTGCAAGGTTGGGCTGCTCACCCGGCTGGAGCGAACCGCTGTGCTGGCGGTCGGCCTGATCCTTGGGGGCACATCGACCGCCCTGTGGGTCCTCGCCGTCGGATCGCTCCTGACCGCCCTCCAGCGAATCCTCCACGTCTACCGCCTGATGCGGTCGTCAAGGCATATCGG
>DROW01000109.1 GCA_011388675.1 Chloroflexota bacterium | reverse complement strand
GGTTTCCCGCAGCGCGCGCATCACGTATCACGCATCACGCATCACGCATCACGTATCACGCATCACGATCGTGCATCACGGTGAAACGTGAGAAGAATGAAAATCTCTTACTATCCAGGCTGCACACTCTCTACAAAGGCAAAAGGGTACGACCGCTCCGGGCGGGCCGTGGCGGCTGCGCTGGGGATGGAACTGGTGGAACTGCCGGATTGGCAGTGCTGCGGCGCGACGTTCCCCCTGGCGACCGATAACTCGATGGCCCTGATCGCCCCCACACGGGTCCTCCATCAGGCCGAGGAGGCTGGAGACCAGGTGGCGGCCCTGTGTGCCATCTGTTACCACGTGTTGAAACGAACCCAGACCACCCTGGAACGAAACCCCGAGATGCTGGAGCGCATCAACTGGTTTATGGAGCAGGAGTACCAAGGGGAGGTCAAGGTCGTCCACTTCCTCGAACTCCTGCGGGACGGTATGGGGTGGGAATCCCTGGCCGAGCAGGTAGCACGTCCACTGAAAGGGCTGCGTGCTGCGCCTTACTATGGATGTCTCCTTCTTCGCCCTTACGATGAGATCTACCTGGACGATCCTGAACACCCCGCCATCCTCCACGACCTGGTCCGCTCGCTGGGGGCGGAACCGGTGGACTTCCCTTACAACATCGAGTGCTGCGGCTCTTATCTAACGGTGAAAGATCCCTCGATCTCCACCGAACTCTCGCGGCAGATCGTCGCCTCGGCCCGCGAGCACGGCGCGCAGGTGATCGTCACCGCCTGCCCGCTCTGTCAGTTCAACTTGGACTACCCCCAGCGAGAAGCGGTGGAGGGTATCCCCATCGTCTATTTCACCCAGTTGATGGCCGTGGCGCTGGGACTCCCCGAATCGGACTGGGGGATGGAAGATCATTATGTGGATCCCCGACCGCTGTTCCGAGGAATAGCGGCAGGAATGTGAGGTGATACGTGCGATACAAACTGTTTATCCCTGGCCCTTGCGAAGTGGATGAAGAGGTGCTGGCGGCGATGGGCCAACCCACGCCCCGGCACTACGGTCCCGAATGGATGGAGGTCTTTCGGGAGACGATAGGCCTTCTCAAGCAGGTCTTCCAGACGCAGAACGACCTCTTTATCGTCCCCGGGGCGGGTTCGGCGGCGCTGGATATGGCGCTGGGGAGCCTCCTGCGGGAAGGGGAAACGGTCGTTGTGGGGAACAACGGCTTCTTCGGGGAGCGGCTGGGGACCATTGCCCAGGCCCACGGCCTGCGGGTGGTCTGGCTCGCCGCCCCCGAGGGGAAGCCGCTGGACCCCGACGATCTGCGGCGAGTCCTGGATCGGGAGCCGGAGGCTAAAGCCGTGGCTGTGGTCCACCACGAGACGGCGACCACGGTCCTCAACCCGCTGCGGGAACTGGCGGCGGTGGCCAACGAGCGGGGACTGCCGATCATCGTGGACGCCATCTCCTCTCTGGGAGGTGTCCCCCTGCCGGTGGACGAGTGGCACATCGACGTCTGCGTTACGGTGGCCAACAAGTGTCTGGAGTGCCCGCCGGGGCTTGCGCTCGTCTCCGTGAGCCCGCGGGCCTGGGAGTGGGTTGACCGGCACGAGGAGCAGACCCACGGTTGGTATCTCAGCCTGCGCACGTGGCGGGAGTACGCCACGAAGTGGGCCGACTGGCATCCGTATCCGGTTACCCTGCCGACGAACAACATCCTGGCCCTGCGGGTAAGCCTGCGACGGATCCTCGCCGAGGGGCTGGAAGCCCGCTACGAGAGGTACCGCTGGGCGGCGCAGGCGGTACGGCAGGGGCTGAAGGCGATGGGGTTCGAGATGTTCGTCGAGGGATCTTTCGCTTCTCCCATCGCCACGGCGGTGAAGGCGCGGTCGGAGTTCAAGGTGGACGAACTTGTCCACTATCTGGCGAAAGAGCACGGCATCCTTGTCTCCGGCGGGATCGGCCCGCTGCACGGGAAGATTTTCCGCGTGGGCCATATGGGCAAGGCGTCCACCCTCCCTTACTTGATGGAATTTCTGTTCGCCGTCGAAGAGTTCCTGCGCAAGAAAGGACTCGAGATCCCGCCGGGAGCCAGCCTGGTCGGCCTTACGCACTACGCAGTACGTGATACGTGAGATGGCGCGGATCGGCGTCTTCGTCTGCCATTGCGGGATCAATATCGCTTCCACGGTGGATGTGAAGCGGGTGGCTGAGGCTGCTGGGCAGAGCCCGCACGTGGTCTTCGCGACCGACTACAAGTATATGTGTTCGGAGCCCGGTCAGCAGTTGATCCGCGAGTCGATCGTCAAGCACAACCTCGACGGCGTGATCGTCGCGGCGTGCTCGCCGGGAATGCACGAGAAGACCTTCCGGGCAGCGTCTGCGTCCGCGGGGTTGAACCCCTATCGTTGCGAGATCGCCAACATCCGGGAACAGTGCTCTTGGGTCCATCAGAACGAGCCCGAGCGGGCCACCGAGAAGGCGATCGAGATCGTGCAGACGATGATCGAGAAGGTCCGGCGGGACGAATCGCTGCACCCATCCCGGCTCCCGATCACCCGTCGGGCCTTGGTCATCGGCGGGGGCGTGGCGGGGATGGAGGCCGCTCTTACCCTGGCGAACGCCGGTTATCCGGTGGTGCTGGTGGAGCGGGAGGACCGTCTGGGGGGGAAGATGGCCCGCCTTTCCGGAACCTACCTCAACTTTGAGGCCGCGCCCGACCTGATTCAGGGCCGGATCGAGGCGGTGCTGAACCACCCTAACATCCGCGTCCTCCTTCGCAGCCGGGTGACCAACCTGGAGGGGTACGTCGGCAACTTCAAGGTGGAGGTTTCGGGTTACAAGGTTTCAGGTTCGGGGGGAGGTGACCTGAAACCTGAAACTCCGAAACCTGAAACCATCGAGGTGGGCGCAGTTGTGGTGGCGACGGGGTGGGACCCCTACCCGATGGACCGGTTGCCGGAGTACGGGGGCGGCGAGGTGCCGGACGTGATCGACGGCCTGACCTTTGAGGAGATGCTCCGAGAGGGGGAGATCCGCCGTCCTTCCGACGGCCGTGTCCCTCAGGAGGTGGTCTTCGTCCAATGCGCGGGCTCCCGAGATCCGGAACGGGGCGTCTCCTACTGCTCCAAGGTCTGTTGCATGTACGTCGCCAAGCAGGCGATGATGTACCGGCAGCGGGTGCCGGAAGGGGAGGCCTACGTCTTCTACATCGACATCCGTTCCGCCGGCCGCGGGTACGACGAGTTCGTCCAGCAGGCGATGGAGCGGTACGACGTCCTCTACCTGCGGGGCAAGGTGAGCAAGATCTTCCGCCGAGGGGACAAGGTGGTGGTCTGGGGGGCCGACACCCTGGTCGGGCGTCCGGTCGAGATCGAGGCCGATCTGGTCGTCCTGGCGACGCCGATGCTGCCCAGCCGGGAGGCGACGTCCCTGGCCCAGATCCTCCGCATCCAGACCAACGAGTACGGCTTCTACAACGAGGCTCATCCCAAGTTGCGGCCGGTGGAGAGCCTGACGGCGGGCATCTACCTAGCGGGGGCGGGGCAGGGGCCCAAGGACATCCCGGAGGCGGTGGCCCAGGCGGGCGGAGCCGCGGCCAAAGTGTTGCAGTTGTTTGCCCAGGAGGCGATGGTCCAGGAGCCGACGGTGGCTTACGTCATCGAAGACCTGTGCGCCGCCTGTGGGGTCTGCGTCTCCGTCTGCCCCTACGGCGCGCGGGAGATTCACCCGGTCCGCCGCGTCGCCACGGTGAACGCAGCCCTCTGCCAGACCTGCGGGGCGTGCGTCGTGGCCTGCCCCAACAAGGCCAGCCGCATCCATAACTGGGAGCCAGAGCAGGTGCTGGCGATGGCGGATGTGTTGATGGGGTGACTGGGGAATTGGGGAATTGGGTGACTGGGTGATTGGGTGACCGGGTGACTGGGGGATAGGAGATCTCGAAATCTTTGAAGGGGGAAGGTGATGAGCGAAAACGAGGAAATCTGGGAACAGGTGGCTCGATACCGAAAGGTGAAAACGCTGCCGGATGGGTCCCGATTGCTTCTGCGGCCCTTGCAGAAAGGGGATAAGGAGGCACTGGTGGACCTCTTCGCGCGGGCGTCGCGGGAGGACCTGGAGTGGTATCGCATTGACGCGGCCGACCCGAAGGTGGTGGAGAGTTGGGTGGACAACCTCAACTACCGTCAGGTGTTCCCGCTGGTGGCGTTCGTCAACGACCGCCTGATCGGCGAAGCGACGCTCCACTTCGGCGAGCACTATCACCGCCACCTGGCCTGGGTGCGCATCTTTCTCGATAAGAACTACCGTCGTCAGGGGATCGGTACGTTGATGGTCCAGAGCCTCATTGAGATCGCCCGGCGGGTGGGCCTGCGTCAGTTGTACGGCGAGATCGTCACCACCCAGCCCCAGGTGATCCAGGGTTTCCTCGATATGGGGTTCCAGCACGAGGTGACGTTGCGCGACTACTTCATCACCAGCGAGGGGGAGACCCTGGATATGGCGATCCTGGTCCTCCGTCTGGTGGACGATACCGGGAAGTTCTAGCCACCCCTTGCGGGAACGAGGAGGATAGAGTATGGCGGTCGCCTACGAACTGGACCCGACTTTCGGACGGGTCGTCCAGGGGCGGAGCGGTGTCCCGATCCTTCGGTGTTACTTCTGCCAGAAGTGTACCGCGGGTTGCCCGGTCGCCTATGCGATGGACTACAAGCCGGCCCAGATTGTGCGCCTGGTCCAGTTGGGCCAGAAGGACGCGGTCCTTTCCAGCACAGCCATCTGGCTCTGTGTGGGGTGTGAGACCTGTGGGACCCGTTGCCCCAACCAGATCCGCCTGGCCCCGATGTTCGACGCACTCCGGTATATGGCGCTGGAGGGTGGTTATAAGCCGGAGCCCTCGGTTTACGCGCTCCATCGCTCCTTCTTGGACAGCATCCGCCTCTGGGGCCGGGTGCACGAGTTAAGTATGCTGATGCAGTACAAACTGCGCAGCCGCGATTTGTTCTCGGACCTGATGATGGGCATCGGCTTGATCCTCAAGGGAAAGATATCGTTTCTCCCCGAGCGGATCCGTGGGGTATCGCAGGTGCGAAAACTGTATGAGACCGGGTCCTCGGAGGTGGAGCGGTGAGATTCGCGTACTATCCGGGATGTACGATCGGCACCACGGCGATCGAGTTCGGCCTTTCCACCGATGCGGTGTGTGAGGCGCTGGGGGTGGAACTGGTCGAACTGGAGGATTGGAACTGTTGCGGAGCATCCTCCGCTCACAGCCTCGACCACGAACTCTCCCTCCGTCTGCCAGCGCGGAACGTGGCGTTGGCTCAGGGGACCGGTTTAGATGTCGTAACCTCCTGTCCTGCGTGTTACCAGCACGTCCTGGCGGCGGACCTCAGGCTGCGGGAGGACAAGGCGTGGCGACGAGAAATGGAGGAGATGCTTGGGTTCACCTACGACGGTCAGGAACGAACCCGCCACTTGTTGGAGGTGCTCAGCACCCCCGAGTTGATCGAGAAGGTCCGCCAGAGGACGACCCATCCCCTGAAGGGGCTGCGGGTGGTCTCCTACTACGGCTGCGTGCTGGTCCGTCCGCCGGAGATCACCGGTTGGGATGACCCGGAGCACCCGGTGCGGATGGATCTCCTGATGGAGGCGATCGGGGCGGAGGTGGTGGATTGGTCTTATAAGGTGGATTGCTGCGGGGCCAGTCTGGCGCTCAGCCGAAGCGACGTGGTGATCACCCTCTCCACCCGCTTGGCCCAGGCGGCCAAGGATGCAGGTGCCGACGTGATCGCCTGCGCCTGCGGGATGTGCCAGATCAACCTGGATACCCGTCAGGCGTTGGAGGAAAAGGTGCCGGTTCTCTACTTCACCGAGTTGATGGGGATCGCTTTTGGCCTGCCAGGGGTGGAGAAGTGGTTGAAGAAGCACACGGTGGATCCACGACCGGTGCTGCGGGAGCGGGGGATCCTCCCTTGACGCTCCATGTTTTGACGTTTGACGTCTGACGTTTGACGTTTCACGTTTGACGTTTCACGCTTGACGTTTCACGTTTCACATACACGTCCCGAGGGGAGCGCATGACCGAAAATAACGGCAATTCCCAGCGGAGTGATGCTGTCCTGATCGTGGGCGCAGGCATTGGGGGAATGCAGTCTGCGCTGCTGCTGGCCGAGGCCGGGCATAAGGTCTATTTGGTGGACAGCGCACCCGGCATCGGCGGGTCGTTGCACCTGTTGGACCTCACCTTCCCGACGGATTCCTGCGGGGTCTGCCACATGCTGCCGGGGCGGGCCGCCTACTGTCCTACCATCGAGTGCGACCTGCACCCCAACATCGAAATTATCCCTTACGCCGAGGTGGTGGGCCTGGAGGGGGAGCCCGGCGCGTTCACAGCCACGATCCGGCGCAAGCCCCGCTACGTCTCCGTCGAGAGGTGCATCGAGTGTGGCCTCTGCGCCGAGGTCTGCCCTGAGGAACGACCGGATGTGGTTTCGGGCTATGACGTTTCAGGTTTCAAATGGAATGAACCTGAAACCTTGAACCTGAGACCTGAAACCCCCAGGAAGGCGATCTATCGCCCCCAACTCCGGGCTATCCCGCTGGCCTACGTCATCGATATGGACTACTGCACCCGCTGCGGCAAGTGCGTCGAGGTCTGCCCCACAGGGGCCATCGATCTGGAAATGAGGCCGGTCGAGGAAACGGTGCAGGTGGGAGCCGTGATCTTGTCCCCCGGCTTCGAGCCCTTCGACGCCCGACGTAAGGGGGAGTTCGGCTTCGGCTATTACGACAACGTTCTCTCCAGCATCCAGTTCGAGCGGATGATCAGTTTTGCCGGGCCGACCACGGGGCGCATCCTTCGCCCCTCCGACGGCAAGAAGCCCCGCCGCATCGCCTTCATCCACTGCGTCGGCTCCCGCGACCTCTCAGTGGACCGGGGGTATTGTTCCTCGGTCTGCTGTATGTACACCGCCAAGCAGGTCCGGGTGGCGAAGCGACTGGACCCCGACCTGGAGATCACCGTTTTCCATATGGACATCCGGGCGTACGGGAAGGACTTCGACGAGTATTTCGACGAGGTGAAGGCGCTGCCCGGCGTGACCTACCGGCGGAGTATGGTCTCCTCCGTCCACGAGGTGCCCGCGAGCGGCGATCTCCTGGTCAACTACGTGGCGGAGGACGGAGAGGTG
>DROW01000108.1 GCA_011388675.1 Chloroflexota bacterium | reverse complement strand
GTGGAGCACCTCCGCGTGGCCCAGGTGACCAACCTGCCCGACGCCATCGCCCGCCTGAAGGGGCGCGACGTGTGGGTGGTGGGCCTGGAGAACGTGCGTGGGGCCCGACGGTATGACCAGGCCGACCTCTCCGGACCGCTGGCCCTGGTGGTCGGTAGCGAGGGGCAGGGGCTGCGTCGTCTGGTCCGGGACCGGTGCGACCTGATGGTGTATCTCCCGATGGCTGGGAAGGTCACTTCCCTCAACGCCGCCGTCGCCGGGTCGGTGGTGCTCTACGAAGCGTGGCGTAAACGAATGGAGGAACGAATAAACGAATGAGATGAAGCGACGGTGGCCGCTGCTCCTTCTCGGTCTGGCGATCAGTCTGTTCTTCCTCTGGTACGCGCTGCGTGACCTTCACCTCGGGGAGATCGCTGCCGCGCTGCGGGAGGCCCGCTACGCCTGGCTCCTCCCCGGCGTGGCGGTCTATTTCATCTCCGTCTGGTTCCGCTCCTGGCGGTGGGGGTTCCTCCTGCGGGCCAGCAAGCGCATCTCCGCCAACCGACTCTACCCCGTGGTCGTCATCGGTTATATGGGCAACGACATCCTCCCTTTCCGGCTTGGCGAGGCCCTCCGCGCCTACGTCCTCTGGCGCAAGGAGGGGGTCAACATCGGCACCACCCTCACCACCGCCGTCCTGGAGCGGCTGTTCGACGGGCTGACGCTGGTCCTCTTCGTCCTCTTCGGCCTCCTGTTCATCCCCCTCTCCGCCTTCCTCAATCGACTCGTCACCATCGCCAGCGTCGCCTTCTTCGGCGCTCTGGCGTTCTTCCTGGCGCTGGCCGCCCGGCCCGACCTCCTCCGTCGGCTGGCCCACAGCCTGATCGACCGGCTGGTCCCTGCCCGGTTCCGCCCCCCGCTTCTGGGCTTCGTGGAGGGGATCGTCGACGGGCTGGAGAGCCTGCGCAGCGGGCGGGATGTCCTGGTCCTCTTCGGGATCACGATCTGGGTCTGGCTCCTGGAATCGCTGAAGTACTGGCTGGTCAGTTTCGCCTTCGACCTGCACCTCTCCTACGTCGACGTGATGCTGATGGGCGGGGCGATCAACCTCCTCACCGCCCTCCCCTCCCTCCCCGGCTACATCGGCACGTTTGAACTGGGGATCAAGATCCTCCAAGGGATCGGCGCGCCGGCGGCCCCGGCCGGAAGTTACATCCTCGTCCTCCACGCCATCCTCCTCCTGCCGGTGACGCTGCTGGGGCTGGTGTTTATGGGGATCGAGGGCGTGCGTTGGGCGGAGGTGCGGGAGTTGGCGGGGGAGCAAGGGAGCAGAGGAGCAGGGGAGCAAAGGAGCAAGGGGGCAGGGGAATGAAGGTAGCGATCGTCGGGGCGGGGTTCACGGGGTTGGCGGCGGGCTATGACCTGGGCCGTTGGGGACACGAGGTGGTCGTGTACGAGGCGCGGCCCACCGCCGGGGGGCTGGCAGCCGGCTTCCGCGACGACCGCTGGGAGTGGGCGCTGGAGCGGTTCTACCACCATTGGTTCGCCTCCGACGAGGACGTGATCCGCCTGATCGACGAACTGGACGCCCGCGACCGGCTCTTCTTCCCCCGGCCGACCACCTCCATCTACCACCAGGGCCGCATCTACCCCTTCGACAGCCCCCTGCGGGTCCTCCGGTTCTCCCCCCTCCCCTTCGTCGACCGGCTGCGGGTCGGCTTGGTCACCCTCTACCTCCGCCTCACCCGCGATTGGCTCCCCCTGGAGCGGGTGACCGCCGAGGAGTGGACCCGCCGGGCGGTCGGCGAACGGGCGTACAACCTGCTCTGGCGGCCGATGCTCATCGCCAAGTTCGGGGAGGACCACTACCGCGAGGTCAATATGGCCTGGTTCTGGGCCCGGCTGTACAAACGGACCCCCCGCCTGGGCTACTTCGTCGGCGGGTTCCAGGCTTTTGCCGACCTGCTGGTCGAGCGGGTGCGGGCCCAGGGTGGGGAGGTGCGGCTGGGAACGCCGGTCCGCGCCGTGCGGCCCACCGCCGAGGGGCGGCTGCGCGTGGAGGCGGCGGACGGCGCGGCCGAGTACGACCGGGTCGTCCTCACCTGCTCCCCCCAGGCGGCCCTCCGGCTGGCCCCCGACCTCCCCGCCGACTACGTTGCCAAACTGCGCGGTCTCCGTTCGATGGGGGCGGTGGTCCTCATCCTCGCCCTCCGCCACCGATTGACCGACGGGCACTACTGGATCAACGTCCCGGCGGGAGAGGGCCTTCCCTTTATGGGCCTGGTCGAACACACCAACTACATCCCGCGCCACCACTACGGGGGCGACCACCTGGTCTACTGCGGCGACTACCTCCCGCCCGACCATCCCTACTTCGATTACACCCCGGAGCAACTGCTGGAGGCGTACCTGCCGGGCCTTGCCCGCATCAACCCGGATTTCCGGCCCGATTGGGTCCGTGCTTATTGGATGTTCACCGAGCCCTACGCCCAGCCGATTCCGACGCTGAACCACTCGCGCAACATCCCACCCCTGGCGACGGGGGTGCCGGGGCTGTACCTGGCCTGTATGAGCCAAGTCTACCCCTGGGACCGGGGAACCAACTACGCGGTGGAACTGGGGCGGCGGGTGGCGCGGGAGGTCGCAGGTGAAGGCGGCGATCCTCACCATCGGCGATGAACTGACCTGCGGGTACCGGCTGGACACCAACACCCGGACCATCGCTCAGCGGCTGTCGGCGGTCCCCTTGGACGTGGTGCTCCACCTGACCGTGGGGGACGACGAGGGGGCGATCCGGCGTGGGCTAGAGGTCGCGCTAGAAGAGGCCGACGTGGTGGTCGCCGCCGGGGGGCTGGGGCCGACGGAGGACGACCTGACCCGGCAGGCGGTCGCTGCCCACTTCGACCTGCCGCTGGTCGAGGACGCGGAGGCCCTGGCCCGCATCCAGGCCCGGCTCGCCCGGCGGGGCCGTCCGATGTCCCCATCCGACCGGTCCCAGGCCCAGGTGCCCCAGGGCAGCGAGATCATCCAGAACGACCGGGGGACTGCACCGGGGTTCTACCTTCAGCGGGACGACAAGCACCTCTTCGTCACGCCGGGGGTCCCCCACGAGATGGAGGGAATGCTGGAGGAGTTCATCCTCCCCCGGCTCCGTCGCCTGGTCGAGAAGGATCACCACGTGCGGCGGGCAGTGCTGAAGGTGTACGGGCTGCCGGAACCGGAGATCAACGAACGGCTGGGGGAGATGATGGCTCGGGGCCGCAATCCGCTGTTGGGGCTGTTGCCCCATTTGGGGACCATCGCTATCGAGGTCGTGGCGATGGGGCGGACCGCCGAGGAGGCGGAGTCGCTGCTCGCGGCGGATCTACGGCGATTGCGGGAGCGATTGGGAGAATACATCATCAGCGAGGACGGGCGGGACCTGCCGGAGGTGGTGGCCGATCTGCTGCGGGAGCGGGGGTGGAGCGTGGCCGTGGCGGAGGTGGGCACCGGCGGGCTGGTCGCGGCGCGGCTTTCCGAACCGGATGGGGCGGATCGCTGGCTGCGGGGCGGGTTCGTCTTCGCCTCGGTGGAGCAGGCGGCGCGGTGGGCGGGGATGGAGGAGGAGGCCGATCTGGCGGTGCGCCTCGCCACGGCCGCGCGGCAGGCGCGGGGGACGGATGTGGGGATCGGCGTGGGGCCGTTGGCCTTTCCCGAGGGGGACCCCTACGGCACCGTGCCCGTGGGGATCGACCTGCACGGGGAGGTCCTTCACCGACGGCTCCGTTTCCCCGCCGACCCCACCCGCGCGCGGGAGTGGGCCGCAGGGCGAGTGCTGGCGCTGGTGCGGGAGGTGCTCTTGGAGGGCCGCTACAAAGAGGCAGAGGGGCGTTAAAATTTGACTCCACTGCAAGAACTCACCGCAGAGGCGCCGAGGGCGCAGAGGTCTACATAAAAAATCTCTGCGTTCTCTGCGCCTCGGCGGTGAAATGGACCCAAACGCGCGTCAGGGAGCCAAAGGACCCTCCCGCAGGTTTGAAACCCGCGGGAGGGTAGAGGATCATCCTCAATCCGCCCCGAACTGAGATAGACTTGCGAACGAGCGGGCGGTTGCGCCGTTGGGTAAGAGGGCTATAATCGACACATTCTGGCGATCGTCACGTTGGGCGGTTGAGGGTAACTCTCCACGATGTCGACGAAATCTTGGGTGCGGTCTTGCCTAGCGCTTGTCTTTGCTCTCGTCGTCGTTGCCTGCCCGGAGACGGGGGTGCGGACGGCCGTCCCGAAGCCGACCGCTCCGGCCCCGAGCGGGCCGGCCGTGTCGCGCGCGGTTCGTCCCTCCTCGGCGGCCTGGCAGCGTACGAACCCCGGCGGGGGCGGCGCATTCAACACCATTGGCGCCGGCCCGACGGGCATCATCCTCGTCGCTAGCGACCTGAGCGGTGCCTACCGTTCCCTCGACGGGGGGCAGACCTGGGACGTCATCGGTTCCTCCCGTGGCCTGACCGTCACCCACGTCAGCGGCGTGGGGTTCGACCCGGTGGACCCCGCCGTCCTGTACCTCGGCACCGAGGAGGGCATCTTCCGCAGCGCAGATTACGGCGACACGTGGACCCCCGTCCTGACCCACGGCTACATCACCGACATCAAGATCGCCCCCAGCGACCCCGATGTGGGCTATGCGGCCCACCATTCGCGGTTCGACGTCGCCGACGGGACGATTTACAAGACGACCGACCGAGGGATGACCTGGGAACGGGTCAGTGGGCCGTCCCTGCCCGGCGGTCTCCACATCCTCGAACTGATCGTGGACTGGGAGGATGAGGACGTCCTCTATCTGCTGGCCGGGGAGGGACGCTTCGCCTGTGGCCCAGCCGTCGTCTACGAAAGCAACGACGGCGGCGCGACGTGGGCGCGCATCGCTGCCGACTTGGGCCAGATCGCCGACATCGCCCTGGACCCCAACGACTCTAATGCCCTTTACCTCACCACCTACGGCGACGTGTGGGACCCCGGCTATGAATGTATCACCGACGACCCGGATGGCGGCTACCTCTACCGGGGGGCCTACGACGGGGGGTGGACGTGGGAGCAGTGGACTGACGAGGACGATCTGGGCAGCCACAACCTGCTCGTCTGGCCCGACGCCGACGACCGGCACGCCGTGCGGGTCATCGATATAGACTACCCCGAGATCTGGGAGACCACCGACGGCGGCGTCACCTGGCAATGGCTGGGCAGCAAGGAGGACTGGGGGCTGGGTTGGACGAGCGTCGATTTCGCCTACGGAACCAGTTTCAACGGCGACGCCAAGACGCTGGGCGTGGACCTTTCCGACCCGGACGCCCTGCTGTGGGCCGATTCCCAGTTCGTCTGGGCCAGCCGTGACGACGGACGTTCCTTCGGTCCGATTTACACCAACGAGGTCGCCCCCGGCAAATGGCAATCGCGGGGGGTGGACAACATCGTCACCTTCGGCCTGGCCCTCAGCGCCGATTCCACCCACGTCTACCTGGCTATGCCGGATTTGGGCTGCTTCCGCAGCGACGACGGGGGCGAGACCTGGCAGAACTGCAACGATCCAGACTACGTGGGCACCTGGGAGGGGGTCGGCGGCAACAGTATGACGGTCGCTGCCGACCCCACGCGCCCCAACGTGGTCTGGATCACCCAGGCCGAGGAGATCGACTTCCCCCATACCCTGCTGCGCAGCGACGACTACGGTGTTACCTGGACACCCGCCAACACCGGCCTGCCCGACGGCATCCCCTCCGGCCTGAGCGTGGACCCCCACAGCCCGACGGACCAGCGCACCCTGTTCATCACCGTGAATGGCGACGTGTACCGCAGCCTGGACGACGGGAACACCTGGTCTCTGGTCCTGGATTGCGATGGCTGCCGTTACACCGCCGTGGATGCTCACGATGGGGACCTGGTCTACGCCGGGGGTGAAGCCGGGTTCTGGCGTTCCACCGAGGGCGGGGCCCCGGGGACGTGGGAGCAAACCGGTCTGCCGGAGATGAGGGGCTCCCTGGGTGGCGAGTTCTGGGACACGTATTGGGAAGGGGTGGCCGCCATCCGGCCCGACCCCTCCAACCCGAATTGGGTCTACGTGGCCGTCTTCGGCGAGGAGCGGGGCCTGTACCGCAGCCCGGACGGCGGTCGGACCTGGGAGCATCTGTTGACCGATGACTACCTGCGCGACGTGGCCGTCTCCCCGACCGATCCTGACCTGCTCTTCGTCGCTTCCAGCAGCGCCCTCTACTCCGGCGGCTACGACCCAGCCTCGCGTGGCGTCCTCTTCAGTTCCGACGGGGGTCAAACGTGGTCGCCGTTCAACGACGGACTGCCCTGGCCCTTCGCCAACGTGCTGGTGGTGGACCCCAACCCGCCGCACACCCTCTGGCTTGGCTCCCCCGGAACGGGGTATTACTGGCGTATACTCCTACCCACAGCGTTGAAGCACAAACTGTATCTGCCTGCGATCTTCAAGTAGGGGAAGACCTTACAGCAAACCATTGGGGAAAGGAGGGAAACGGAGATGAAGGTGAACACCTCTATGGCGCTCAAGGCTGGCCTGATCGGTGCAGCGGCCGGGCTCGTCGTCGCCTTACTGGGGCGAATCCCCTTCATCGGCTGCATCATCGGTCCCTTGGGGTGGGCCGTCGCCGTCGCGGCGGGCACCCTCTATGTCCATTACGCAGCCGAGGGTGGGCGGAAGGTGGAGATCGGAGAGGGAGCGCTGGGTGGCGCCCTCGCGGGCGGGATCGCCGGCCTGGCTCAATCCCTGGTCAGCGGCATCCTGATCCTGCTCTTCGGCCCAGTGCGCGCGGCGGCCAGCCTGCTGGGTCGCGGGCAGGTGGGCGCTGCCGCCATTTCGGCCGGGGTGACGCTCGTCAGCGTGATCGGCGGGATCGTCGGGGGCACGATCATTGGGGCAGCGCTGGGCGCGCTGGGAGGAGTGATCTACACTGCCGTCAACAAGAAGTAGCCGCCAATCCTTCGAAATACTCCGGGTGCCGCTCCCGCAACGCGGCCCGCAGGTCGCCGAAGACGGAGGGCGCATAGGGATAGACCGCCTCCAGCATCCGCACGGCCACCTGGCGGATCTCCCACTGGGCGTGGGGGGAGATGCGCAGCCGGAAGACGTGGAGGAGTTCCCGGAAGTTCATCGTGACGACGATCCGTGTGGCCGTGCCGTTGGGCAACACGAACCGGGCATCCTCTTTCCGCACACCCCGCTCGCGCAGCCGACGGTAGGCGCGGCGGACCTCCTCCGCGAACTCCTCCCAGATGCGCAACGCTTCGGGGTCGGCGGCGATGGCGGGTGGGATCACCCACTCGGGGTCGTCCATCGAGACGTACCGCTGGCTCTCCTGGCTGTAGGAGGCCAGCCGGTGGCGGACCAATTGATGCGAGCAAGCCCGGGAGATGCCGGAGATCTCGAACGTGGCGGAGGCGTGCTCGATGAGGCTTTCGTGGCCTTCGCGGATGCGGGCGCGGAGGAAAGCGCTGGGGTCGCCTCGGGAACGGCTTCGGTAGCAGACCCTTCCGGCGTGCTCGAGCAACTCCTCAGGCGTCCCGTTTCCCCGCAGGTAGCGGGTGATGGCGATCAGTTCTACGTGCATATTTCAACCCCCCAGGAGGTAGACAATGGAAAAACGGTTTCGGGTTCTGCGCATCATCGGCACTCTCTACAAAGTACTGGCCTGGATCGCGCTGATTGGCGGCATCCTGGGCGCCTTCGGCGTCCTGCTCGCCAGCCTGGTCGGAGGCTTTTCCCTCCCGCGTGAGTACGGTATGCCCCCCTTCGGCGGAGCGGTGGCCGGGGTCGGCGGGTTCCTGGTCGTCCTCGTGATGGCGGTGATCGACTTTATTGCCTTCTACGGCATCGGCGAACTGATCTATCTCTTCATCGCCATCGAGGAGAACACACGGGAGACGGCCCTCTGGGTGCGGTCCCAGCAGGCCGCGACTACGCAGGTTGCCTGGCAGGGGGCCACGCCGCCGCCACCACCTCCGCCTCCGCCGTCGGTCTAGGCGGGTGGGGCGGGCCGTTACGTCAGCCAGACCGACTGCTCTCGGTCCGGCCCGACGCCGACCAGGGTGATCGGCACACCGACCGCTTCCTCGACGAAGGCGACGTAGTCCTGCGCCTGTGGCGGCAGGTCCTCCCATCGCCGGGCGTGGCCGATGTCCTCGGTCCATCCCGGTAGTTCCTCGTACACTGGCTGCCAGCGGGCCAGGGCCTCGATGCCGAACTCGGCGGGGAAGCGGTCGGTCCGTTCTCCCTCCCGCTCGTAGGCGACGGCGACCCGCAGCGGGTCGATGCCGGTGAGGACGTCCAGTTTGGTCAGCGCCAGTTCCGTCAGACCGTTGACCTGGGCGGCGTAACGGAGGATGGTCAGGTCGAGCCAGCCGCAGCGGCGGGGGCGGCCGGTGGTGGTGCCGTACTCCCCGCCCACCTCTCGGATGCGCTGCCCGATCTCGTCGAGGAGTTCGGTGGGGAAGGGGCCGGCGCCCACGCGGGTGGTGTACGCCTTGGCGACGCCGATCACCCGCGCCACCTCCCGTGGGCCGAAGCCCAGCCCGGTCAGTGCGCCGCCGGCCACGGTGGACGAACTGGTGACGAAGGGGTAGGTCCCGTGGTCGATATCCAGCAGGGTCCCCTGCGCCCCCTCGCACAGCAGTGTCTTCCCCGCCTCCAGCGTCTCCGCCACCAGCGCCGAGCCGTCCACCAGGTGGTCCTTGAGCCGCCGTGCGTACTCGTGGTACCGAGCGGCGATCTCCTCCGCGGCCAGGGGCTCCAGGCCGAAGTGGTTCTGTAAAAGCCGATTGTGGGTCTCCACCAGGGTCCTCACCTGCTCTGCGAACCCCTCGGGGTCGGCCATCATTCCCGCCCGCAGGCCGACGCGGGCCGCCTTGTCCGCGTAAGTGGGGCCGATGCCCCGCCGGGTGGTCCCGAGGGCCTGCTTTCCCCGCGAGGCCTCCCGCGCCCCGTCCAGCGCGCGGTGGGTGGGAAGGATGATGTGAGCGTTGGCCGCCAGTTTGATCCGGTCCGGCCCCACGTCCACCCCCAGTCCGGCCAGTTCGTCCAACTCCTCCACCAGCCGCTCCGGATTGACCACGACCCCGCCACCGATGAGGCAGACGACCTGGGGGTGGAGCACGGCGGAGGGGACCAGGTGGAGGCGGAGGGTGTGCCCCTCGGCGACGACCGTGTGGCCGGCGTTGTCGCCGCCGTTGTACCGGGCCACCACGTGAGCCTGCGGGGCCAGGCCGTCCACCACTCGCCCCTTCCCCTCATCTCCCCATTGCGCTCCCACAACCACGATCGCCGGCATCATCCACCTCCGAATGTTCTCACCACGGATGCTCCCTGCTCCCCTGCTCCCTGCTCCCCTGCTCCCCTGCTCCCTGCCCCCCTGCTCCCTGCCCCCTGCCCCTCCAGCCAGCGCAGGACCCGTTTCGGGATTTCGTCCCGGTTCTCCGCGGTTACCTCCCACACCGTCACCGTCGGCAAGGCGCGGAGGGCCTCGATCCACGGGTTGGGTTTGGCCATCGCCGTCGCCACGACGGTGTAGGGGCCGCTGACCGCCTGGAGGACCGCCTCCTTGAACGCGCCACTGAACAGTTCCATCTTACCGATCTCGTCGATGATCAGGATGCGGCCGTCTTCCATCGCCCGGTGGAGGGCGGTCACGCCCACGCGGTCGAGCGCTTCGACGTTGACGCCGTACCGGCCCACGCGGGGGCGGCCCCCGCCTTTGAGGGTGACGTGGGCCATGACCGTCTCCCGGCCGTCCAGGGTGATCAGTCGGAACCCCTTTCGGCCGCCCGGACCGCGGATCTCCTCGGTGTAGAACCCTCCGGCGCGGTCGCCCAGCCGTTCCGCCACCGCTTTGATCGCCGTTGTCTTGCCGATGCCCGGCCGTCCGACCAACAGCAGCGTGCGTCCCATTCCACCCTCCCGGCCCGATTATACGCTACTTTCGGAAGGGGAGCAATCGCCCGACTTGACATCCGCCCCTCTCGCACATACAATCGGACACCGTGATGGGTCCTTCCCTGGTCATCACAAAGACGTTGGTACCTGCCCGGCCCACCGATCTGATCCGTCGGGAGCGTCTTTTAGACTTTCTCCACGAGCATATCGATCGGAAACTGATCTTCATCGCCGCTCCAGCCGGATACGGTAAGACCACGCTTCTCGTCGATTTCGCCCACGACACCGACCTCACTGTGTGCTGGTACAGCCTGGATGCCACGGATCGGGACCTGCACACCTTCGTCGAGGGGATACTCGCCAGCCTGCGCCGTCGGTACCCCGGCTTCGGCGAGGAAACGCAGGCCGTTTTGGAAGCCAGCGTCTCCCTTGGGGACGACGTGCAGAGCATCGTCGGCACGCTGGTCAACGAGATGGTCGCCACCATCCCGGAGTGGTTCGTGCTGATCCTCGACGACTTTCACCACGTTGAGGACGCCTCTGAGGTAACCGACTTCCTCTCTGCTCTGCTGGCCTACCAGCCAGAGCACTGCCATCTCATCATCGCCTCCCGTACCGTCCCCGGCACTCTCCCCTTCATCTCCCTGGTCGCTCACGGCGAAGTGGAGGGCCTGGGGCCGTCTGACCTCTGCTTCACCCCGGAGGAGGTTCGTCGGCTTCTGGATCAGGACCCTTCGCTGCGGCTCTCTCCGGAGGAGGTGGAGCGGCTGATCGCCGAGTCCGAGGGGTGGATCACCGGCATCCTCCTGGCACGTCACGCGATGCGGAGGGGAGGAAATCTGTGGGCGCGGGCCCGGGCATCCGGTCGCCCGCTCTACGAGTACCTGGCAAGCGAGGTCCTGGAGAACCAGGAGCCGGACCTGCAGGAGTTCCTCCTCGCCTCCTCCACCCTGGAGGTGATGACCCCTGCTCTTTGTGAGAGGGTGCTGGGGCTGGGGGGAGCGGAGGAGCGGCTGCGACAGTTGGAGCGCCGCAACCTGTTCGTGGAAAGGGTGGAGGAGCGCGAGGATCACTTCCGTTACCACGCGCTTTTCCGCGAATTCCTCCAGGCGCAGTTGAAGAAGAAAGATCCCGGTACGTTCCGGCACCTCCACCGACGGGCTGCGGCCTGGTTCGAGCAACAAGGAGACCCGGGGCGGTCTGCCTGGCACTACCTGGCTATCGGGGCACCGGAGGAGGCAGCCCGCGTGCTGGACGAAGCCGCCGAGTCTTTGTTGCGGGCCAGCCGCCTGAAGACGCTGGTCGAATGGGCCGAGCGACTGCCGGAGAAGACGCTGTACGCCTACCCCCGTCTGGCCCTCTTCGCTGCGAAGGCCGCCTCGCGCGTCGGCAAGATGGAGCAGACACGTCGCTGGCTGGACATCGCCGAGGGGGTGTTCCGGACGCGCGGCGAGGGGGAGATGCTGGGGATGACGCTGGCTGCCCAGGCCCTCGTCGCCCTCAACCAGGGGGCTTATACGGAGGGAATTCAGTGGGCGGAGGCAGCGCTGCAGACTCTCCCCACAGACGGCCCCCCCTCCGAGGTCGCGGTGGAGGCACTTCGCGTCCAGGGGATGTGTCTGCTCCGAATGGGGCGGTTCAGCGAGGCCGAGGAGACGTTTCGCCAGGCACTGGACGCGGTCCGAGAGGTAGGAGACCTCCATCGGGAGGTGCTCATCCGGACCGGGCTGGCGGCCTGCCTGCACAGTCAGGGGCGGATAAGGGAGGCGGTGGACGCGCTCAAGATGGTCGTCGTAACCGCCCGCGAACTGGGGAGCCCCGGCTACCTGGCAGAGACCCTCAACGATCTGGCCTACAACCTCTATATGATAGGGGATTACCTGGGAGCGCTTCAGGCCCTCCAGGAGGCCCTGGCGACCGCCCGACGGGTGGGCCACCGGCGCGTGGAAGCCTTCGTCCTGGTGAGCCTGGGCGAGGTCCTGCGCGACCTGGGGGACCCAGAAGCGGCGGTGGGGCGGTTGAGGGAGGGGATCGCTATCGCCGAAGCCGTGGGCAACCTGTTCCTGACCACCTACGGCTTGGAGGCCCTAGCCCTCGCGCTCCTTCGGTCGGGGGATGTGGACCAGGCGCTGGACTGCATCCAGGAAGCGCTGGAGCAGACCGATCACGAGGAAACCCCTGTCCTGAGCGGTCGGTATCGGGCCACGTTGGGCCTGATCCTGGTCAAGGGAGGCCAGGTAGGGGAGGGGCAGGCCACCCTGGAGGAAACCTGCGCCCTGCTGGATCGGATGGGGGCCCGACAAGAGGTCGCCCGTGCCAGGCTGTACCTGGCCTACGCTCTCCATCGTGCCGGCAAGACCCAGGCAGCGGCGGAGACGTTGCTCAGAGCGATGGAGGCGTATTCGGACATCGGGGGCAGACACCGGTTCCTTGTGGAAGCGCAACCGGTATGGTCCTTCGTCGAGGAAAACGCTCCTCGCCTTGACGAACCGGTCCTGGCGGAGATCCTGGAAGCGGCACCCCGTTTCCACGCCTCAGCGTCGAAGGCCCTGCGGTACTGGGCGGATCAGACGGCCCCTCCTCCGCCCTCTCTGCGCGCCTACGGCTTCGGTGTAGGCCAGGTCGAGCGGAATGGTGTTCCCATCCCCTCTTCCGCGTGGGTAACTTCTACGGCCCGTCATCTGTTCTTCTACCTGCTGAGCCATCCCCCACGCACCCGGGATCAGATCGGCACGGACCTCTGGCCCGACCTCCGACCGTCCCGGCTGCCCGGTACTTTCCACAACACCAAATATCGGATGCAACAGGCGCTGGGCGTAAACCCTGTGGTCTATCGGGACGGACGGTATGTCGTTCGGGAGGATCTTGACATCTGGTACGACGTGCGGGAGTTCGAGCGACTTGTGGAACTGGCGCGTCGCTCCCCGCCCCCGAAGCGGCTCCGCTATCTGCGTCGGGCCGTCGCCCTCTACCGGGGGGACTTCTTGGAGGACTGCTACGCCGATTGGTGCGCCGATCAGCGGGAGGTCCTTCGCCAGCAGTTCCTGGAGGCGGTTGGTGAGGTGGCTTCGTGGTGGATCGGTCGGCTTCGGCTGGACGACGCAATCGATGTGCTTCGCCGGGGGTTGGCGGTGGACAACCTGCGGGAGGATTTCCACCGCTTGCTGATGGAAGCCTACGCACGCAAGGGATTGGTAGATGAGGCCGTTGCCCAGTACCGGCGGTGTGCCGAGACCCTGCGGCGGGAACTTTCGGTCGAACCCTCTCCGGAGACGGTGGAACTGTACCACGCCATCCGCGAGGGTCGGCTCCCCTCTCGCGGTCGCTAGCCCCAGACGGCTCTTCCCATTCTATGCAGAAAACAACGTCCTCCCGTGCAAAATGCGGTGGCCCTATGCCCGAGGGATTTCCCCTTGAC
>DROW01000107.1 GCA_011388675.1 Chloroflexota bacterium | reverse complement strand
GCTCCCCTATCAGGCCCACCGTGGACCGTGCCGGTGGAAGCGGCCCACGGAGACCGAACCCATCGGCGACGCGCTGTAACCCACAGGCTCAACACATACGACCGGGAATATGCCCGCCCGCTGGGATGGGAGGGGTACCCTTCGCCTCTTTGCCTCCAACGAAGTGGGGGCAAGGAAGCGGGGAAGCAGAGAAGGCTACCGTGGAGGGAGGTGTGGAGATGAAGACCGTCGTTGGCGCTGCACTGGGTGAATGCGTGCACGTGGCAGGGGTGATCAACTTCCTTCGGCTGGCGGAGGCCGCCGGATGGCGGACGATCTTCCTGGGCCCGGCAGTGCCGCCGGAGAAGGTGCTGGAGGTGGCCCGGAGGGAGAAGGCCGACCTGGTGGGCGTCTCCTACCGGCTCACGCCCGAGACGGGGGAGCGGCTGCTGGCGGAGTTCGCCGAGGCGGCCGACGACCTGCGCTCCGCCGGGGTCCGCTTCGCCTTCGGCGGCACGCCCCCCGTCGCCGAACGGGCCCGCGCCCTCGGCTTCTTCGAGAAGGTCTTCGAAGGGGGAGAGCCCGCCGAGGCGGTGCTGGCCTACCTCAAGGGCCAGCCGACCGAGGGATTGACCGAGGCGGACTTTCCCCAGACCACCGTGGAGCGCATCCGGTGGAAGCATCCCTTCCCCATCGTCCGCCACCACTTCGGCCTGCCGACGATGGAGGCAACCGTGGAGGGGATCGCCCGCATCGCCGAGGCGGGAGTGCTGGACGTCATCTCACTGGGGATCGACCAGGACGCCCAGGAGAACTTCTTCCACCCGGAGCGGCAGGACCCCCGTCGGCGGGGGGCGGGTGGGGTGCCGGTGCGCACGCCGGACGACTACCGCGCCCTCTACGAAGCCAGCCGCCGCGGCAACTATCCGCTTCTCCGCACCTACTCCGGCACCGACGACTTCATCCGACTGGCCGAGATGTACGTCGAGACGATCCACAACGCCTGGTGCGCGATCCCCATCTTCTGGTTCAACCAGATGGACGGGCGGGGGCCGTGGGACCTGGAGGGGTCGATCCGGGAGCATCAGAAGGTGATGGCCTGGTACGGCGAGCGGGACATCCCGGTGGAGTTGAACGAACCGCACCACTGGGGGATGCGGGACGCGCCCGACGTCATCTTCGTCGTCTCCGCCTACCTCTCCGCCTACAACGCCCGTGCCTTCGGCGTGAAGGACTACATCGCCCAGATGATGTTCAACAGTCCACCGGGCCTATCCGACCGGATGGACCTGGCGAAGATGCTGGCCTGCCTGGAGATGATCGAGCCGCTGGCGGGGCCGGACTTCCGCATCTGGCGGCAGACGCGGACGGGGCTTTTGAGTTACCCGCTGGACATCGACGCGGCGCGGGCCCACCTGGCGGCCAGCATCTACGTCCAGATGGCCCTCAAACCCCACATCCTCCACGTCGTCGGCCACGTCGAGGCGCACCACGCCGCCACCGCCGAGGACGTCATCGAGGCGTGCAAGATGGCCCGGCGGGTGGTGGAGAACGCTATCCGGGGCCAGCCCGATATGACCTGCGATCCGGAGGTCCAGGCCCGCAAGGAAGAACTGATCCGGGAAGCGAAGGTAACCCTGGAGGCCATCCGCGCGCTGGCAGGCCCCGACGTGGAGGACCCGCTCATCGATCCGGCAACGCTGGCGCGGGCGGTGACCAGTGGGGTGCTCGACGCGCCCCACCTGAAGAACAACCCCTTCGCCCGCGGTCAGATCGTTACCCGCATCGACCAGCGAGGGGCCTGCGTCGCGGTCGATCCGGATACGGGCGAGCCGATCTCCGAGGAAGAGCGCATCGCTCGCCTGGGCATCCGCCTGTGAGCCGAGAGGCAAGATACAAGACACAGGATGCAGATGGCTTCCTGCATCCTGTACCCTGCATCGTCAAGGAGGTGAGGTGATGACCGACAAGACTCGCTACACCGTCATCGGCGCTGGGCACGGCGGCAAAGCGATGGCAGCCCACCTGGCCCTGATGGGTTTCCCGGTCACGTTGTACAACCGGACGCCGGAGAACGTCGCCGCGATCAAGGCGCGAGGGGGGATCGAACTGACCAGTTACGAGGGCGGTCCCCACGGCTTCGGTCGTCTGGAACGGGTCACCTCGGATATGGGAGAGGCGTTGGAGCGGGCCGATGTCATCATGGTCGTCGTCCCATCCACCGCCCACGCCGACATCGCCCGCAAGGCCGCACCGCACCTGAGGGACGGGCAGATCGTGGTGCTGAACCCCGGCCGCACGGGAGGCGCGCTGGAGTTCCGGGAGGTGCTGAAACGGGAGGGGTGCGAGGCGGACGTCATCGTGGCCGAGGCGGAGACGCTGATCTACGCCAGCCGCTCCGAAGGGCCCGCAGAAGCGCGCATCTTTCGGATCAAAGAAGCGGTCGGCGTCGCCGCCCTCCCCGCCCGTCGCACCCGCGAGGTCCTGGCTGCTCTCCATTCCGCCTACCCCCAGTTCATCGACGGCGAGAGCGTCCTCCACACCGGGTTGAACAATATGGGGGCCATCTTCCATCCGGCCCTCACCATCCTCAACGCCGGCCGAATCGAATCCACCGGCGGCGACTTCCAGTTCTACATCGACGGCGTGACTCCATCGGTGGCCTGTGTCCTGGAAGCGCTGGACCGGGAGCGGGTGACGGTCGCCTCGGCGCTGGGGATCCGTGCCCGGACCGCGCTGGAGTGGCTCCGCATCGCCTACGACGCCACGGGCAACGACCTCCACGAGGCGATCCACAACCAGCGGGGCTACTATGGCATCAAGGCCCCGCGCACGCTGAACCACCGGTACATCACCGAGGACGTGCCGATGAGCATGGTGCCCATCGCCGCCTTCGGGCAGCGATACGGGGTGCGGGTGCGGGGGATGGAGAGCATCATCCGCCTGGCCTGCATCATCCACCAGACCGACTACTGGCGCAAGGGGCGCACGCTGGACAAACTGGGGATCGAGCACCTCAGCGTGTACGAGGTGATGCGATACGTGATGGAAGGAGAGGTGTAAAGGGGCAGGGGACAGGGGTAACGGGTTTTTAACATCTCGCCAATCCCGTGGTAACGCGGCCGGGATACGGTAGCCCGGGAGGCGTTCGATGTTCCGACGCAATGGGGTCGACTTCCTGGTGGCGATGGCGATCTTCGCCCTCTGCCTGGGGGTCTACAGCGCCACGCTGACCCCCAGCCTCTCCTATGTCAGCCCGGACGGCAACGAACTGGCGACGGTGTGCTATACGCTGGGGCTGGCCCACTCGACGGGGTATCCGCTCTATACCTGGCTGGGCAAACTGTTCACCCTCTTGCCCATCGGCGACGTGGCCCACCGGGTCAACCTGATGAGCGCGACGCTGGGGGCGGCGGGGGTGGCCCTCCTCTACGTCGTCCTTCGGTTGCTGACCTCCGAACTGCGGCATCGGGCTGTCTCGCGGGCCGCCTCCGCCTTCGCCGCCCTCCTCTTCGGTTTCTCCCGCACCTTCTGGTCGCAGGCGACGATCGCCGAGGTCTATGCTCCCAACGTCTTCATGCTCGCCCTGACCCTGGTCTTGCTCCTATGGTGGGCGCGGGTAGAGGAGCGGGAGCGGCGCGATCGACCAGCTGGACAGACGGGGTGGCGGCGATTCCTTCCTTCCCCACGTTCGACCCTGCTCCTGCTGGCCTTCGGCCTCTGCTTCGGCCTCTCCCTGGGCACCCATATGTCCGACCTGGGGTTCGCTCCCGCCTTCGCGCTGTTCGCCCTGCTGGTGAGTCCCTGGACGGCGATCAGCCCTCTGGGCGGCGGCGTGGCCGTGGGCGGGTTCCTCCTGGGCCTGCTCCAGTTCCTGTGGCTTCCGCTCCGGGCCCACACCCTGCTGGACGCGCCGATGCGGGCCCACGCGCCGACCACCCTCCGCGGCATCTACAACTACACGCTGGGGGCCTTCCCCCAGTTCAAGTTCGCCTTCCCCCTCACCGCCCTTCCCGACCGGGTGGTCGTTTATCTCTATTTCCTGGTTCAGCAGTTCGGGTTCGTCGGTCTCCTTCTCGGGATCGGGGGAATGTGGTTGTTGCTCTTTCGCCGCCCTCGCCGCTTCTTTCTGCTGGTCGGGATGTACCTGGTGCATATCTGGTTCTTCATCCAGTATCGGGCGTTCGACCTGGACGTGTTCTTCATCCCGGCCCACCTGATCTACGCGCTCTTCATCGGCTACGCGGTGGGATGGGGAGTGGATCGGCTGGCGGGACTGCGGTGGCGCGCGGCGCGCTGGGCGCTGGTCGGACTGGTGGGACTGGCGCTGACGCTGGGGCTGGTCAAGGAGGTGCGGGCTAACTGGGCGGTCAACGACCGCTCGACCGACACGGCGATCAACGATTTCTACGAGAACGTCTTCGATCTGTTGCCAGAGGGGGCCGTCCTCTTGAACCGTGGCGGGGTCTTCGGATACGACCTGTTCCACTTCCGACTGGTCTACGGCGTCCGCCCCGACGTTCTGATCCCCGCGTTGGAACCTGGGCTCTCCCCGGAGGCGGCCTCCGGGCGCGAGGTGTACTCCGTGGTACCGCCGGCCGAACTGGGGGGTCGCCGAAATCCGTGGTCGCCTCCCTCGGGCTGGGTTTCCCCCGAGGCCTGGGCGGTGCCGGTGCTGATCGGCAACACCGTCGCGCAGGGGAGCAACCGACCGCTGGTCCTCTACCGTCTCACCGATGAGCCGCCGACGCTGGTCGTCACCGATCCCCGGCCCGAGCATCGGGTGGAAAAGCAGCTAGGGGGCCTGACGCTGGTCGGGTACGACCTGGAGGAAGAGGTGGTGGAGGCGGGAGGGGCCCTCCATCTGACCCTGTACTGGCGGTCGGAGGGCCCTCCAGGGCGGCTGCAGGTCGGGACGGCGCTGGGGGGGACGTTGCTGGAGGTCCACCCGCCGGGGATGGGGAATCTGGAGCGGTATATGGAGACTTTCCATCCCCCGCGGGGCGGGGTGCTGGTGGAGGACTACCGGGTCGTGATCCCCCGTCTCACGGAGCCGGGCGACCTGCCACTGGAGGTCGTGGTGGCGACAGGCACGGGCCTGGAGGAGCCTCAGGCTGTGGAACGGGTTGTGTTACAGGAGATCACCGTGCTCGAACCCGGTGCCGGGCGGTGAGGGAGGGAGTGGGGATGTCCAAAGGACACAAACTGATGCTCGGTGTCGGTGCGGCGCTTATCGTGGGGATGCTCCTGGTAGCCGCCTTCTCCCTGGGAGTGTACGTGGGGGAGCACGGATGGACCTGGCAGGGGGTCTCCCTTGCCGGGCCACAGCCGAGGCCCCGCCCGGGGGCCGCTCCTCCGCCCCCTCCCAACCTCCCTGGCCTGGGCCAACCCGACCTGGTGGGGCGGGTGCGGGGGATCGAGGAAGGGCGGTTAAGCCTCGCCACCCCCGACGGCCCGCGCGTGGTGGAGACCACGGGCCAGACCCGCGTGCGCACGGTGGAAGGGGGGGAGAGATCGCTGGACGCCTTGCAGCCGGGTGATCTGGTGGCTGTGTTCGGCCATCGGAGCGACGGCGGGCAGACGCTTGTGGCGGACGTGGTGGTTCTTCTCCCCCGCAGGTGATCGGGCGCCAGCCTTCGGGCACGGATTCGGACCCGCGTTGGTGGGAGCCGAGCGAGGTCACCACGAAGCATATCTCGGGGCGGATCACGCTGCCCGGAGGGTGAGCGACGCTCTCGCCTTCGCCTCGCGGGTGCCGGTCATCCCTCTCGCCCTCCGCTTCGAGAGTCCTCCGAGGAGGCATTTGCAATTTCCTTTTTCTTGTTGTACACTACTATACGCATTGAGGTCAGAAATGTAGGAGGCAACGCAGCACCTATGACAGACGAAGGACGCAGGAAGGCGTTGGAAGCGGCGCTGGCGGCGCTGGAGAAGCGGTTTGGGGAGGGGGCCATTATGCGGCTGGGGGAGGCCTCCCATCTGCAGGTGGAAGTGATTCCCACCGGCTCCCTTGCTCTCGACATCGCTCTGGGAGTGGGC
>DROW01000106.1 GCA_011388675.1 Chloroflexota bacterium | reverse complement strand
TAGACGCCGCTCTCGTAGATCAGTGCCAGGTCCGGCGCGACGGTCCGCCGAGCCAGGTTGCAGGCGGCGTTCGGCAGCCCGATGCCGACGAAGACGGTCTTCACGCCCGCCAGCGCCCGCGCCGCGGCGATGATCATCATCTCCGAAGGAGTGTATCCTTCCATACCATCCCCACCTCAAGTTGATTTCACCACAGAGGCACAGAGGACACGGAGGCTTCTCTCAAAATTAGGAGAAAAAACTTTGTGCCCTCCGTGTCTCTGTGGTTCTCACACATACCGACCGTAGTCCACCTGCCCGGAGGGGGCCTTCCCCGGCTTGAGCCGCTCCCAGGTCTCCGGGCCCATCTTCTCCACGTACTCCGCCCGGTCGCGCACCCCGTAGACCCACTCGTCGAGCCAGACCCGCAATTTTGCCTCGTCCCGGCTGATCTCGTCCCACTGGAGGTAGAACTGATTGTCCCGGTCGTAGTACCCCTGGACGTAGGAGGGGTGCGCGCCGTAGGGCTCGTGGACGACGGCGTCGACCACGAAGCCGGGGATCAGGGTCCGGTTGGGGTCGGCCCGGATCACCTCCTCGTCGACGATCTCCTCCACGACGACGATGACGTGCTTGGAGGCGAAGGCGACCTCTTTCTGGACGCCCACGATGCCCCACAACTGGGTGTTGCCGTTGACGTCGGCCCGCTGGGCGTGGATGATCCCCACGTCCGGGTTGAGGGGCGGCACGACGGCGACGCGGCCGTTGCCGAAGGGGCTCTCCACAAACCGGATGTTGGGGTTGACCTCGGGGTAATCCGTGCCCACGTAGGAGTGGAGGGGGTAGAAGGGCAGGTGGTACGCGCCGGCCAGATAGCGGGCCACCGTACCAGCGTGGGAATATTCCTCCAGTTCCAGTGGGGGGTCTCCCTTCTCCACTGCTCGCCGGATGGCGTGGAGGGAGCCCACCCCCGGGTTCCCCAGGAAGGAGAAAATCAACTTCCGGGCGCATCCAGCGGCGACCATCTGGTCGAAGAGCAGGTCGGGCGTGAGCCGGACCAGGACCAGGTCGCGCCGCCTCTGGCGGATGATCTCGTGCCCGGCGGCGAAGGGGATGCAGGCGGTGAACCCCTCGATGGCCACCGTGTCCCCGTCGTGGACGAAGGTGGCGATCGCTTCGCGCATCGACATCAACTTCATCGCTTGGTCCTCCTGGATGCGGGGGATGTGAGTTCGACCCCGGCGACCGGGCGTTCGGGACGGCCGGCGTTCTTCAGCGCCCGGCGTTTCCCTTCCCCAGCGCTCCGACACCTCCCGTTGCAGGGTCGGTCATCCCTGGCGGGAGCCGCGTGGCCTTTGCCGAAAGGCGTGTCCGCTGCTTTTGTGGCCGGAGCGCTCTATGGAAGGCCCAGTTCGGCCAATTTCTCCTGGGTGGGCACGCCGTTCTCGTCCCACCCCCGCAGTCGGTAGTACTCCGAGAGCATCTTGTCCAGTTCCACCACGTGCCCCTCGGCCGCGCCCTCGGGCATCGGCTCCTGGAGCATTCGTGGCGGGAGGGTGTCGTCGGCGCGGCTGAAGCCAGCGCGGACCAAGAACATCCGCTCCAGGTTGTAGATCCGCTCCCCGGCCTTCAGCAGCGTCTCCTCGTCGTATCCGGCACCGGTGGCGTACTCCATCATCCGGGAGATGCGCACCGGTTCCAGTTGGTAGGTGTTCTCAAACAGATGCCGGATGCTGAGGAAGACGCAGAGTCCCGCTGCGTCGACGATGGCGAAGATGTCCTCGAAGTACTTCACGTAGGCCGGCTTGTCGTCAACGGAGAGGGGATCGAGCCGCTTGGG
>DROW01000105.1 GCA_011388675.1 Chloroflexota bacterium | reverse complement strand
GTTAGGGTGCAACGGTTGGGGCGCGATGGTGAGGACGCGGTGGTTGGGGCGCAACGGTTAGGGTGCAACGGTTGGGGCGCGATGGTGAGGACGCGGTGGTTGGGGCGCAATTAATTGCGCCCCAACCACCGCGTCGCCCCAACCATCGCTACGCGCCCCAACCATCGCGTCGCCCCAACGATCGCGCCTCGACCAGCCCCGACCCGTTGCGCCGTTACGCCCCGAATTTGGTCAGCCGTCGGGCGTGGGCCAGCGCCAGGGGCATCAGGTCCACGTGGCGGATGTGGCCCAGCCCGCCCTGCATGCAGGCCCGCTCCCCGAAGGTCTTTACCCCGTCCGGGCGCACGTAGCGCGACCAGAGGAGGACCGGCAGTTCGTGCCAGGAGTGAGCCTTCCACTTCGCCGGGGTGGAATGGTCGCCGGTAACGATGACCACATCCGGCTGCAGGGCCAGGATCTGCGGCAGCACCCGGTCGAAGTGCTCGATCACCTCCACCTTGCGCTCGAAGTCCCCGTCCTCCCCCGCGCTGTCGGTCTTCTTGACGTGGAAGAAGAAGAAATCGTAGTCGGCCCAGTGCGCCTTCAGGGTCTCCACCTCGTCCTCGATCGTCTCGCCGGTGGGCAGGACCTCCATCCCGGCCAGTTTCGCCACGCCCCGGTACATCGGATAGGTGGCGATGGCTCCGCAGCGGAGTTTGTAGATCTCCGGCATCTTGGGGAGACCGGGGTCCTTGGCGATGCCCCGGAGGTTGCAGCCGTTGGCCGGGTACTCGTCGGCGAGGAGGCGACGGGCGTGGGCCAGCCAGCGGTTGAGGAGGTCGGCGGTGGGGGCCGCCTCCGGCCGAAGCGGCTCCACCGGCAGCGGCGGCACCCCCGTCCGCTGCGGATCCGTCTCCGTCAGGCCGTCCTCCAGCCCTTCCCCACGCAGCACCAGCACGAACCGATACTCCTTCACCGGCTCGACGAAGGTCTCCACGCCGGGAAGTTGGATGGTCCGGAGTTTCTCGCACAGCCGCGCGCCGACCTCGGTGGGGATGCGCCCTGCCCGTCGGTCGGTGATCACCCCGGTCTCGGGGTCGATCGTGCAGAAGTTCCCCCGCGCGGCGATGTCGTTCGGCTGGAGGTCGAAACCGATCCCCAGCGCCTCCAGCACCCCCCGGCCGATCTCGTACTGCAGGGGGTCGTAGCCGAAGAGGGCCAGGTGGCCCGGGCCGCTGCCCGGGGAGATCCCCGGCGCGACCGGGGTGCTCATCCCACAGATGGAGCCCGCCGCCAGCGCGTCCAGGTTGGGCGTGCGGGCCGCCTCCAGTTCAGTGGGGCCGTTCGGCTCCATCGGCAGGCCCCCCAGCCCGTCCAGCACGATGAGCAGGATCTTCGTCTCTGCTGGTACACTCAGTTCCCGAAGTAGATCCAGGTTGTTCATCGGTTCCCCTCGTTTCAGGTTTAAGGTTCCAGGTCGCGGGGTCGCAGGGAGCAAGGAGCAGGTTAGCAGGTGAGGTGAAAGGCTCCCGCCGTTCGCTTCCGCCCCCGCAGGTCGTTATACCGTTGGACCGCCTCACCGGTGTTGGCGACTACCAGGTCGATCCCCGCTGCCTCCAGCGCTCGGCGTGCCTCTTCCGTCACCTTCATCCGGCCGAACGCGCCGGTTCCGACGACCAACACCTCGGGCGCAGCCTCCAGGACCGGCTCCAGGTCGTTCGGGATCAGCCGGTGGCCCTCCTTCCGCCACCAGTTGCCGATCACCCGGTCCGGCAGCAGGATCAGGTCGCGGGTGTGGGCTGTCCCATCCACCACCATCCGGCCGAAGCGATAGGACTCGATCCGTGGAGGGGCCATCCCCATCACCTCCCTTGCCGCCGCCGCAGCGGCGCGGAAAATCCAGGCTCCGTGGCGATCCTCCACCGAAGGCGAGTATACCGCGAAACGGCAGAGTGACAAGGTCGTCGATGATCCACTTGCGCAGAACGGCCTCCCGGGGGATAATTCAGGCCGATGATACGGGAGACACTGGACAACGGCATCGTCTACTACCGGTTCGAGACGCTCGACCAGGAAGAGGTGCTCCACGCCGTTTTAACCCGCCGAGGCGGAGTCAGCCAGGGGCCGTTCGCTACGCTCAACCTGGGGCACACGGTGGGGGATACACTGGAGGCGGTGGAGGAAAACCACCGGCGCGTCTTCACCGCTCTGGACCTGCGCCGCGACCGCACTGTGAGCCCCTACCAGGTCCACAGCGCCAACGTGCGCTGGGTGAGCCAGGCCCACGCCGGGACGGTCCAACCGGGCATCGACGGGTTGCTCACCGACACGCCGGGGCTGGCCCTCCTGTTCCGCTTCGCCGATTGCGTGCCCATCCTCCTCTTCGATCGCCGGCGTCGAACCATCGGGCTGGTCCACGCCGGGTGGCGAGGGGCGGCGAAAGGAGTCGTGAAGGAAGCGATAGCAGCCTTCGCCCATCACGCCGGGAGCCGCCCCGAGGACCTTTGGGCGGGGATCGGGCCAGCCATCGGCCCCTGTTGCTACCGGGTAGGATCGGACGTCGTCCGGGCGGTCGCGCGGGCCTGTCCCGCCGACGCGCAGATTGCCCATCGCAAGGACGGCGGTCTCTATCTCGACCTGCCCGGCGCGGTACGGGCGCAATTGACGGCAGCGGGGGTCGGAGAAGTGGAGATGTCCGGCATCTGCACCGCCTGCCACACCGACGAGTGGTTCTCCCACCGGGCAGAGCGGGGGCGCACCGGGCGGTTCGGCGTGGTGATGATGTTGCGGTGAGAGACGGACGGGCCAAATGGAGTACGGGGAATTCGTCCATCGGAACCTCCAGAGGGTGCGGGAGCGGATCGCCGAAGCGGCGCTGAGGGCCGGGCGCGACCCCGACGGGGTCACGCTGGTGGCGGTGACGAAGACCTTCCCGGTGCAGACGATCCTGCTCGGCTACGACCTGGGCCTCCGCCACTTCGGGGAGAATCGGCCGGAGGAGGGGGCGGAGAAGATCCCCCAGGTAAACGCAGCGGTGGACGGGCCCCGCCCCACCTGGCACATGGTCGGCCACGTGCAGAGCCGGAAGGCCGCTCTCACCGTGGCTCACTTCGACGTGGTCCATTCGGTGGACCGGCTTAAGATCGCCCGGCGGCTGAGCCGGTTCGCCGTCGAGGCCGGACGGACCATCCCCGTCCTGCTCGAGTGCAACGTCAGCGGCGAAGCGACAAAGTTCGGCTTTCTGGTGGACCGCTGGCGGGAGGACGAGGAGCAGCGGGAGGCCTTCTTCACCGCCTGCGCCGAGATCCTGGCCCTGCCGGGGCTTCGGGTGGAGGGGCTGATGACGATAGCCCCGATCGCTGAGGACCCGGAGGAAGTGCGCCCGGTCTTCGCCGGGCTGCGGGCGCTGCGGGACGCGCTGGCGGAGCGGTTCCCTCAGGCGACGTGGCGGGAACTCTCGATGGGGATGACCGACGATTTCGAAGTGGCGGTAGAGGAAGGGGCAACGATGGTGCGGATCGGCCGGGCCATCTTCGGCCCGAGACGGGGGTGAGGGGAAAGGTCCGAGGTTCGAGATTGAGGGCGCAAGAGGGGGAAGAGGATGGCGGTGTGGTTCGTGTATCGATTGGTTCGGGTGCTTTTCGATCTCTACACCCTGGCGCTCATCGCGCGGATCGTGTTGCCGATGCTGGGGATGAGTTACGCCCATCCGGTGATGCGCTTCCTGTGGAACATCACCGAGCCACTTCTCGCCCCGATCCGACGACATATCCCCCTGGTCGGTCCCTTCGATTTCAGCCCGATGGTGCTCATCCTCATCCTGTGGGTGGTGGAGCAGGTGATCCTCTGGGTGATCTTGTAGGGGGCAGGGAGCAGAGGAGCAGAGGGGCAGGGAGCAAGGAGCAGGGGGCAGAGGAGCAGAGGAGCAGAGGAGCAGGGAGCAGGGAGCAGGGAGCAGGGGAGCAGTAGAGTGAAGGAGTTACGGGTTCAGGAGAACGAGGAGGGTTGCACGTTTGGCGTGCACGTGGTGCCGCGAAGCCGCCACGACACGGTGGTGGGCCTCTACGGGGAGTCGCTGCGCGTGCGGCTGACGGCCCCACCGGTCGGGGGGAAGGCGAACAAGGCGCTCCGGGACTTCCTGGCCCGACGGCTGGGTGTTCCGAAGGACGCGGTGGAAATCCTCTCCGGTCATACCTCTCGCCATAAGGTGGTAAGAGTGCAAGGGGTGAGAGCAGAGCAGGTCAGAAGAC
>DROW01000104.1 GCA_011388675.1 Chloroflexota bacterium | reverse complement strand
CGGGCTGATCCTCACCCACAACGTGTCCGCCCTGATCTTCTCCCCCTTCGCCCTTCTCTACCTCCTGGCGCGGGCCGCCACCGCCACAGCGGACCGACGCCGGTTCCTCGCCCTCGGCCTGCTCGCCCTCGGCCTGGGCCTCGCCCTCGCCGCGGGCTTCTGGGCCCCCGCCCTGCTGGAGACCGACCGGGTCCAACTGACCGCGCAGACCACCGGCTATTTCTTCTATGGGGAGCATTTCCGCGGGGTCGACCTGGTCCAGCGGTCGTTCTGGTTCGACTACGAGATCGGCGAGGGGAGGACCCCCTTCGCGATGGGGCTGGCCCAGGCGGCAGCGATCCTCCTCGGCGTCGCCGTCCTTCTGGCACGGTGGGTCCGTAGCCGCCGGGTGCGCTGGATCGAGGGGGTCGCCCTGGCGGGCCTCGCCCTCAGCACGTGGATGATCACGCCGCTCTCCCGGCCCCTCTGGGACCATCTGCCGCTCCTGCCAATGGTCCAGTTCCCCTGGCGATTCCTCTCCATCCAATCCCTCTTCGGCGCGCTCACGATCGGTACATCGGTTGGATACCGCAGAGACGCGGAGGGCGCAGAGGTTTCTCCTCGGACCTCTTCTTCGCGCCTCCGTGGCAAATTTCCCTGGGTGGTGGCGGTGGCGCTCGTCGCTGCTCTGTCCGCCGCTGGCCTGGCCCGGCTGCGGCCCGACTACATCCCCATCTCCGCCGAGGAGTTCACCGCCGAGCGGCTCCAGTTGTACGAACTGTTCACCGGCAACGTGGGCTCCACCATTCGGTACGAGTACCTGCCGCGAGAGGTGGTGCCCCGCCCCTGGACGGGGCCCTCCCTCTTCGACCCGGACCGTCCGCCGGAACCGCGCCCCCTGGAGGGGGGTCTCCTTGCAGCCCGCGAGACGCTCCACGGGCCGATTCGCCGTGTGTGGGAAGTGACGGTAGAGGGCGGCGGAGCACGGGTCGCCTTCCCCCTCTACTGGTGGCCTGGCTGGCGGGCGGCGGTGGACGGGGAGCCGGTGGACATCGGACCGGCCCCGGATTCCGGATGGGCGACGGTTCCAGTTCCCCCAGGGCAGCACACCGTTGTCCTCTGGCTGGGTCGCACCCCCTTGCGGGCCGGGGCTGAGGGGGTCTCCGTGCTCGCCGCCCTGGCGCTCGTCGCCCTCTCGTTTATCCCACCACAGAGGCACAGAGAACACGGAGGATCCGGCATTTCCTACTCCAAGAGAGCCTCTGTGCTCTCTGTGTCTCTGTGGTTTCTTCTCCTCTGCGTCCTCTTCACCCTCCCCCTACTCGCCCCCCGGTATGAGGCCCACGGGGAGGGGGACCTGACGATGGACTTCGCTCAGATGCCGCTTCTGCACCACAACCCCGACGGGCTGGATTTCGGACCGGTGCGGTTGGTGGAGTACGACTACTCCACCGACCGGCTGGTTCCAGGGGAGCCGCTACGGCTGACGATGGAGTGGAGCGGAGCGACGGAGGGGCTGACGGCAACCGTGCGGCTCGTCTCGCCCGCCGTCCACCTGCGCCGGTTGCCCGACCGAGGGTGGGCAGAGGTGCGGGTGGGGCTAGAGCCGACGACGGAGGTCGTGCTGCCGGTGCCGGGGTGGATCTCGCCAGGGCTGGCCCTGATCGCCGTGGAGGTGGAGGGGCCGGAGGGGAGGCTGCCGCCCCGGCTGCCCTCCGGCCACACGCTGGGCACCACCTACCTGCGGCCGGTCTGGGTGCGGGCGGCGGAGCCCCCCTCCAAAGAGACGCTGGCGACCTGGGCCAACGGGATGATTCGCCTGCACCGGGTCCGCGCCGTGCAGCCCGCCCCCGATCTCCTGGAAGTGCGCCTGGAATGGTCCGCCGCACGCCCGCCGGTGGGGAACTGGGGGGTCAACCTGCGGCTGACCGATCCGCTGGGCAACGAGTGGGCGCGGCTGGACGCCCAGCCAGGGTACGGTTTCCTCCCCACCGGCCTCTGGCCTGTCGACCGGCGGCTGCCGGACCGGTACGTCCTCCCGCTGCCCCCCGGCACGCCCCCTGGCGACGGGTACACCCTGCAGGCGACCCTGTACCGGGTGGCGACGTGGGAGAAGTTAGGGACCATCACACGCACCGTCGCTCTCACCCAGACCACCCTCCGGCCCGACGCGCCCGTCGAGGCTGCGCTGGGCGGCAGCGTGGCCCTGAGCCGACTGGATATGCCGGACCGCGTGCAGCAGGGGGAGACGCTCCGCTGGACCGCCTGGTGGTCGGTGCAGGGCGAGCCCCAGGCCACTCAGGCGGAGTGGCGGCTGGAGGGGCCGACGGTCCTCTCGACGACGCTGCCCCTGGCCCCCGGCTCCGATCCGGCCGCCTGGCCCGTCGGGGCGTGGGTGGCGGGAAAGGGCTCATTGGCGATCCCGCCGACCACCCCTCCGGGTTCCTACGTGCTCACCCTCGTGCTGAAGGACGGCACAGGCCAGGCGGTGGGCACCTACACCTACCCGCGGCCGGTGGAAGTGGAGGGGCGGGAGCGGGTATGGGAACTGCCGCCGATGGAGCGGGAGGTAGGGGCGACGTTCGGAGGAGTGATCGAACTGGCAGGATACGACCTGGAGCGAGAAGGAACGACGCTCCGGCTAACGCTCCACTGGCGGGCGCTGGACGCGCCGGGCCGGGATTACAAGTTCTTCGTCCACGTAGCCGACCCGGCGACCGCCCGGCCCGTGGCCCAGACCGACGCGATGCCCCGAGGGTACACCTACCCCACCGGCATCTGGGTCAAAGGAGAGGTAGTCTCCGATCCCGTCGAGGTCTCTTTGGAAGGGGTCCCCCCGGGCGAGTACGATCTCGCCGTGGGATGGTACGATCCGGAGACGGGGGAGCGGCTGGAGGCGCGCGACGCACAGGGCAACCCCCTCCCCGACAACCGGCTGGTCCTGCCGGATCGGCTGGAGGTCCCGTGAACCGTCGGCTCAACCAATCCAGCGCTCCGGCACGGGGGAACTCACCTGGAGGCAACGGAGACACGGCTCACCGGTAAGGCCTCGGCCGTCTCGACGAACCGCTCGTCCAGCACCGTCAGGGGCTCACCGCTGAACCCGTCGTACCAGCCGAGGTAGAGAACGGCCTCGCCATCCGGGGCGTCGGGCGGAACGGTCAGCACACGCCGGTCGGTCACGAGGGAGCCAGCGATCCACTTCAGCGTAGGGATCGCGCCCAGGGCGGGAGTGCCGTCGTTCTGGCTCCACCACCCCTCCCCGATCAGCCGCACCGTCACGTGCCGGTCGTGCAGGAGAGGACGTAAAGCCAGGAAAGAGGCCCGCACCTCTACGGACGACCCGGGCGGGCGAGGTCCCTCCTCCATCTCCAGTCCCACCAGGCTGATCTCCCCACCGAAGGGCACGTACCGATCCTCCGTTCCAGGCGCGGGCAGGTGGACGGTCCGCCCACCTATCCGAACCTCCAGGTCGCGGAGATCCGGAGGGACGTCGACGACGGTGGTGAAGTAGCCCGGCTCGTCGACCTCCGGCAGATGGATGGCCTGCTCCGGCAGGTTCGGCCCCAGCAGGGCGGCCTGCCCTCCCCTGGACGGGCCGCGCCAGTGGAGGTAGACCCGCAGTTGATAGGGAACCGAGCGATCGTAGTCGACCCCGACCAACGCCGGCCGCCCTCCCAGCGGGCGGGGCCACAAGAACGGGTGTCGGCTGGCAGGGGGCGATTCCATCGGCCCCAACCGCACATCCCCCAGCACCACCCACTCCGCCCCCTCCGCGGTCCGCAGCCGCTCCCAGCCGCCCTCCACCGGCCGGTACGCCCCGGCGACCAGGGTGTACTGACCGGGCGGCGCGTGTAAGTAGGGGACGATGGTGAACCGCTCCACCCGCCGTTCGCCAACGGAGACACTGTCCGGCCCGTAGGTCCGATCGCGCCCCTGCCCCCACAGCCGCCCGTCCGGCCCCATCAGATGGACGAAGAGGGAGACCGGCCCATCCAGCGGGCCGGTCGGCTCCCAGACCAGGGTAACCTCCAGCGGGAGTCCGGGACGTCCCTCCGTCGGCTGTTCGCCGGTCCCGACCAGCGCGATCTCGCCCCCCAGCGTCACGCCCACCGGATGGAGCGACGTCGGCTCGACCACCCGATCCACCACGAAGGCCATCCCAAGGGGCGAGAGGACGTAGTCGGCCTCCAGTTGGGGGAACCAATGGGTCACGACCACTGCCCGTCCGGGAGGGACCTCCGCCATTCGTTCCTGCCAGACCGCGCCATAATCCTGCCCTGGGATCGGATAGACGTACTGCACCTCCAGATCCGGCCGCAGGCCCTCCACCTGCTGCAGGTACCACATCGGCGTCGCCCAGTGCCAGTCGGCGAGGACCACCCCGTCCCGCGGGGCGGCGCGGAGCACCGGCTCCACCGTCGCACGGGTGTCCTCCGTCCGGGACAGGGCGACGAAACTGGGGAGGTGGGCGAGGAGGTTGGAGAGCCCCGCGGCGAGGAGGAGGAGCGCACCGCAGAGGCGCAGAGGGCGCAGCAGGTGTTTTTTCGTGGAGGAGGCGAGTACGTTCAGGGGGGCAGCGGCGAGGAGGGCCAAAATAACGTAGGCTGGCATCTCGTATTCGACGGTCTGAGGGGCGCGGTAGGTGAGGGTGACGAAGGTGTGCAAGACGAAACCTCCGATCAGCAACAGGGCCAGTCGGCGTTCCTTCCACAGCAGGGTCAGCGCCCCCAGGCCTGCCGCCAGGAGGAGGAGCGGATTGAATTGGAGGCGAAGGAGGTCCGGCAGGAGCGCCAGGCGGGCGGGCAGGGCCTCTCGGGTGGCAAAGGCGAACATATCCCCCCGAAAGCCTCGGGCCAGGACGTGTTCCCAAAACCCTTCCCAGGTGGTCAAGTCGGCCGGGGCGAGGGGGGCACCTGCAGCGGCCCGGATGGGGAGGTAGAGCAGGACCAGCAGCCCCGGCAGGGCCGCCAGCAGCGGCTTCCACCACCGCCGGGGTGTGATCACCAGGCGTGGGTCCGCCCAGATCAGGTAGGTCAGGAAAAACAGCCCAGGAAAGGCGAGGGAGGGATGGTGAGTGAGCCCCAGGGAGAACCCGGCGACGAAGACGACCAGCGCCCGGTCGTCGACGGGGGAGGAACGCGGCGCGAACGGCCGACGGTAAGCGAAGAGGCTATCCAGGCAAAGGGCGGTGAAGAAAGCGACCAGCGGTCGAATGCTGGCCTGGGTCGCGGTGGCCCAGAACGTGGTGGCGGAGCCGAGGGCGACGGCGGCGACCGCCCCACCCGCGACAGACCGGCTCATCCGTCTTCCGGCATCGAACACCAACGCGGCCGTCGCCGCGCCCACCACCGCCGAGAGGAGGTTGACCCGCCAGGCGGGGCCGCTCCCCAGGGGGAGCCGCGCGGCGAGCCATCCCAGTATCGAGTAGAAGGGGTAGCCAGGCGGATGGGCGACCCCGGCGGTGGCGGCCACCAGTTGGAACTCCCCGGCGTCGGCGGGGAGCACGTCGGGCAGGAGGGTAGCGACGTAGAGGACGAGGGCGAGGACGAAAGCGACCACCGCCCCGAGCCTACCGGCGGTCTTTCGGACGGGACCGAGAGAGGGACGGGAGACCATCGGACTAGGTGCGAACCTCGATCAGGGAGCGGGGGGCCTGGGTAAGCAGGCGGGGGCCCTCCCGCTCGACGACGACCGTGTCCTCGATCTTCGCCATCATTCCGACCTCGGGCGCGCTGACCTCCACCTCCACGGCCAGCACCATCCCGCTGAGGATCGACATCCCCTCCCGATCCCAGAGCACCGGCGGCTCATCCAGTTCCAGCCCGATCCCGTGGCCCACGAAGCCGGGGAGGATGAGGCTGCCTGGGGGGAAGTGGGGCGGATTTCCCCGGTCGACGACGGCTTGGGCGGCCGCGTACACCTCCGAGACAGGGGTGCCAGGCCGCAGCGCACCCAGGACCGCCTCCTCCGCCGCCAGAGCGACCTCGAAGAGGGCGCGCTGGTCTGGACGGGCCCGCCCGACCACATAGGTACGGGATTCGTCGGCGGTGTATCCCCCACAGGTGGTGCCGGTATCCAGCACGACCAGGTCGCCGGGCCGGACCCGTCGGCGGGAGGCCCCGTAGGGACTGGCGGGGCTCAGCCCGACGCCGGTCACGACCAGACCGTGGCCCCCGCGCACGGTGAGGTTCTCCCCGCTCATCAGCAGCACCCCTCCACCGCGTGCGCCAGGGTGGCGGAGCGGTTGATACCCCTCGTGCCCGGCGCGCCGCATCGCCGCCTCCACCTCTGCCGCCAGTTCCAGTTCGGTGACGCCAGGACGGAGGAGCCGGGCCATCGCCTCGTGTCCGACGTCGGCCGCGGCCGCGGCCTGCCGGGTGGACGCGACCTCCGGCCCGCCCTTGACCATCCGCTGGTCCAGGATCAACGGGCTGATGTCCACCGGCTCCCATTCGGGCAGGACCTCCCGGATGCGCAGGTAGAGGCGGGCCGGGAGCACGTCCATCTCCAACCCCAGCCGCCCGCCGTCCGGGGCCTGCGTCCGAAGTGCCTCGGCCACCCGCTTGAACCCGCCCCCGGCCTCGACCCGCACGTCCCTCACCTCCCGACGGGCCGGCTCCAGCCCGCGGCGGACGAAGAGGACCGCTTCCCGCGGACCGATCAACAGGGTGGACGGCCGAACCGTGCCGGTGTAATAGAGAACGTCCCGGGGGTGGACCAGGATGGCGGCGTCGATCCCCGCCTCGTTCATCCGCTCGTGCAGGTCTTCGCGTCGGGTTTCCATCGCGGTCGGGAGGAGTATATCTCTATCCCCCCTCCTGTCAAACCGTGGTATAATCCAATGAGCACAGCGCGCCGGGGGGAGACGATGGCGTTCGAAAACATCTCGGAAATGCCCAAGGTTCTGGCGGTCTATCTGAAACTCTCGGAGTACCCGATCCTCTCGCGGGAGATCCGAAAAAGGATGCGCCAGGAACTGTTCGACCGGGGGATCATCACCCCCGAGCAGTTCGAACAGGAGGTGAAGCGGAAGGCGATTCTGACGCAGGAGAAGGAAGGGCTGGACAATCCACCGTTTCAGGAGAGCCCGGAGGTATGGGAGAAGCGGCTGGAGATCATCCGCGACCATTTGACCGACTTCTACTTCGCGCTGAACCTCCCCCACGAGCGGTTCGAAGAGATCGTCCGTTCCGTCCTCAGCGCCCGCAAGCCGGATGAGGAGATCATCCTCACCTTCAACCCCGAACTGGCCCCCTGGCATATGCTCTTCGCTCAGGCGGAGGAGTTCGAGCGGCTTCCACCGGAGAAGAAAGCAAAGGTACAGCACCATATCCAGCAGATCATCGTCGTCCTCATCCGCGGGATGATCAGCGACCAACTAGGCTTCGTCGGGGTGGCGCGGAAGCATTTTGAGATCGCCGACCTCAAAGCCATCTACCGGCATCGCATCGGCCGGGGGAAGATCGGGGGCAAGGCCGCCGGGATGTTGCTGGCCTACAAGATCCTTCAGGAGCCGGAGCCAGAAGATCCCTTCCCACTCGCCCAGCGGGTCGTGATCCCTGATTCCTATTTCATCGGCGCTGACGTCTTCTACGAGTTTATGGCCCTGAACGGCCTCTATCGGTTTTCCGACCAGAAGTACAAGACGAAGGAGGAGATCGAGGAGGACTACCCGGAGATCCGGCGGGCGTTTATGCAGGGGCGGTTCCCCGAGCGAGTCGTGGAGCGGCTGCGAAAATTGGTGGAAGAGGTGGGCAATGCGCCCTTGATCGTCCGCTCCTCCAGCCTCCTGGAGGACAACTTCGGCTACTCCTTCGCCGGTAAGTACGAGAGTGTCTTCTGCCCCAACCAGGGAACCCTTGAGGAGAACCTCCAGGCATTGCTGGACGCGGTGCGGCAGGTGTACGCCAGCACCTTGAATCCGGACGCCCTCCTGTACCGCCGACAGGTGGGGCTGGTGGATTACGACGAGCGGATGGCCGTCCTGATCCAGCGGGTGGAGGGGACCCGCCACGGTCGATATTTCTTCCCCACGGTCGCCGGGGTGGCGTTCGGGCGCAACCCGTTCCGCTGGAGCCACATCATCCGCCGGGAAGACGGCTTTATGCGGATCGTCTTCGGCCTGGGCACCCGAGCGGTGGAGCGGGTGTCGGGCGATTACCCCCGGATGGTCGCCCTCAGCCACCCCCATCTCCGCCCGGAGATCACCCTCGCCGAGATCAAGAAGTATTCCCAGCACTTCGTGGACGTGATCGACCTAGAGGAGAACCGGTTCGCCACGCTCCCGCTCTCCCAGGTCCTTCACGCCCGCTTCCCGGGGATCGAGTGGCTGGTATCGCTCGAGGAAGAAGGGTACATCCAGCCTCTTCAGTTCCGCCGCCCCGGCCTCTCACCCGACCGGATGATCCTCACGTTCGATCGGCTGCTCAGAGAGACCGACTTCGTGCCGTTGATGAAGGCGATCCTGACCAAACTGGAGCGGGCTTATGGTCGACCGGTGGACATCGAGTTCACGGTGGAGATCCGCCGGGAGGGAGGGCGGGCCGTCCCGATCATCCATCTGCTCCAGTGCCGGCCTCTCAGCCGACGGGAGACCCGCCCTGTCCGTGAGTTCCCCTCCTACGTCCCCCAGGAAGACGTCATCTTCTCCGCCACTCGCCTCGTCCCCGACGGGCTCGTCGAGCGGATCGAGTACGTGGTCTACGTGGATCCCAAACGGTACCGCCAGATCCCCGACCACGTGACCAAGCAGGAGATCGGCCGGATCGTCGGACGGCTGAATCGTCGATTGGAGGGGCATCGGTTCATCCTCATCGGTCCGGGCCGGTGGGGAACGGCCAACCTCGACCTGGGGGTTCGAGTGGGCTACGCCGACATCTACAACACGCTGATGCTGATCGAAGTGGCCTTCGCCGGGCCGGAGGGGACGCCGGAGGTCTCCTACGGAACCCACTTCTTCCAGGACCTAGTGGAGGCGAACATCTATCCCCTGGCGCTCTACCCCGACGACAAGGAGGCGATCTTCAACCAGGCCTTCTTCGAGCGGTCGCCCAACCTGCTGCCCGACCTGCTTCCGGAAGACGCACCTTACGCCGAGTACGTGAAAGTGATCCACGTGCCCTCGGTGAGCGGGGGGAAGTTGCTGGAGGTCATTATGAGCGCCGATGAAGAGCAGGCCATCGCCTATCTCCGGCACTATTGAGGATGCCGAACCGCGGAAGCACGACGCAGGGGATCGCCCCCGGACGAGCGGGGGCTGCTACCCGGCCTTCGACACGACAAACGGCTTAAGGAGACGTGACCGATGACGGGTGTCTTGGATTGGGGGGTGGAGGTCATCCGCTGGTT
>DROW01000103.1 GCA_011388675.1 Chloroflexota bacterium | reverse complement strand
GAACCCGGAACGCAGAACCCAGAACCTTTCCCCCGCCTGCTCGTAGACGCCCTCCTCCTCTTCGGCACCGTCGTCCTCCTCTGCGGCTGGTGGTTCGTCCGCAATCAGATCCTTTACGGCGAACTTCTGGGGATCAACGCCTGGCTCAGCCACACCGCGACCGTCCGGCCGGAACCTCTGGGGGTCCTGGAGGTCATCCCCCAGTTGGAGGGCCTGGAGATGTCCTACTGGGGGGTGTTCGGCTGGTTCAACATCTTCACCGCCCCGTGGATGTACCGGGCCTGGTGGGTTCTGGTCCGGCTGAGCGTCGTCGGCCTGGCCGTGCTGTTGGCCGACCAGTGGACCCGCTGGCGGTGGCCTCGGTCGGCCCAGGCTGGCCTGGCCGTCGTCTTCGTCGCCTTCCTCGGGGTCTTCGCCTCGGTCTGGCGGTTCATTATGATGGTTCTGGGCGCGCAGGGGCGGTACCTCTTCCCGGCCATCGCCGCTTCGTCCACCCTGATGATGCTGGGCCTGGCGCGCTGGCTCGGCCGCTACGTCCCTCTCCAGGAAGGTTCATCCGCCCGCGAAACCGGACGATGGGCCCTGGCCCTGGGCCTGGCGGCGGCCCACATCGCGGCGACGGTCATCTCGCTCTTCGCCTTCGTCCTCCCCTCCTACGCCACGCCCCGGCCGCTGGCCGAGGCCGACCTTCCCCCGGACCTGACCCGGTTCGACGCGACGATAACGGGGACCCCGATACAGATCCTCGGAGGGCGTGTTGAGGTGGAGGAGGCCTACCCCGGCGACGTCGTTCCGGTGGTCGTTTATTGGCGGGCGTTGGCCCCGCCGGAGGAGGATTACATCGCCCACATCCGGCTGCTGACGGCGAGTTGGGAGCGGGTCGGGGGGACCGATGGCTACCCCGGCCGCGGGACGTTCCCAACGACCCTTTGGGAGCCCGGCGTGATCTACGAAGACCGGTATTCTCTGCCCATCGACCCCGCAGCCGAGACCCCTGTGGTGCTGGGCCTGGAGGCCGGATTGCGGCGGGATGAGGAGACTCCCTTCCCCTTCCTGTTGCCCTCGGGGGAGGTGGTCGAGACGCTGTTCCTCGACATGGTGCCGCTCCGCTCCCCGCAGCCCGCTTCGACCGAGGTCTCCCACCCCGTCGGCGCACGGTTGGGAGGGGTGCTCACCCTGATCGGAGCGGACCTTCCCTCGGAGTCGGTTCAGGCCGGGCAGACGCTTACCGTCACCCTGGTCTGGCGGGCGGAGGGTGAGATCGGGACGGACTACACCGTCTTCCTCCACCTGTTCGACGGGCAGGGGGCGCTCGTCGCCCAGACGGACGCCCCTCCGCTGGAAGGGGCCTATCCGACGAGGTGGTGGGCTCCGGGGGAAGTGGTGCGCGATTCCCACGTCCTCTCCCTGCCGGAGGGACTCCCGTCGGGACGCTACACGCTGTACGTGGGCCTCTATGAGCCAGCCACGATGGCCCGCCTCCCGGCGACGGACGCAGATGGAAATCCCTTCGCCAACGACGTGATCCCGCTGGCCACCCTGGAGGTGCGATGAACGTCCGACGATGGCTTGTTCTCATCCTGGCGACTTACGTCGTCCTGGGGAGCATCTACAGCATAGCGACCCCACCTCTGGAGGCGTCCGACGAGTTCAAGCACTACCCCTACGTCCAGTACGTGCAGACCCACCGTGACCTTCCCGTCCTCGATCCGGAGACCTGCCTGGCGAGCCCTCCCGATTGCCCCTGGCTTCAGGACGGCGGACAACCCCCGCTCTACTACATGCTGATGGCAGCGGCGACCTCCTGGATCGATACGTCCGACCTCCCCACCATCTGGTGGGTGAACTGGCACGCCTTCATCGGCAACCCCTCCCAGGTGTGCAACAAGAACCTGATCATCCACTTTCCCGAGCGGGAGGCCTTCCCGTGGCGGGGCGCTGTGCTGGCCCTCCACATCGTCCGGCTGTTGACGGTGTGGATCGGGGCGGGCACGGTCTTCCTGACCTACAAGGTGGCCCGCACGCTCTTCCCCGACGCCTCCCCCAGCCTCGCTCTGGGGGCCACCGCGCTGACGGCGTTCAACCCGATGTTCCTCTTCGTCAACAGCGCATCCAACAACGACTCCCTGACCGCGCTGTGGGGCTGTCTGTTCCTGCTGCTGACGATCCGGCTGGCCCGCGACGGGCTGCAGGGACCGTTGCCGTTGCGGCGTTACGGCCTCGTCGGCATCGTGGTCGGGCTTTTCCTGCTGACCAAACTGAGCGGATTGGCCGCGTTGATTCTCCTGGTGCCGGTTCTGGCCTGGATGGGGTTCCGCCGCCGGAGCCTGCGCCCGCTGGTGGTAGGCCTGCCGATCGTCCTGGGGATCACTGCGCTCATCACCGGTTGGTGGTTCCTGCGCAACTGGCGCCTCTACGGCGACCCGACCGGGCTGAACGTCTTCATCGCCATCCAGGGGGTGCGGCCCGTCATCCCCACGTTGAAGGGGTGGTGGGGGGAATTCGGCACCTTCCGCTGGACGTACTGGGGGCTCTTCGGCGCGATCGACGTGATGGCCCCCGGGTGGTTCTACACGCTCTGCGATCTCCTGTCGGTCGCCGGGATCGTCGGTTTCGCCCGCTGGGTCGCCCGCCGCCGTCCCCGGCTGCCCGATCCCGCAGCGTTGTGGTGGATCCCGGCCCTTTGGGCTGTCATCCTGTTCGTCTCCGTGGTCCGCTGGACCTGGATCTTCTACTCCTTCCAGGGGAGGCTTATCTTTCCGTCCATCGCGGGGGTGAGCACGCTGCTCGCTGTGGGGCTGCAGGAGTGGGCGCCGCGGGTCCATCGCCCGAAGGTAGCGGCGGGGGTGGGCGCGGGGTTGTTCCTCATCGCCGCGGCGATTCCCTTCGCCGTCATCCGCCCCGCCTACGTGCTCCCCGAGCCGATCGCTCGGTCCGACGTTCCCCCAGAGGCCCGCGTTGAACCCATCGATGTGGGGGGAGGCGTCCGCGTGGTGGGATGGGAACTTCCCCCACAGACGGTGCGGAGGGGCGAAAGTGTGGAAATTGTGATATACTGGGAAGCCGTCGCACCGGACGGTGGGGATTACGTCAGTTTCGTCCGCCTGTTGGGGCGAGGGATGGAACTGGCTGGCGACGTCAATCGCCGTCCGGCGTGCGGGATGGTGCCCACGAGCCTATGGCAGCCGGGGCAGGTCTGGCGAGACCCGTACCGGGTGGTCGTCCGGGAGGACGCCTCCGCCCCGACCCGGCTCCGGGTTGAGGCGGGGCTGTACGATGCGGAGCGACGGGAGACGCTGGGCGTCGTCCGTGTGGGGGAGGTCAAACTGGCACCGCCGCGAAGGGTGCCTCCCCCTCCCCGCCCGCTGGGCGTCGAATTCGACGAGGGGATCGTGCTCGCGGGGTACGATCTGGAGCCCGCGCTGGCCGAGCCCGGGGAGGTGGTCACGCTCACCCTTTACTGGGCGGCGGACGGGACCCCCTCCCGCGACTATCAGGTCTTCGTCCACCTGGTGGGGGAGGGGCCGGAGCCGGTGGCCCAGGCCGACGGACCGCCGTTGGAAGGGGATTATCCGACCGGGATGTGGGAGGCCGGGGAGAGGATCGTGGACCCCCGCCCGATCGTTCTGCCGCCCGATCTCCCGGCGGGAGCGTACCGGATTCGGGTGGGCCTGTACGATCTGGAGACGATGGTCCGTTTGACACGGCGGGATGGCGGCGGGGATGCCGTCGAGATCCCTACTCCGCTCCAGATCCGTTGAGCCGGTTTGCTCCTACGGGACCGCGAGGTGTAGGCATAGCGAACAATTCGTTGACTCGCTGATTCACTGGTTCACCGATTCATTATGTCGTCTCAGGACTGGCTCTATCGGGTTTTCACCTCTCGCCACCGCTGGCTGTCCGCGCTGGCGGCCCTAGCGCTGACCCTGGCGCTGGCCGTTGCGGGTGGATTCCTGCTGGCGGCGGTGGGGCCGCTGTGGGCCGCCGTCGGCGTGGCGGCCCTGGCCGTCGCCCTGTGGATGCTGCGGGACATCGAGGTGGCCTACGCGGCCGTCATCGGTGTGATCTGCCTCCTCCCCTTCGCCTCGTTTCCTTTCGACATCGGTTTTACGCCGACCTTCCTGGATGCGACGCTCGGAGCGGTGTTTCTGGTCTGGCTTCTCCAGTTGCTGACGGCCCGCCGGCGGCAGATAGTGGTTACTTCCCTCGGGGGGGGCGTGCTGGTCTTCCTGCTCCTGGCCCTGACGGCCTTCGTGCTCGGCCTGGGGCACGCGCCTCTGACCTCATACGTCCTCCGCCACTTCGCCGAGATCCTCCTGAGCGTGCTGTTCTTCTTCCTCGTCGTCAACACCGTCCGGGAGACGGGTCGGCTCGAACGGCTGGTTCGGTGGCTGATCTTGTTCGCGTTCGTGGAAGCGCTCATCGGGGTGGTTCTCTACGTGATCCCCGACGAAATGGCGATGCGGGCCCTCTCTATGCTGCGGGTGGTCGGGTATCCGACCGGGCCTGGCGTGCTCCGGTACATCCGCGACGATCCGAGCCTGCCTCAGCGGGCCACCGCCACCTCGGTGGACCCCAACGTGCTGGGCAGCCTGCTCAACCTCACCCTCGCTCTATCCATCCCCCAACTCCTCGCCCATCGCCCTTTGATCCGGCGCCGCTACCTGGTGCCGATGGTCGGCGTGATGCTCCTCTGCCTGGGGCTGAGTTTCTCGCGGGGCTCGATGGTCGGCGTCGGTGCCGCAATCGTGGTGGTCGCTACCCTGCGGTACCGGAAACTGTGGTGGATTCTGCTGGCCGGCGTCGTTCTCCTGGCCCTGCTGCCGCAGACCCAGGTGTACGTCGCCCACTTCATCGCCGGGTTGCGCGGGGAGGACCTAGCGACGCGGATGCGGTTCGGCGAGTACAAGGACGCGCTTCGGCTCATCGCCCGCTACCCCGTCCTCGGAGTGGGGTTCGCGGGATCGCCGGATGTGGATACCTACATCGGCGTGGCGAACGTCTACCTCCTCATCGCTGAGGAGATGGGACTGGTCGGGCTGTTCAGTTTCCTGCTCGTGGTCGTGGGATTCTTCGTCCGCTTCTGGCGCACGCGTCGGCTCGTGGCCCGCGAGGAGCGGCTGGAGCCCCTCTGGTGGGGGCTGCACGCCGCAGTGGTTGGCGCGCTGGTCGGCGGGATCTTCGACCACTATTTCTTCAACCTCGATTTCCACCATTCAGCCACCCTTTTCTGGCTGATCGTCGGCCTGGCGACGGCGGCTACGGAGATCGCCCGTTCCACACACACAGACGAGTCGCCCTGATGTCGGAGAGCACCCGTCCACGGTACGGAGACACCGCAGGGGGATGGGAAACGGTGTCCCCTTCACGCCGGGGCGGCGGAGTGAGCCTCCTGCTCCTCCTCAGCCCTGGAATCCGGCTCCCTCTCCTTCAGGAGGGCACGACCGGGGCAACGGGCGTTTGGGACGTGCTCGCGCTGATGGCGGCTCTCGCCATCCTCGTCGAACGCATAATGGAGGTCTTCTGGGATCGGTGGGAGCGGCCCGGCGTGTGGCCCAACAGAAGGGGGGTCGTCGACCCCACCGCCCCGGACTACAGGCGGTTGAAAAAGGTCCGTTCCCAATGGCTGGGCACCGGCCTTGCCCTCCTCCTCACCGGCCTGACCAACGTGCGCTTCTTCCACGGCCTGGGGGTCGATGTGCTGTTCTCCGACCTGAGCGGCCTGATCGATTGGGTCGCCACCAGCGGGATCATCGGGTGGGGCGGAGCGGAACTGGCCCACAGCCTCATTGAGGGGATGCTCGACGCCCGCACGCTTTTGAAGGAACGAGGGGAAAGCCAGGCCAGCCGCCGGTCGGTTCAGGATATGGAGTTCTTCCACACTTACGTGGTGCCCCAATTGGAAGCGGTGGGCGTCTCCCTGGAAAGAGCGCGGCGGATCTACCTCGTCCTGCGGCGCTTCGGCGCGTTCGAGGAGACGCTGATCGACTACCTGGCGGCGGGAGATGTGGAGACTGCACTACGGCGGATCGGGCCTCGACCGGGGTTGGCAGAGGCCTCCCGTGAACTACGGGCTCTCCTGGCGGGGCTCGGACCTGCCCAGCAGCGGCGTCTTGGGGAGATACTGGAAATGCTCACCCCCGCCCGACGGGAGCGGCTCCTCGGTCCGGCCTCGCCCGGCCCCCGACGCCCTGGGCAACCGCCTGCCGCCGCCGTCCCGTCCCCTGTGGGGGCGGCGGCCCCCTCCCCCACGGAGCCGAAGGCGCAGCCTGCGCGAACCGCACCTCCGGGCGGCGCTCCTTCCGTCTCGTCCCCACCCCCGCCGCGGCCTGCGGTGGTACCTCAGCCAGCCCGTCCTCCCAGGACGGTCCTCTCTCCGCGAACCGGACCGCCGCGCTTCGTCTACGGTCGACCGGTGCGGCCAGCGGAGTTTCTGGACCGGGAGGCCTCCCTACGCACGCTGTTCAATCGGCTGCGCCACAACGAATCCACCGCCGTCGTCGGTGAGCCTCACATTGGGAAGACCTCGCTCCTCCTGAAGTTGGCCGACGAAGCGACACGCCGTGAATATCTGGGGAGCGGCGCGGAGAGCGTGATCGTTTCCTTCATCGACCTTCACCCGATCGGCAGCGATTACGCCCCTCCGATGTTCTGGCAGGAGGCCCTTGAACCGCTGACGGCACATCCCGTCCGCACAGCCCTCGCCCCGCTGCTCCGCCAGGCGGCGGAGACGGGCTATGCGCGCCGGCCTCTGGAGCGGATCGCCCATCACCTCGCCCAGCACAACCTGCAGTTAGTCCTCCTGCTGGACGAGTTCGAGCAGCTGCTGTTCCACCCCAACTTCCGCGATCCGGCGCTGTTCGCTCTGCTGCGGTCGCTGGCCACGCGGACGGGGGGGCTGGCGTTGATCACCAGCAGCCGCCTCTCGGTCGCGGCGATGAACGAGCGCGGGCGGGATCTCTGGCACGCGGGCTCGCCTTTCTTCAACAATATGATCGAACTCCGGCTGGCCCCCTTCAGCGAGGTCACCGTAGGCCGCCTGCTGGACCGCGCGGGCGACCTGTTCGACGCGCCCGACCGTCGGTTCGTCCGCCGTGTCGCCGGACGGCACCCCTTCCTCGTCCAGGCGATGGCCGCGACCCTCGCCGAGACCCGGGGGGAGGACCGGCATCGGCGGGCGGCGGAGGCCTTCTATGAGCGGATCGCCTTCCACTTCGACGACCTATGGCGTGTCCTCGACGACCGCGCCCGCACCACTGCCGTGATCCTCAGCCTGCTGGAACTGGGAGGGCGCGCGCTGGGACAGCGGTTCGCCTTTCGGGAGATCGAACGGGTGGACGCCTTTGGCCCGGAACTCCGACGGCTGGCCGAACTGGGGCTGGCCGAGCGGGTGGGAAAGGGATGGCAGTTCGATTGGCAACACCTCGTCCTCTGGCGCGGGGAGCGATGGACGGTCGGCGCGCAGGCCTTCGTCTGGTGGGTGCGCGACGTGATCATCGCCCAATCCCGCCGCGTGCCCGCCTACGACCAGTGGCTGGCCGACAAGCGGTACCGGCTTCTCCTCACACAGGAGCAGTGGGACTGGCTGGTCAACGCAGTGCGGAATGCCCCGGATTGGGCCGTGCGCGGTGTGGGCACTCTGGCCCGTGCGCTTTTCGAGGAACTGACGAGGAAGAAGGAGTAGCCCGATGGCCCGGCCGGTCAATCCCTATGTCGCCGGGGCCCCCCTCCGCAGCCGGGAGGGCTTCTTCGGCCGGCGCGACGTCCTGGCCTGGGTAGAGCGGGAACTGCGCAACCCGACCACCAACGCGCTGGTGCTCACCGGCCCACGGCGGATCGGCAAGACGTCGATCCTGCTCCAACTTCAGCGGGCGCTCCCCGCCGACGCCTTCCTCCCCGTGTACTTCGATCTGCAGGACCAGGCCGCCCGTCCCCTGGCCCAGGTCCTAGCCGACCTCGCCGACGTCGTGGCGGAGCGGGTCGGGCTGGAGGCTCCCTCCCCCGACGCGTTCGACGATCAGGGCCGGTTTTTCCGCGACGTGTTCCTCCCCCAGGTCTATGCCGCCCTCGGCCCCCGCCGCCTGGTGGTCCTCCTGGACGAGTTCGACGTGCTGGATCGGGAGGAGACGGCCCCTCTGCCGGAGACGGCGGCCGTGAGAGCGCTGTTCCCCTTCCTCCGGCGGATGATCGCCGAGGACCCCCGGACGGCCTTCCTGTTCGCCGTCGGACGACGGCCGGAGGACCTTTCGCTGGATTTCCTCGCCACGTTCAAGACCTCGCTGGTGCGGGAGGTCTGGGTTCTGGACCGGGAGAGCGCGGAGGAACTGGTCCGTCAGGCGGAACGGAACGGCACGCTTCGTTTCACCGACCGGGCGGTGGTCCGCATTCTTGGATTGACCAACTGCCATCCGTACTTCACCCAACTGCTATGCCAGCGGATATGGGAGCGGGCCTATCGGGATAATCCTCGGGTTCCTCCCTCCATTGATGGGGAGGCAGTGGAGGCGGCCGTGCCAGACGCGCTCCGCACAGGGGAGCAGGCGATCCTCTGGCTGTGGAACGGCCTCAGCCCCGAAGAGAAGATCTACGCCGCCGGCCTGGCTGCCCTTTCCAGCGAGGGGGAAGAGGTGCCTGAGGAGCGGGTCATCCACCTCCTTGCAAGCCACGCCACACGCCTGCACACGCGCGAAGTCGAGGAGGCCCCCCGCCGACTGGTCCGCCGGAGGGTGCTGGAGGAGGTGGGCGAGCGAAGGCATCGGTTCACCATCGACCTCTTCCGGCGGTGGGTCCGCGCCAACCGTCCGGTGCGGGAGGTGAAGGACGAATTGGATCGGGTCGAGCCGCGGGCGGAGCAACTGTACCGGCAGGGGCGGCGGGCCTTCGAGCAGCGACGGTGGGAGGCCGCTGTGCGGTACTTCCGCAGGGCCCTGGCGGTCCACCCCGCCCACTTCCGCGCCCGGCTGTACCTGGGGGAGGCATTGCTGGAACTGGGCAGGGTGGAGGTGGCGCTGGCCGAACTGGAACGGGCCTACGAACTGGACCCCGACGAGGCGAAGTTCGCCCTGGCCCGGGCGAAGGCCAGGGCGGTACGGGCCGCGCCCACGCTGCTGGTGGACCACCGGCGAAGACGGGTCTATCTGGGCGATCGAGAGATCCGCCTTTCCCCGCTGGAGTTCTCGATCCTCGCTCTGCTTGCACAGCGGGCAGGGCGGCCCGTGCCGAAGGAGGAGATCCTGCAGACCCTCCGCGCCCAGGGCCGATCCAACCCCAGTATCGACGCGGCGGTGTACCGGCTACGCAAGAAACTGGGGGACAGCGCCCGCAACCCGACGTACTTGGAGACCCGGCGGGGGGAAGGGTACGTCCTTCACAACGCGACGTATGTCCCCTGAAGACGTCCCCCCGGCCTCCCCGGGGGTTCGATCCTATCCTTTCGTCTGGGCCAACTGGGTCGGATCGATGTGGGCCCCCTCCAGGTCGGCGTTTGCGATCCGTGCGCCGAGGAGCCTTGCTTCCTTGAAATTCGCTTCCCGCAGGATGGCCCCCTGCAGATCCGCCTCGCTCAGGTCCGCGCCGGTCAGGTCCGCCTCGGTGAGATCGGCTCCCTGAAGGATAGCCTCCCTCAGGTCGGCCAGGTTGAGGTTGGAGGACCGCAGCCGTGCCTGGTCCAGCCGCGCTTTGGACAGCCGGGCCCCCGAGAGATCGGCCCCCGAGAGGTCGGCTCCGCGCAGATCCGCTCCCCGGAGGTCGGCCCCGCGCAGGTATGCCTCGACCAGGGACGCCCCGCGCAGGTCGACCCCGCTGAGGTCCCGCGCCGCCATCTTTCGGTTGACGATCTCCCAGACCCGCCGCCACTTCTCGTCGATCCGGGTTGTTTCGTCCATCCGGACGTCCATCAGGCGGGTCAGGGTGAGGTCGGCGTCCGTCAGGTCGGCGCTGCCCAGTTCGGCCCGACTGAGGTCCGCACCGGCCAGTCTGGCGTCGTAGAGGGTCGCTCGCCGCAGGTATGCACCGGTCAGGTCGGCGTTATCGAGGCGAGCCCCGCTGAGGTCGGCGTTGCTCAGGTCGGCTCCCTCGGCCTGGACGTCCGCGAGATCCGCCTGGCTCAGGATGGCCTCGTGCAGGTTGGCCCCGCGCAGGTCGGCCCCGCGCAGGCTGGTTCCCCGCAGGTCGGCCTCGCTCAGGTCGGCTTCGCTCAGATCCGCCTCTGGGAACGCTGCCCGGGACAGGATGGCTCCGAACAGGCTGGCCCCGGAGAGGTCGCATTGCTGACCGCTGGCCCCCGTCAGGTCCGCCTCGCTGAGGTCGGCTCCGCTCAGGTCGGCCCGGTCCAGCGTTGCTTTGCGAAGAACCGCGCCGACCAGCCGTGCCTCCTTCAGGTTCGCCCCGCTCAGGTCGGCCTCGTTCAGTTCCCGTCCGGTTGCCCCCTGGTTGACGATCTCCCACACCAGCCGCCATTTCGGGTCGAGCCGGGTGGTCTCGTCGATCTGGGCGTCGCGCAGGTCGGCGAGGGAGAGGTCCGCCCCGCGCAAGTCGGCGCCCAAGAGGGCGGCTCGATGGAGGCTGGTCGCACGCAGGTTCGCCCCACGCAGGTCGGCTCCGTGCAGGTCGGCCCCTTCCAGATTGGCCCCGCTGAGGTCCACCCCTTGCAGATCGGCCTTCGCCAGGTTGATCTCCCGCAGGTCGCGTCCACGGCCGCCCTGATTGACCACCTCCCAGACCAGCCGCCACCGGTCATCGACCCGGGTGGTGTGATCCCACTGCGTGCCCTTGAGTCGGGCCCCGAGGAGGTTCGCGCCGTTCAGGTTGGCCCCGCGCAGGTCGGCGCCGACCAGATCCGCGTCGGTGAGGTCGGCCCCTTCCATATTGGCGGATCGCAGATCGGCCCCCTGGAGGTTGGCCCCGCGCAGGTTCGCCAGCCGCAGGTCCGCCCCGCTGAGGTCCACCCCGCCCAGGTCCGCCCCGCTCAGATCGACGCCGATGGCTCCCTGGTTGACGATCTGCCAGATCAGCCGCCACTTCGGATCGATGCGGGTCGTCTCGTCCAAGACGGCCCCGCGGAGGTCGGCTTCCCGCAGGTCGGCCCCACGGAGATCGGCCCCGCGGAGGTCGGCCCCGCGGAAGTTTGCCCCGCGCAACCTCGCCTGCTGTAGGTTGGTGCCGCGCAGGTATCCCCCGCTCAGATCGGCTCCCTCCAGGTCGGCCCCGCTGAGATCCGCCCCGCTCAGGTCGGCCCCGCTGAGGTCCGCCCCGGCGGCTCCCTGGTTGACGATCCGCCAGACCAGGTGCCAGCGGGCCTCGATGCGGGTCGTCTCGTCTACAACCGCTCCCCGCAGGTCGGCTCCAGCGAGGTCGGCGCCGGTGAGGTCGGCGCCACGGAGGTCGACCCCGTGCAGGCTGGCTCCGCGCAAGTTGGTCCCCTGGAGGCTCGTCCCCCCCAGGTCCGAGCCGCTCAGATCCGCCCCGCTCAGGTCGGCCCCCGCCAAGTCCGCTCCGCTCAGGTCCAGCCGGGACAGGTCCCTGCCCGCCGCGCCCTGGTTGACGATCTCCCAGGCGCGCCGCCACTTCTCGTCGATCTCGGTCGAGGCGTCTACCCACGCCTGCCGAAGATCGGCCATTGAGAGGTCGGCTCCGACCAGGTTCGCTTCCCGCAGGTCCGCTTCCCGCAGGCTGGCCCCACGCAGGTTCGCCCCGCGCAGGTCGGCGCCGCGCAGATCCACGCCGGTCAGGTCCCGCCCTTCCCCGCCCAGGTTGAGCAGTTCCCAGATCAGACGGGCCTTCTTCGAGAGGCGGGTCGTCTCGTCGAGCAGAGCGCCTTTCCAGCGCACGCCGTCCAGGTGGGCTTCGGTGAGATCCGCCCCGCGCAGGTCCGCCCCCTCAAGGACGGCTTCGCGCAGGTCCGCCCGCGCCAAGTCCGCTTCTCGCAAGACGGCCCCACGCAGGTCGGCCCCCTGGAGATCGGCCCCTTGCAGGTTGGCTCCTGCCAAGTCGGCTCCCTGCAGGTCGCGGCCTGCGCCGCCCTCGTTGACCAACTGCCAGGCAAGGCGCCACTTGGCGTCGATCCGGGTCGACTCGTTCAGTTGGGCGCGTTCCAGCGAGGCTCCGCGCAGGTCGGCGGAGGTCAGGCAGGCGTCGCTCAGATCGGCACCCTGCAGGTTGGCCTCCCGCAGGTCGGCCCCGGTCAGATCTGCCCCGGTCAAGTCGGCTCTTTCCAGGTTTGCGGCCCGCAGTCCCGCTTCCCGCAGGTCGGCCCCGTGCAGGTCCGCCCCCCTCAGGTCGGCCTCGGCGAGGTGGGCGTGGTGGAGCACGGCGTGGGGGAGGCGGGCCCACCGGAGGTCCACCCCACGCAGATCCCGCTCCGGCGCGCCCCAATTGACGATCTCCCAGACCAGCCGCCACTTGGTCTCGATCTGCGTGGTGTCGTTGATCTGGGCCTCCCTCAGGTCGGCGCCGGAGAGTTCGGCACCGGAAAGTTCGGCTCCGCGCAGGTCCGTTCGCTGGAGATTGGCCCCCTGGAGGACAACGTTGCGGAGGCTGGCTCCGACGGCCCAGGCCCCGGTCAGGTTGGCACCGGAGAGGTTGGCCCCGTCCAGGCTCGCCCAGCGGAGGTGGGCGTGGGGCAGGTGGGCCTCGGAGAGGTCGCTGCCGCGCAGATCGGCCCGACCCAGGTCGGCACCGTCCAGGCGGGCCTTCGGCAGCCGCGCGCCGGCCATCTGGGCGGCGAAGAGGTGGGCTCCCTGGAGGTCGGCGGCGGTGAGGTCGGCGGCGGTCAACTTCGCCCCGTCCAGGTTCGCCTCGCCCAGGTCCGCCCGGCTCAGGTCCGCCTCCGTCAGGTCGGCTTCCTGAAGATCGGCTTTGTTCAGACGGGCGTCGTGGAGGTTGGAGGTGTGGAGGTCGGCGCTGTTCAGATTGGCGCCGGTCAGGATGGCTCCTTTCAAGTCGGCTTCGGTTAACTCCGCCTGGACCAGATTGGCCCGGCTCAGGTCGGCTCCTTCCAGGTTCACGCCGTTCGCCTTCACCGACGTGAGGGTGCATCCCTTGAGCACGCACCGTCGGAGGTCGGCGTTGCGGAGGTTGGCGCGGGTGAGGTCGGCCATATAGAGGGAGCCGTCGCTGAGGTTGGCCCACATCAGGTTGGCCTCGACCAATTCGGCCCCGGAGAGGTCGGCGCCGGTGAGGTCCGCTCCGCTCAGGTCGGCCTCCCGTAGACGAGCGTCGGTCAGGTCGGCCCGGCTCAGGTTGACCCCGCCCAGGTTGGCCCCAGAAAGGTCCGTCTTCCGCAGGTCGGCGCCGCTCAGTTCGGCCCCACCGAGATCGACCCCCCTCAGATCGCGGCCGGCGGCACGGTGGTTGACGATCTCCCAGATCAGCCGCCATCGCTCGTCGATGCGGGTGGTCTCGTCCAGGCGCGCGCCGCGCAGCGCTGCCTCGCTGATCTCCGCGCCGGTGAGGTCCGCTCCGGTGAGGTCGGCGTCCCGCAGGTTCGCCAGCCGCAGGTCGGCCCGAGAGAGGTTGGCCTCGCGGAGGTCGGCGGAGCGCAGACGGGTCAACCGGAGGTAGGCCCGGCTCAGGTTCACCCCACGCAGGTTGGCCCCGTCCAGGTTGGCTCCGCTCAGGTCCACCCCCTGCAGGTCGGCCCTTTCGGCGATCTTCTGGTTGCTGATCTCCCAGGCCAGCCGCCATTTGGGCGCGATGCGGGTCGCCTGGTCCAGTTCCGCGCCGCGCAGGTTGGCGATGAAGAGGTTGGCCCCGATGAGGTTGGCCCCGGCGAGCCGCGCGCCGCTGAGGTTGGCGCCGCTCAGATCCGCGCCGCGCAGGTTGGCGAAGCGGAGGTCGGCCCCAGTTAGGTTCGCCCGGGCCAGGTTCGCGCCGCTCAGGTTGGCTCCGCCGAGGAGAGCACGGCTGAGGTCGGCCCCGACCAGATTGGCCCGGCTCAGGTCCACCCCCCGGAGGTTGGCCCCGCTCAGGTCCACGCCACCCAGGTCCCGCTCGCTCCCTCCGTGGCGGACGAGGTCGCAGATGAGGGCCCACTTGGCGTCGATGCGCGTCGAACCGTCCAGCCTGATGCCTTTGAGGTAGGCTCCCTCCAGGCGCGCCCCTTCCAGGTTGGCTCCTTCGACGACCGCGTCCTGGAGGTTGCTGAGCCGCAGGTTGGCCCCGCGCAGGTCGGCGTGGAAGAGGTCGGCATCCTGGAGGTTGGCCATTTGCAGGTTGGCCTCTCTGAGGTCGGCGTTCTCCAGTCGGGTCAGCGTCAGCCTGGCTCTGTTCAAGTTCGCCCCACGGAGCCGCGCGCCGCTGAGGTCTGCGCCGGAGAGGTCGACCTCGGCCAGGTCCCGCCCGGGGGCTCCCTGATTGACCAGGGCCCAAGCCAATTGCCACTTCTGGTCGAGTCGGGTGTTGCGGTCGGTCCGGGTCGCCCCGAGGCGGGTCATAAAGAGGTCGGCCCCGCGCAGGTCGGCCCCGCGCAGGTCGGCGCCGCTCAGATCGGCGAGGCGGAGGTCGGCCCCCCGCAGATCGGCCCCCTTCAGGTTGGCCTCGGCGAGGGTGGCGGACCGCAGGACGGCACCGGAGAGGCGGGCGTGGGAGAGGTCGACCTCCCGCAGGTCGGCTTCGTGGAGGTCGGCGAACCCGAGATCGGCCGCGGAGAGGGTGGCCCGGATCAGGCGGGCCCCACCCAGGCTGGCGCCGTTCAGGGAGGCGGCCCTCAGGTTGGCCTCGCTGAGGTCGGCTTCGGCGAGGTCGATGCCGCTGAGGTTGGCCTCGCTGAGGTCGGCTCCGGCGAGGTCCTGCCCTTTCCACCCGTGCGTCGCAATCTGCCAGACCAAACGCCACTTGGGACGGATGCGGGTGGCCTCGTCGAGGATCGCCTCTCTCAGTTCTGCGCCGCTCAGATCGGCGTCGGTCAGGTCGGCGGCGGTCAGGTCGCTCCGGTACAGGTTCGCCGACTTCAGGCTGGCCTGGGTCAGGTCGGCGCGGCGGAGGACGGCGTCGCTCAGGTTGGCCCCGCGCAGGTCGGCTTTCTTCAGACTGGCCCCACGCAGGTCGGCCTGGCGGAGGCTGGCGTCGCAGAGCGTTGCGCCCGTGAGGTCGGCGCCGACGAGGCGAGCGTGGGTGAGGTCGGCTTCGTCCAGGTTGGTCTCCCGCAGCGTGGCTCCCTCCAGGTCGGCGTCGCTGAGGTCGACCCCGGCGAGCGGTCGACCGGCCGCCTCCTGGTTGACGATCTCCCAGGCCAGCCGCCATTTCCTGTCGAGCCGGGTCGCCATATCGATGCGGGTCCCAACGAGGCGGATCTGGGCGATGTCCGCCTGGTCCAGCCTCGCTCCGGAGAGGTCCGCGTGGGAGAGGTTCGTGTGGTGGAGGGTGGCGTTGGTCAGGTCGGCCCCGCGCAGGTCGGCTTCCTCCAGGTTCGCCTCGGAGAGATCGGCCCCTCGCAGGTTGGCCTCCCGCAACACCGCTCCCCTGAGATCGACGCCGGTCAGGACGGCCCTGGCGAGGGAGGCCTGGGTCAGGTCGGCCCCGTGGAGGTCGGTCGCGGTGAGGTTGACGCCTCGCAGATCGACCCCCGCCAGGTGACGGCCGGCCCCGCCCGCGTTCACCAGTTCCCACAGCAACCACCACCGTTCGTCGATCTGCGTGGTCTCGTCCAGCACGACGTCCCGGAAGTCGACGTCGGTGAGGTCGGCCCCGCGCAGGTCGGCCCCGCGCAGGTCGGTCGCCGTCAGGTGGGCGCGGCGGAGGTTGGCCTCGCGGAGGTCGGCTTCCCGGAGGTCGGCCCCGCGCAGGTCGGCGTTGCTGAGGTCCGTGCCCCTCAGGTTCGCCCCGCGCAGGTCGACCCCACGGAGGACCCGACCTGCGCCGCCGTCGTTGACGATCTGCCAGACGAAGTAGGAGCCGGGGTCGATGCGGGTTCTCTCGTCGAGTTTCACCCCCTTGACCCTGGCTGCGAACAGGTCGGTTCCGGTGAGGTCGGCCCCCCGCAGGTCGGCTTCGCGCAGGTCGGCCCCCTGCAGGCGGGCCTGGACCAGGTCGGCTTCCCGCAGGTCGGCCCCCCGCAGGTTCGCTCCCCGCAGGTCGGCGTGCCGGAGCCTCACCCCCCGCAGATCGGCCCCTGCCAGGTCGGCCTCCCGCAGGTCGCGACCCTCGCCCCCCTCGCTCACCAGGTTCCAGACCCGTCGCCACTTGGGCTCCATCCGGGTGGTCTCATCCAGACGGGCGTTCTGAAGTCGAGCCCAGCGCAGGTCGGCCCCCTGCAGATTCGCTCCGTGCAGGTCGGCCCCCTGCAGATTCGCTCCGCGCAGGTCGGCCCCCTGCAGGTCCGCCTCCTGCAAGTCGGCCTCTGCCAGGTTCGCCCGGTGCAGGTCAGCGCCGCGCAGGTCCGCCCCCCGCAGGTTGGCTCCCGCCAGATCGGCCTCCTGCAAGCCCCGGTCTACGGCGACCTTATTGACCAGTTGCCACACCAGGTGCCACTTAGCGGCGAGGTCCGTGTCCCCGTCGATGCGCACCCCGCGCAGGTCGGCGTGCCGGAGGTCGGCGTCGGAGAGGTCGGTGCCCCGGAGATCGGCCCCGCGCAGGTCGGCCCCGTGGAGGACGGCCCCTTGCAGGTCGGCGTGCCGGAGGTCGGCGTCCCCCAGATCGGCCCCCCGCAGATTGGCTTTCTGCAGGTCCGTCCCCTGGAGGTCGGCCCCCTGGAGGTCGGCGCCCTGCAGATCGCGCCCTGCGCCTCCCCCGTTGACCAGTGTCCAGACCCGCCGCCATTTGCCGCTCAGGCGGGTCGTCTCATCGACGAGCGCGCCCCGGAGGTTCGCCCGCTGCAGCCGGGCGTCGGTGAGATCGGCCCCGCGCAGGTCGGCCCCCTGCAGGTCGGCCCCGGTGAGGTCCGCGGCCGAGAGGTCCACTCCCCGCAGATCAGCCCCGCGCAGGTCAGCCCCCCGCAGGTCCTGCGCCGCCTCCTTCTGGTTGACCACCAGCCAGATCCGGCGCCAGCGTTCGTCCAGGCGGGTGTTTTCGTCGATGACCGCGCCGATCAGGCGGGCCCGTGCGAGCGCAGCGCCGGTGAGATCGGCTCCGCGCAGGTCGGCCCCGCGCAGGTCGGCCCCCTGCAGGTTGGCCCCCCGCAGGTCGGCCTCGCGCAGGTCGGCCCCCCGCAGGTCCAGCCCGCTCAGGTCCTCCCCGGCTCCTCCCTCGTTGACCAATCGCCAGACGAGGTACCATTTTTTGTCGATGAGGGTTTCCTCGTCGAGCGTGGCTCCGTGGAGACTGGCCCCTTCGAGGTGGGCACCGGTCAGGCGGGCTCCCTGCAGGTCGGCCTCGCGCAGGTCGGCGAAGCGCAGGTCGGCCCCGGTCAGGTCGGCTTCGCGCAGATTGGCCCAGGACAGGTTGCATCCCCGGAGGTCGGCCCGGCGCAGGTCGGCCCCGCCGAGGTCGGCCCGGCGCAGGTCCCTTCCGACGCCTCCCTGGTTGACGATCTCCCAGACCCGTAGCCATTTCCTGTCCAACCGGGTCGCCTGGTCGAGCAGCGTTCCGCGCAGGTCGGCTCCGATCAACTCCGCTCCGCGCAGGTCGGCCCCGCGCAGGTCGGCCCCGCGCAGGTCCGCGTACCGGAGGTCCACTCCCTCCAGGTCGGCCCCGCGCAGGTCGACCCCGTGCAGGTCCCGCCCGACCCCGCCTTGGTTGACCAGTTCCCAGACAAGGTGCCACTTCCCGTTGAGGCGGGTGGTCGTATCTAAGGCGACCTTTCGCAGGTTAGCCCCAGCCAGTTCCGCTCCGCGCAGGTCGGCCCCGTGGAGGTCGGCTCCGGGCATCTGGGCGCCGCTCAGGTCGACCCCGGTCAGGTTGGTGCCGTGCGCGAGGGCGTCGACAAGCCGTGCGGTGCGGAGGTTGGCCCCGGCCAATCGGGCTTCGGTCAGATCGGCCTGCCCCAGGTCGGCGCCCATCAAGTTGGCTCTGTAGAGGTCGGCGCCGGCGAGGTTCGCCTCCCGCAGGTCGGCCCCGGCGAGATCCGCTCCCCGCAGGTCCGCCCTGCTCAGGTCGATCCCCCGCAGGTCCCGACCCGCGCCGCCCTGGTTCACCACTTCCCAGGCCACGCGCCACTTCTCGTCGATGCGGGTGGCGTCGTCCAGGATCGTTCCCCGCAGATTCGCGCCCTCCAGGAGGGCTTCGGTCAGATCCGCCCCGCGCAGGTCCGCTTCGCGGAGGTCGGCCCCGCGCAGATCGGCACCGCGCAGGTTCGCTCCCGCCAGATCCGCCCCCCGGAGGTCCCGGCCCGCGCCCCCCTCATTGAGCAGCGTCCAGACCCGCCGCCACTTCGCAGCGATCCGCGTTCCGTCGTTGAGGAGGCTGCCCCGGAGGTCGGCTCCGTCCAGCGTGGCCCGATCCAGGACGGCATCCCGGAGGTCGGCGGAACGGAGGTCGGCTTCACGCAGCGACGCCGCGGTCAGGTCGGCACCCTGAAGGAAGGCCTCGCGGAGATCGGCCCCGCTGAGGTCGACCGACTGCAAACGCGCCTCTCGAAGGTCCGCCCCCCGCAGATCGGCCCCCCGAAGGTCCACTCCCCGGAGGTCGACGGACCGCAGATTGGCCCCGCGCAGATCCCGGCCCGTGCCTCCTTCGGTGGTCAGCAGCCAGATCAAGCGGTATTTTTCATCGATGCGGGTCGTCTCGTCGATCCGCGCCCCCTGCAGGTTGGCCTCGTCCAGGCTGGCGCCGGTGAAGTCGGCCCCACGGAGATCGGCGTTTCGGAGATCGGCGTGGGAGAGATCGGCCCCACGGAGATCGGCGCTTCGGAGGTCGGCGTGGGAGAGGTCGACGCCGCGGAAGTCCTGGCCTACGCCGCCCTGGTTGAGGATGCGCCAGACGAGACGGGGCTTGTCGTCGATGCGGGTGGCGTCGTCGATGCGGGCGGCGCGGAGATCAGCGCCGTCCAGATCGGCGCCGGTGAGATCGGCCCCGCGAAGATCGGCGTGGGAGAGATCGGCGCGGGAGAGATCGGCTCCACGAAAATCGACATTTCGGAGGTCGGCGTGGGAGAGATCGACGCTGCGGAGGTCCTGGCCTGCGCCGCCCTGGTTGAGGACGCGCCAGACGAGACGGGGCTTGTCGTCGATGCGGGTGGCGTCGTCGATGCG
>DROW01000102.1 GCA_011388675.1 Chloroflexota bacterium | reverse complement strand
GTCACATACGATACCAACCGGTCGCACGCGCCAGGGGCGGAGGGGAGGACGGGACGGCCTCCTCCTCATCCCGACCCACAAAACCAATACAGACTCTTTCGCCCAGGGCAATCACATTTTCACCAATTGTAAGTGTCGAATCTGACGAAAATGTGGTAAAATATCTGCGGCTGATCAGAGCGGGCGAGGGAGTGAGATGGGAGTGCGAAGAAAAGCGATATGGGAAGAATGGGGATCCGGTGGGACTGAGATCCAGCACCTGTTGCGGGAAGGATGGGTCGTGCTGCGCCAGAGCCGTGCCTGGGAACCCCCCACCGACGTGTACGAGAACGACGAGGGGTTGGTGGTCCAGATCGAGATCGCCGGGATGAGAGAGGAGGATCTCTCCATCACGTTAGACGAACGCCTTCTGGTGGTCGAAGGGATACGGCGGGACCCGGAGCCCAAGCGGGCTTACCACCAGATGGAGATCCGCTACGGGCCCTTCCGCACGGAGGTACATCTACCCTGGACGACGGACCCGGAGCAGGTCGAGGCGATTTACGAGGCCGGTTTCCTTAAAATCAAACTGCCCCGCCCCCCTGCCCGCCGTGTGCCGGTGACCCAACGGTGATCCGAAACATCTTGCTGTGAGGAAGTTCGCTGTATGGAGAGGGATAAACTGAGTCTCATCGGAGATGTGTTGAAACAACTGAACATGCCCGCTGCCCTGAAACTGGAAGAGAAAGAGCCCTCCGAAGGGGAGAAAGCGAAGGACGAACTGCAGATCCCTGAGGAGTTACCGATCCTGCCCCTGCGGGGTCTGGTCGTTTACCCGATGACGGCCGTCCCCATCCGCGTGGGGCAGCCGCGCTCGAAGCGGCTGGTGGACGACGTCGTGGTCGGCGAACGGCTGGTCGGGCTGGTGGCCAGCAAGGACCCCGAACTGACCGAGCCGGGGCCGGACGACGTGTACCGCATCGGCACGGTCGCCGTGGTCCACCGCCTCTTCAAAGCGCCGGACGACACCATCACCCTCATCATGCAAGGGCTCCGGCGCATCCGCATCGAGGAGTTCACCGCCACCGAGCCCTACCTCAAGGCCCGCGTGAAGGAGATCCCTGAGACAGTCGAGGAAGGCATCGAGATCCAGGCCCTCCGGCAATCGGTCGTCGACACCTTCCGCCGGCTGGCCGAACTCCTGCCCGCGGTGCCGGAGGAACTCCTGCTGATGGCCATCAACGTGGAGAACCCCCTCCAGTTGGCCTACGTCATCGCCACCCACACCCGCATCGGCCTGGAGGACGCCCAGCATCTGCTGGAACTGGACAGCACCCGCGAGAAACTCCACTTCCTCCTGGGGCTGCTCACCAAAGAGGTCGAGGTCGTGGAACTGGGCCGCAAGATCCAGGAGCAGGCCCAGTCGGAGGTGGAGAAGGCCCAGCGGGAGTACTTCCTCCGCGAGCAGTTGAAGGCCATCCAGCGGGAGTTGGGCGAGGCCAGCGAGCAGCAGATGGAGGTGGAGGAGTTCCGCCGCAAGATCGAAGAGGCGGGGATGCCGGAGGAGGCGGAGAAGGAAGCCCGTCGGGAACTGGACCGGCTGAGCAAACTCCCCACCGCCGCCGCCGAGTACAGCGTCATCCGCACCTACCTCGACTGGCTGGTCAACCTCCCCTGGAACAAGGAGACGGAGGACAACCTGGACATCGCCCACGCGCGGAAGGTGCTGGATGAGGACCACTACGACCTGGACGAGATCAAAGAACGCATCCTGGAGTACCTGGCGGTCCGCAAACTGAAGGAAGAGCGAAAGGAGGAACGGGAGAAAGAGGAGATCACCGACTATATCCGCAAGGAGCGGGAGGGGGTCATCCTCTGCTTCGTCGGCCCGCCGGGGACCGGCAAGACCAGCCTGGGGCAGTCGATCGCCCGCGCGCTGGGCCGCAAGTTCGTCCGCATGTCCCTCGGCGGCCTGCGGGACGAGGCGGAGATCCGCGGTCACCGGCGGACCTACATCGGCGCGATGCCCGGCCGCATCATCCAGGCCCTGCGCCGCGTGGGGACGAAGAACCCGGTCTTTATGCTGGACGAGGTAGACAAACTGGGGATGGACTTCCGGGGCGACCCGGCGGCCGCCCTGCTGGAGGTGCTCGACCCGGAGCAGAACCGGGAGTTTCGGGACCACTACCTCGACGTCCCCTTCGATCTCTCGCGGGTGATGTTCATCACCACGGCGAACCTCCTTGACCCCATCCCGGCCCCCCTGCGCGATCGGATGGAGATCCTCCAACTCTCCGGTTACACGGAGATGGAGAAGGTCCACATCGCCCAGGGCTACCTCATCCCCCGCCAGCGGCGGGAGAACGGGCTACGGCAGGACGAGATCTCCTTCACCGACGGAGCCATCCGGCGCATCATCCGGGAGTACACCCGAGAGGCCGGGGTGCGCAACCTGGAGCGGGAGATCGGGCGGGTGTGCCGCAAGGTGGCGACCCAGATCGCCGAGGGGAACGGTCGGGTGCCGGTGCGCGTCACGGCGCGGGACATCCCCAAGTACCTGGGCCCCCCTCGTTTCTTCCAGGAGACCGCGCTGCGCACCCGCATCCCGGGCGTGGCGACCGGGTTGGGCTGGACCCCCACCGGCGGCGACGTGATGTTCTTCGAGGCGACCAAGATGCCGGGCAAGAAGGGGTTCCAGGTCACCGGACAGTTGGGCGAGGTGATGAAGGAGTCGGCCCAGGCCGCCCTCAGTTACGTCCGGGCCAACGCCAAGAAGTGGGGGATCCCGGAGGACTTCTTCGAGCATATGGACATCCACCTTCACGTTCCCGCCGGGGCCATCCCCAAGGACGGGCCCTCGGCTGGCGTGACCATCGCCACCGCGCTGGTTTCCCTCCTCACCGGCCGGACCGTCCGGCCGGACGTGGGGATGACCGGTGAGATCACCCTGCGCGGGCAGGTCCTCCCCGTCGGCGGGATCAAGGAGAAGGTCCTGGCCGCCCACCGGGCGGGCCTCAAGACGGTCATCCTGCCCAAGTGGAACGAGAAGGACCTGGAGGACATCCCGGCCGAGGTGCGGCGAAAGATGAACTTCATCCTGGTGGAGAGCGTGGACGAAGTGCTGGAGGCCGCACTGGAGCCACCACAGGAAAGGCCATCGGAAGAGACCACCCCCAAGATGGACGCGGAGGGGGAAGATGAGCACCGTTCTGATCGTGGATGACGACCACGGGATGGTTCGACTCCTGCGAACCCTCTTCGAACTGGAGGGATTTCAGGTCGCTACCGTCTCCTCATTCGAGGACGTCCTGCCCGCCTGCCGGAAGGTCCGTCCCGACGTGATCCTGATGGACCTGCGGCTGCGGGGGCAGGAGACCCTTCCGCTGCTGAAACAGATCCGTCGGGAGGACGGATTGGCGCGCATACCTGTGGTGATGACCTCGGGGATGGACTGCAGGCAGCGGTGCCTGGATGCGGGGGCCGATCTGTTCCTTCTCAAACCCTTCCTGCCCGACGAACTGATGAGGCGGATCCGGGAGATCATTGGGACGTCGACCGCGTCGGGTGCGGCCGACTGATCCCCTCCCCTGCGGACGGCAGCAAAGGGCGGGACCTAGATTATGGCAAGGAAACGAAAGAAACGAATAGAATCCCAATGGAGGCGGGTGGACCTGCATCTGCATACCCCCGCCTCCGCCGATTATCAGGAGCCCGGGGTGTCCTACCTGGACATCCTCCGCGAGGCGGAGCGGAAGGGGCTCGACATCATCGCCTTCACCGACCACAACACGGTGGCCGGTTACCGGAAGATGATGGAGGAGATCCGCCAGTTGGAACTATTGGAACAGTTAGGGCGGCTGCGAAAAGACGAGAAGGAGCGGCTGCAGGAGTACCGTCGGCTGCGGGAAAGGGTGCTGGTCCTCCCCGGCTTCGAGTTCACCGCGATGTTCGGCTTCCACATCCTGGGCATCTTCGACCCCGAGACCGACGTGCGGGAACTGGAGTTCCTCCTGCGACAATTGAACATCCCGCTGGAGAAACTGGACGAGGGGAGCATGGAGGTGGGAGCGACGGCGGACGTCCTCACCGCCTACCGGACCATCGCCGAGGCGGGTGGGATCGTCATCGCCGCCCACGCCAACTCCAGCCACGGCGTGGCGATGCGGGGCTTCGGCTTCGGCGGGCAGACCCGCATCGCCTATACGCAGGACCCCCACCTGCACGCCCTGGAGGTGACGGACCTGGACAAGAAGGGGCCGCGCACCACAGCCCGCTTCTTCGACGGCTCGAAGCCGGAGTACCCCCGTCGGATGCGCTGCATCCAGGGGTCGGACGCCCACCGGCTGACCCGCGATCCGGACAACCCCCACAACCTGGGGGTCGGCGACCGGGTGACGGAGGTCCTCCTGCCGGAGGTCAGTTTCAAGGCGCTGCGGGCGGTCTTCCTGGGGGACGACTTCGCCCTCACCCGCCCGTACCGGCCCACGGCCCGGGCCCCCTTCGACCACGTGCAGGCGGCGCGGGAGGAGGGGCCGTCGATCGTGCAGGACTTCCACGAGCGGCACACCCGGCGGGGAGGGCACCTCTACGCCATCTTGGCCGACATCTGCGCCTTCGCCAACACCAACGGCGGTACCCTCTACATCGGCGTCAGCGCGGACGCCAGCGAGCCGCCGCTGGGCGTGGCGAACCCGCGCCAGGTGATTCAGACCATCCAGGCCGAGGTCTCCCAGCGCATCACCCCCCCGCTGGAGATCGCCGCCGACGTCCAGGAGACCCAGGGCAAGAAGGTGGTCCGCGTGATCGTGCCCCGCGGGAGCGACCCGCCCTACGCCATCGACGACAACAAGATCTACGTGCGCAGCGAGTCGGAGACGGGGCTGGCCGTGCGGGACGAGATCGTCAACCTGGTCCGGCGGGCGCTGATGCCCCAGCAGCAGATGGAGGAACTGCCCGCCGGCCGGGTCGAGCCGCCGCGCACAGGGGTGGAGATCGTCGCCACCGAGGAGCGACAGGGGGTCCTCTACCACACGATGCGCGACCTGCGCAACGGCAACGTGGTCAAGAACGTCACCCGTAAGTCGGCGCGGAAACTGTGGCGATACGCCATCACCCAGGCGGAGGACAACCCGGTGAACCCCGACCAGTTGAAGTGGGAGGGGGACATCGCCCTCATCCGCAAGCGGGAGTGGGGTGGACAGGCCCGCTACGACCTGGCCCAGCGGGAGGAGGGCAAGGTCCGCATCTACTACGGCGTCACCGAGGACGGCATCCACGGCCCCTGGGCACGGCTCGTGGGGTTGGAGTGAAAAAAGAAGCGGAGAAGCGAGGAAGTAGGGAAGCAGGGAAGCAGGGAAGCGGGGAAGCGAGAGAGAGCCGGCATTTTACATCTTGTGTTTTGTCTCTTGCGTCTTGCCTCCTGCCCCCTGTGCTTTGCGTCCCACATCCTGATCTCTAACCGATGGAGGGTGGAATGCGATCCCGCTACCGATGGTTCGTCGTCTTCGTCTTTTTTCTCTTTATGCTCCTCCATCAGACAGATAAACTGCTGATCGGGCCGCTGACCACGCCTATTATGGAGGAATTCGGCATCAACGAGGCCCAGATGGGAGCGGTCTCCAGCGTGGCGATCCTGGTGTCGGCGGTGTTGTACCTGGTGTGGGGGTATCTCTACGACCGGTACGCCCGCGCCAAACTGGTCGCCCTGGCCTCCCTCATCTGGGGATCGACCACCTGGCTGAACGCGCTGGCCCCGAACTACCCGCTCTTCCTGGCCACCCGCGCCACCACCGGCATCGACGACTCCTCCTACCCTGGCATCTTCAGCCTCCTCTCGGATTACTTCAGCCCCCGGATGCGGGGCAAGGTGTACGGGCTGCTCCAGATCGCCCAGCCGATGGGGTATATGCTGGGCACGGTCCTCGCGCTGACGGTGGGGGTCTCGCTGGGGTGGCGGCGGCTCTTCTTCATCACCGGCGGCGTCGGCCTCGTGATCGCCGTGCTCATCTTCTTCGGCGTGCGGGAGATGCCCCGGGGACGGGCCGAACCGGAGATGGAGGGGTTAGAGGAGATCGGGGCCTACCGGATCGACCGGGAGAAGGTCCGGGCCCTCCTCAACAACCCCACCCTCCTTTTCTTGATGGCCCAGGGCTTCTTTGGCGTCTTCCCGTGGAACGTGATCACCTTCTGGTTCTTCCGCTACCTGGAGACGGAGCGGGGGTACTCGTCCGATCAGGTGATGGTGACGATGCTCCTGGCGATCCTCTTCCTCTCGGCGGGCTATTTCGTCGGGGGATACCTGGGGGACTTCGCCTTCCGACGGACGCGGCGCGGTCGGGCCCTGGTCTCCGGACTGGGGGTTCTGACCGGCGCGGTCCTCCTGTATCTGACCCTCAGCGTGCCAGTGGAGCGGACGGGGGTGTTCATGGCCCTCCTCTCCGCGACCGGCCTCACGATGTCGATCGCGGCCCCCAACGTGCCGGCCATCATCCACGACATCATCGAGCCGGAGGCGCGGAGCACGGCCCATTCGATGACCTACTTCGCGGAGAACATCGGTTCGGCAGCGGCCCCCTTCCTCGCCGGCCTGATCGCGGTGCGGTATTCCCTTCACCTGGCGATCCTCAGCATCTGCGTCACCGCCTGGCTGATCTGCACCGTCCTCTTCGGCGTCGTGGCCTACCGGGTACCGCGGGACGTGGAGGGGCTGCGCAGGCTGATGCAGGAGAGAGCACGCCAGGCAGAAGCGGCTCAGCATCCGTAGAGAGGTAATCTCACCGCCGAGGCGCGGAGGGCGCAGAGTTTTCTCTAAACTGCTCTCTCGGTCATACCCCGCCGTCGTGATGGCGACCGCAGAGGCGCAGAGGGCGCAGAGTTTTCTCTAAACTTCAAGAATTCTCCGCGTCCTCCGCGCCTCTGCGGTGTCACAACCCTAGGGCCTCCCGCAGCCGGTCCACGAAGGTCGGCTCGCGGGTTTTGGCGACCTCCTCACCGCCCAGCGTAGCAGCCAGTTGCTCGAACAGTTCCCGCTGTTTGCGGGTCAATT
>DROW01000101.1 GCA_011388675.1 Chloroflexota bacterium | reverse complement strand
TCGGCAGGGTGGAACATGGTGTGTGCTCCTCCGGCGTGGTGGATTGCTAGGTTGTTCGGGTGCTTGGTTGTCCGGTTACTTGGTTATTCGGTTACTTGGTTACTTGGTTACTTGGTGCGTTGGCGCTTTTTACTGGCGATGTAGGCGTTGAGTTTGGGGGCCAGGACGTCCAGTTGATGGGAGAGGTCGGCGTGGTCGGGGCGGGAGAGAAGGCCGCGGGTGTGGCTCCGATGGATCCAGTGGCGGGTTTCGTAGAGGGAGCCGCGAGAATAGTAGAGATGATGGATTCGCTCACCGTAATGAAACCGACCATACGCCTCGGCGATGTTTGCTCCGATCGAGTCGGCCGACCGCACCAGTTGCTTCCCGAGCGTATCCCGCGCGAACGGCGGCCACTTCATCACAATCTCCCACACCCGATCGGCCAACCGCACGGCCAGCCGGTAGACCTCCAGATCCTCCAGTTCCTCGTACTTCCGCATCGCTGGCCTCCTCGTCATCCGCATCGTCCTCCAGCCACCCAGCCACCCAGTCACCCAGTCCCCCAGTCCCCCAGTCACCCAGTCACCTAGTCACCTAGTCACCCAGTCACCCAATCCCCCAGTCACCCAGTCCCCCAGCCACCTTCTCCACCACCCGCTCCGGCGTCAGGGGCAGTTCGTCGAACCAGATCCCGGTGGCGTCGTGAACCGCGGCGACAAGGGCAGGAGCCAGGGGAATGAAGGGCATCTCCCCCATCCCCCGCACCCCCCACGGCCCGCGGGGATCCGGGTTCTCGACGATGATGGCGTCCACCCGTTCCGGCACATCCAACGCAGTGGGGACAAGGTAAGTGCTGAGCCGGTTGGTGAGGACACGGCCTTCCTGGACGATGAAATTCTCCATCGTCGCCCAGCCCATCGCCTGCACCACGCCACCCTCGATCTGGCCTTCGACCAGGCGGGGGTTGACCGCCTTGCCCACGTCGTCGGCGCAGACGACCCGCAGGACGTGCACCTGGCCGGTCTCGGTGTCCACCTCCACCTCCACCGCCTGGGCCACATAGCCGTAGGCGAAGTTGGGGGTCCCATAGCCCGTCTCCGGGTCGAAGGGTGTGGTCTTGGGAGCCAAATAGGTGTACTCCCCGATCGCCGGCCGGTCCTCCGCCCGCCACCGCTCCAGCGCCCTCGCCGCCGCGCCGCGGATGGCGTTGCCGGCCATAAAGGTCATCCGGGAGGCGGAGACGGAGCCGGAACTGCCCGGACTGGTGGCCGTGTCCGACACCTCCAGCCGCACCCGCTCCAGGTCCACCCCCAGCGCGTCGGCCGCCATCTGCCGCAGGACGGTGTGGCTTCCCTGCCCCACGTCGGCGGTGCCGATGTAGAGGATCGCCTCCTCGATCTCCGCCTTGCCCCGCAATTCGACCTTCGCCCAGCAGTTCTCCTGGTAGCCGAAGGAGAAGCCGACGTTCTTGAAGGCGACGGCGAAGCCAATCCCTCTTGCTCCCTGCTCCCTGCTCCCTGCTCCTTGCTCCTTGCTCCTTGCTCCCTGCTCCCTGCTCCTTGCTCCCTGCTCCTTGCTCCCTCCTCCTTGCTCCCC
>DROW01000100.1 GCA_011388675.1 Chloroflexota bacterium | reverse complement strand
CCCATCCATCGCCAGAACTCGGGAGAGGTTTGTTCAGGGACACGGATCCAGTGTTTGTTGCGGCGCATCGGGATACGATAGCGGCAGAGGACACTCTGGACGGACTGCCACCGAACGCCAAAGTCCCGAGCGATCTCCTCCAGGGTACGACCGGCGAGGTACCGTCGGACCATCTCCCGCTGGTCCTTCACAGAAAACCTTCGGCCGGGCCGGAAGGGAATGGACTCCAGATCCATCTCGTCCAGCCCAAGCATCTCTCTGGGGCGGGGAAGCGGCTGGCTCTTTCCCTCCACCCGTATCCGGCGGGGGATCGCCACCCGGTCGCCCACCCGAAGATCGGAAGCCTTCTTCCACCCCGCTGGCGTGAGGAAGGGATGAACGGCGGAGACGATCACCTCACGGCCCGTCCGGGTACGGACACGCCACAGTTTCTGACCGTTCAGCGGCGTGCGCCAGACCCATCGGGTCGGTTGCCGCACCACCCTCCCTCCCCCGTCCAGGCTCACCAGGGACTCTCTGGCCAGCACGCGGACATCGCCATCCTCGTCGATGAAGAGGGCCTTCCCCGACCGCAGGTGAGTCTCCACAAAGTCGCCAGCCCGCACCAGGCTCCCGTCCGCCTGCACGATCTCTGTGTCGGGGTGGACGCATTTCACCGTGGGAAGTTGAATGATGTTTCGTCCAATGAGAATCTCCGGAATGTAAACCCCTTCCGGATAGATCTTATCCAGGACCAGGAAAGGCTGCGGGGGCTCATAGCGGACCCATCGATACTGGGGCTCGTAGAGGTGGACGTTGCGGAGGCCGTACTTTTCCACCACGTAGAGGTGCTTGTTGTTCCGCTCGCCCACGTAGGCATCCACCACGACGGTGTTGTTGTGAGCGGCGATGAGGTCGCGGTACCCTGCTGCCAGCAACGCCCGGATCACCCCCTCCAGTTGCCACGGCGTCGTCGAGCAGGCGGGATACCAGGTCTGCCAGGAGATGTTGATCTTGAGGATGGTCTCTTTGTCCCGCGGCAGGGCCTCGCGAAAGCCGGCCAGTTCCATCAGCCGGGCGTAGTCCTCCAAAACCGTCTCCGGCCGGGTCCGCAGCACGGCCACCCGGCCTCGCCCGGGGAATGTCTTTTCCATAACCTACCTTCCCTCCCAATCTGGTGATTGCAGGTTGCGGATTGCTGATCGCGGCGGTGAAAGGCAACGAGAGTATACCCCAAGGGGATTTTGTGGTCAACCTTCCCTTGTGCTATAATACCCCTGCAAACTGCGTTTCACCGCTCGGTGGAACGGGCCGCAGGCCAAGGAGGGGACAAGATGGCCGATCAAGAAGCGATCCTCCTGCGCAACCGGATCATCGGCGTCCTGCTGCGGGACGCCCGTCTCCGTGCGGGGAGGACGAAGCGAGAGTGCGCCACCGTGCTGGGGGTCTCAACGAGCACCCTCACCGCTTACGAAGAAGGGCGCAAGCCGATCTCCCTTCCCGAACTGGAGATCCTGGCACGCTTCCTCCAGACCCCACTGAGCCATTTCCTGGACCCGACGCCGGAACTCCTGCCAGAGGAAGACCTCCCCCCGGCGGAGGGGGCCATCCAACTCCGCCATCGCATTATCGGCGCGCTCCTGCGCAAAGCCCGGGAGGAGGAGGGCAAATCCCGGAAAGAACTGGCACAGGCTGTAGGTTGTTCTCCCCGCCGCATCGCCTCCTACGAGCGCGGCGAGCGGCCTATCCCGGTCGTGGAACTGGAGACCATCGCCAGGGCGTTGAACCGCCCGTTCTCCTACTTCCTGAGCGAGGAATACAGCCTGCTGGGAGAATGGGAGCGGGAGCAGGAACGGATCAAGGCCTTCCGGGAACTGCCCAGGGAGATCCAGGAATTCGTCGTCAAGCCGGTCAACCGGCAGTACATCGAAGTGGCTATGCGCCTGGCCGAGATGCCGGCGAGCGCGCTGCGGACGATCGCCGAGGGGCTGTTGGAGATCACGTATTGAGGCGGGGGACGTGAGGCGTGAGGCGTGATGCGTGAGGCGTGATGCGTGAGGCGTGAGGCGTGAGGCGTGATGCGTGATGCGAGGGGCACGGGGGTTATGGAAGAAAGGACAGACGCCGAAGCATTGAAGGCTGAAGGACTGCGCCTCTTCGAAGAGGGGCTGTACGAGGAGGCGGCGGAGCGGTTCGGCCAGGCCCAGGAGTTATTCGCCGCCGAGGGGAATCTGGCAGAGGCGGCCGAGATGCTGAACAACCTGGGGGTTACCTACCGGATGCTCCACCAGTGGGACCAGGCGCGGACGGCGCTGGAGGAAGCACAGAGGACGTTCGCCCGCCTGGGCGACCGCAGCCGCGAGGCGCAGACGCTGGGCAACCTGGGCGGCCTGCTGGCCACCAAAGGGGATCGGCTCCGGGCGCAGGAGTACCTGCGTCGGGCGGCCGACATTTTCGCAGAACTGGGGGATCGACAACGGGAGGGGGAGACCCTCATCGCCCTCGGCATCCAAATGTGGAAGGCGGGAGACCGACGCGGGGGGCTGCAGACCTATCGGGAGGGCCTGCAGATCCTGGAGAACCCCAACCCTCAGCAGCGGTTCATCCTCCGCCTCCTGGGTTGGCTGTTCTGGCTGTTGCGCTGGCCTGTTTGAACCCCGCGGTCCTCAGAAGGGACCGGTCTGTCGGCGTTGTTCCGCCCGCGAATGATCGATCCGCTATCCGTTGAAGCCCTGCTGTTCGACCTCGACGGAACGCTGTTGGATTCCGACGACCAGGCGGTAGACGCCCTGGCCCGACATCTGTCCCGGCTGCGAATCCGCGATCCCCATAGGACCGCCCGTCGGCTGGTGATGGCATCCGAGACGCCGGGGAACTTCCTGGTGACCTTCCTGGACGTCCTGGGGCTGGACGCGCCGCTCGCTGGCCTGACCGATCGGCTCCGCCGTTGGCGGGGACTTCGCACCCCCTCCAACTTCCGCTTAGTGCCCGGGGTCGATGATGCGCTCCGCCTCCTCGCCCGCCGGTACAGACTGGGGGTCGTGACCACGCGTGGTCGTCGGGACGCGAAAGCGTTCTTAGACCAATTCGACCTCGCTCCGCTGTTCGACGTCGTGGTCACCCGGGAATCGACGTGGCGGCTAAAGCCACACCCCGCTCCCATCCTCCACGCCGCTCAGACGCTGGACCTGCCGCCCGAGCGATGCGCGATGGTGGGGGATACGACGGTGGACATCCGCGCTGCCCGCCGTGCCGGGGCGTGGGCGGTGGCGGTTCTCTGCGGCTTCGGCGAGCGACCGGAACTGGAGCGGGCCGGCGCCCATTTGGTCCTCCCCTCCCCGGCCGACCTGCCCGCAGCGTTGGGGCTCGTCCGGTGAGCGCACCGTAAGAGCAGTCGAACCTCCAGGCAGGGCAAGGACGAGGGCCCACCGCCGCTGGGAACCGAGAGGCTAAGGAAGGTAGTACAGCGGGTCCTGCGGCGCCCCTTCGTACCGGATCTCGAAGTGCAGGTGCGGGCCGGTGGAGCGACCGGTAGAGCCTCCAGCCCCGATAGGCGTCCCCTGGTACACCGACTGCCCGCAGACGACCCAGATGGCGCTCAGGTGAGCGTAGTAGGTCTGGAAACCGTTGCCGTGGTCGAGGACGATGAGATAGCCATACCCCCAGTCGTTCCATCCGGCATAGGCGACAACGCCGTTGTCGGCAGCATAGACGGGATCGCCGGTCCGCAGGCCGATGTCGATCCCAGCGTGGGGCGGATTGCGGGGATCGTGGAAGGTCCACCCAGAGATGCGCCGACCGTCGGTGGGCCAGATAAACCACCCATTCCCCCGTAGCCCGATCGACGGGAGAGCACACACTCCCGATCCAACAGCCGCAGCACCCCGCAGGTTGCTGTACTTGGGCAGTTGCCAAACCAGGAACTCCCGCGTTCCGCCCGGGATGACCAGTTTCATACCAGGCTCCAGGGGCTGTCCTCGCTCCAGATCGTTCCACTCGTTGTAGATCACCTCCGGGTCCACGTTGTACTTCTCGGCGATGGAGGCCACCGTCTCCCCCGCCTCCACGGTGTGGTACACGCCGTTGACGGGGAGGATGTTGAGCACCATCCCCGGCCAGAGCAGATGCGGGTTGTCGTGAAGGACATCGGAATTGGCCCAGTAGATCGTGTGCGGGGTCAGGCCGAACTTCTGAGCGATGCCGAAGATGGTGTCCCCTGGCTGAACGGTGTAGGTAATGACCGTAGTGCGGGGACGATCCGGGTAAACGGTGTGGATCTGGGCCTGCCGGCTCAGCACGATCGGGGGGGAGGGCCGCCAGGCGATGGCCTGAGGAGAGGGAGAGGGGGTCGAGACAGGGGAAAAGGCCGGCCGGAAAGTGGTCTCCGCTCCGAGCACCTTCCCCGCCGACTGCGCGCTGCCGAGGAAGACCGCAGTCAGGACCAGTGCAATGATGCTGAGATGGGCCGTCACCCGGGCGAACAACGGACGATAGGCCACCCAGTCCACCCGCTCCCGCCCTCCCAGAGGGCCGACCCGGCGCGAAACCCACGCCCTGAACCGCTCCACCAGGGAGCGCAGACCACCCTGTGCCGATCGCGAGAGCCGCGGTCTCCTTATCATCTCTTTCATATGCTCTTCGGCCCAACGACGGAAGGCCTACCCCGCCAGGAGGGGCCGCACCTGGATTATACCACGGCGCAGAGGGGGCTGCAACACGCCCCCCCAGGGCCTCAGCGGCTTCGCCGCCGGGGGAGGGATGAGGTGCTGCGCAAAACGCACCCCTCGACGCGACGAGGGGTGTAGGAACGGCCGGAGGAGACGAGTTGACAAAACGAAGGTCGTGGCATAGCATATCCCCCGAAGGGCTTTCATAAGGCATCGCCTATGCGCATCCTGATCCAGCGGTTCGACGGTCTAATCCGCCGCCTCAACGGGATCTTCGAGTTCTGCGACGAGGAAGCCTGCATTTTTCGCCTTCAGTGGAAGCGGGCTCCCCACGGAAACCATCTCTCCGACGGCACGGCCGTCCGGCGGGGGGAGCCGGTGCTGTACCTCCACGTGTGGAACGAGCACGTCCCGCCGATGCCCCCCGGGGGGCCGGACCTCCCCTGGGCGGTGGACATCCGTCGGCGGCTTCTCTTCACCCTCCGACGGCTCGCCTCGTGGATACGGGAGGGCTCTCACGGGGAACGGGTACGCGCCCTCGTCGGGGTATCGGCCCTGCTTGCCTCCGCAGAAGACAGCGGGGGAGCCCGGTTGCTGAAGCGGCTGGGCTTCGACGTCTTCCCTCACCGGGGGCCGCTGGGGCGGTTCGGGGAGTTCTGGGAGAACCTGTACGCCTGGGTCCTGATGTGGGCGTTCAACCCGATCAGCGCGCGCCGTCATCCTCCCCACCGCCTTCGACGAACCGAGGTGTGGATGTCGATTCGGACCCTGCTGGAGCGATACGGCTGAACGGGAGGAAGGATGGGAAAGATCCACTTGCTTCACTTCGCCGACCTCCACATCGGCGTGGAGAACTACGGCCGACTGGACCCCCGAACCGGGGTCAATCAGCGAGTGTTGGACTTCCTGCTTCGCCTCGATGAGGTGGTCGACTACGCCATCGAGCACGAGGCGGACCTGGTGGTCTTCGCCGGGGACGCCTACAAGACCCGGGACCCTAACCCCACCTACCAGCGGGCCTTCGCCCGTCGGATCAAGCGGCTGACCGACGCCGACATCCCCATCCTCCTGCTGGTGGGGAACCACGACCTCCCCACGATGCCCCAGCGGGCCTCCAGCGTGGATATCTTCCACACGCTGGACGTGCCGAACGTGACCGTGGGGCGAACCGAGCAGGTCCACCGGATCGAGACCCGTCGGGGACCGGTGCAGGTCGCCACCGTCCCCTATCCGGTCCGCCAGCGCCTCCTGGTCCACGAGGATTACCAGGGGCTGCCCATCGAGGAACTGGATCGGGCCCTCCAGCGGATCGTCACCGAGAACGTGCGCAGTATGGCCGCTCAACTGGACCCCGAGATCCCTGCCGTGCTGGTCGCCCACCTCACCGTCTCCGACGCCGTCTTCGGCTCCGAACGGAGCGTGATGATCGGACGGGACGCCGTCATCCTCAGGTCGGCCCTTGCGGACCCGGCGTGGGACTACGTAGCGCTGGGCCACATCCACAAGCATCAGAGCCTCAACGACGATGGATACCCCCCGATCGTCTATTCCGGCAGCCTGGAGCGGATCGACTTCGGGGAGGAGAAGGAGCCGAAGGGGTTCTGCTGGGTGGAACTGGCCCGGGGGGAGACGACCTGGCAGTTCGTGGAGGTCAACGCCCGTCGCTTCGTCACCATCGAGGCGGACGTGCGCGGGGCGGAGGATCCCCTCGCCGCGCTGGAGCGGGCGATAGCGGCCCGCGACGTGCGGGACGCCGTCGTGCGCGTGATCCTCCGGCTGGAGGCGGAGCAGGAACCGTTGCTGCGCGATCGACAGATCCGGGCCCTTCTGAAGGAGGCCGCCTTCGTCGGTGGAATCGGCCGAGAAGTGGAGCGGACGGCGCGGGTGCGACTGGGGAACCTGGCCCCGGAGGAGATGACCCCCCGGCAACTCCTGGAACGGTATCTGGATGCGAAGAAGACCCCGCCGGAGCGGAAGAAGGCCCTCCTGGCGTGCGCCGAGGAGATCTGGGGGGATGCGTAATCGACGTGCCTGGGGACAGCACGCCAGGGTTCTCCTCGCCCTGCTCGCCTTCTGGGCCGCTGGGCTGCGGGGATTGGGAACGGCCAGTTTCTGGTACGACGAGATCTTCAACGCCGACCTGGCCCTCAACTACTCCACAGGCGGCCTGCTGCACCTCCTGCGGACCGCCCAACCCTACCCCCCCCTCTACCTCCTGCTCCTGAAAGGATGGAGTGCGGTCACGGGGGCCCAGCCCTACGCGCCAGGCCTGTCGGGGAGCGCGGAACCTTCCGCCCCCCTGGAGTTCCTTCTGCGCTTCCCCAGCGTGGCCGCTGCCCTTCTCGCGCTGGCCGCCGCGGCGACACTGGGTCGGCGATCCGGCCTGAGGCAGGCCTGGGCCGTGCCCCTCCTCCTGGCCCTCCACCCCACGTGGCTGGAGTACGCCCGGGACGCCCGAATGTATCCGCTGTGGACGTTCCTGGTGCTCGTGGCGCTGCTGGGGCTGACCGCACGCCGTCCCCTCCTCTGGGTACTGGCTGGATCGGCCGCCCTCTTGACCCACTACTTCTCCCTCTTCCCCCTCCTCGGGGCCGTGGGGGCGGTCTTCGTCCTGAGAGGCCCCCACCCCATCCGCCGGAGAGGGGACAACGCTCCCGTTTCCAGCCGATCCCTCCTCTGGTTGGGGCTCCCCTTCCTCCCGGCCGCCCTCTGGGCCCTGTGGGCCCTTCCCGTGACCGCGGGGTTCCACAGTTTCGCCACCAGCACCCCCCCCACCCTCCCCGTTTTCCTGGAAGAACTGGGCGGGTTGCTTTCCGGCCGCGGTGCTCTGGCCCCGCTCTCCCGTGCCCTGTCGCCCGCCTGGCACCAGGGCCTCCTGGCCGCCGGAGCGCTG
>DROW01000099.1 GCA_011388675.1 Chloroflexota bacterium | reverse complement strand
GATTGCATCTCCAGCCTGGGGCTCAACCGCGATCCGACCCTGCGCTTCTACATCGGGTGGCTGGAGGGGAGGGCGGTGGCTACGGCCGCCATGTTCCTGGGCGCTGGCGTGGCGGGCATCTACAGCGTGGCCACCATCCCCGAGGCCCGACGTAAGGGGATCGGCGCTGCCGTCACCCTGATGCCCTTGCTGGAGGCGCGAGCCGAGGGGTACCGCGTCGGCATCTTGCACGCCAGCAAAATGGGCTTCCCCATCTACCAGCGCCTCGGCTTCCGGGAATACTGCAGGATCGCCCACTACTACTGGCTGCCCCCTGATGGGGAGAGAGAATGACAGGCACAGGGGTTGTTAAACCCCCCCGCGGAGGGGGACATAAAGTACGACCGTCAGTGGAAAGGGGAGGGAAGAAGAGAGGACCCTTCCCTCTGCGCCCCTGGACGCCCGCTCCCCGATCGTCTGTGGTGGCGGCCGGACCCGTGTCCCTTTCCCCCGAGCGCCTGATCGCGTACTGAGGATGGGGGGCTTGTTCCTACTGGCGGCGTGCCTGTACCCCCGACTGCGGGAGGTGGAGAGGGGACTGCCGGATATCGTCGTCGAGGATGAGGGTCGGCGTGAGGCTGAAGCCGATGTCACCGCCCCCGCACATCAGTTTCGTGCGACGCGGCGGTTTCCCCAGCATAGGCCCCCCTCTGCCTCGCGGCCTCGAAGAGCAGCACCCCGGTGGCTACGGCCACGTTCAGCGATTCGACGCCGGGGGCCATCGGGATGAAGACGGTGGTCTCCGCCAGGGCGCGGGCCTGCTCCCCCGCCCCGGCCGCCTCCCCGCCGACGACGAGCGCGACCCGGCCCGACCAATCCACCTCCGTGTAGGGGCGCTCACCCCGCGCGGCCGCCAGGTAGATCCGGTACCCGGCCACCGCCCGGCCGATCGCCTTCCATCCCAAACGGGCGAATGGAAGCCGGAAGTGCGCGCCCGCTCCCGCCCGCACCACCTTCGGGTTGGTCGGGTCCACCGTCCCAGGGGCCAGCACCACCCAGTCCACCCCAGCCGCCAGCGCCGTGCGCAGGATCGTCCCCAGGTTGCCCGGATCCCGCACCCGATCCAGAACCAGGACGAAAGTCGGCTCGGCAGGAGGGGGCGTGGAGGGGATCGGCACCACAGCCAGCACCCCCGGCGGGGTCTCCGTGGCCGAGCAAGCCTCCATTACCTCAGCGCTGACCTCGTAGCATGGGACGCCCTTCTCCGTCCAGGCGGTGATGAGCGCGGTGGCCCTCTCGTTCGCCCGGGACGCTGCGGTGTGCAGGACGAAACGCGGAAGCACCCCCGCCCGGAGAGCCTCTTCCCCCAGCCGAACCCCCTCGACCACGAGGCATCCTTCCCGCAGGCGCGCCTTGCGGCGGGTCTGAAGGGCACGGACCAACCGGACCTTCTCGTTGCGGAGACTGGTGATCATTGGTGATAAGGTAGGGGGACGGCAGAAGGTCGCCGTCCCCCCGCGGAGAGGCAAAGCAGAACTACGGGACAGGCGGAATGCGGATCACCTGACCCGGATAGATGAGATTGGGGTTCGTAATTCCGTTGTATGCGGCAAGGTAAATGTAATTCATATTGTACCGAAGTGCGATGCGGAACAGCCGGTCCCCCGGCTGAACGATGTAGATGCGCTCCTCACCCACGGGTTGCTCCGTCGGCGGCGAGACGACGGAGCCGGCGGGGATCCGGATCTGCTGCCCCACGTAGATCAGGTTAGGGTTGATGATACCGTTGTGGGCGGCCAGGTCCTCCAGCCGCACGCCGTACCGACGGGCGATGCTGTAGAGGGTATCCCCCGGCCGAACGATGTACACCTGCTCCTGCGTGGGGGCTGTCGGGGTTTCGGTCGGTTGGGAGGGGGGCGGCGTGGTCGGCGCCGGGGTCGGCGGGACCGTGGGAGGAACGGTCGGCATCGGGGTCGGCGTCGGCACCGGCGTCGCCACCTGCACCGTCGGCGTCGGCAGCGCCGACTCCTGCTGCCCCGTCCCCTCCTGTGCCATCTCCGTCGCCATCTGCGCCATCCCCGCTTCCTCGATCTCCTGCTGCGAAGGCGTGGGGGTCACGTCCGGCGCCGCTGGAAGTGTACACCCCGCCGCCAGCAACCCGACGACCAGCCCCACACCGCACACCACCAGCACCACCCGCTTTCGAGTCACCGCTCTGCCTCCTTTTCTCCTTGTCGAAACTGTACCTCTGGATTCATCTTATCACATCGGGCATGATTGTCAAGTTAGATTGTGTGACGGGTGTGCTTCAGGATAGGGGCGGATTGAGAAAAGCCTGGACGCCCTCACCCCTCTCCCCCACAGGTGGGGGAAGGGGGCCCGCCATCGCGGGCCGGGTGGGGGGGAGGTTCCCAAACTGAAGCACACCCCCTCCAGCGCGCGGGCTTGTCCGCCCCCTCGGATTGGTGTATACTCTGCGCAGAGACCCCGTTGTAACTGCCAAGGAGGGCGCCGATGAAGGTTTCCTGTCTGCAGGAGAATCTTGCCAAGGGGCTGAGCGTCGTCGGGCGGGCGACCTCGCCCCGATCCACCCTCCCCATCCTCAGCCACATCCTGTTGAGCACCGACGAGGGCCGGCTGCGTCTCTCCGCCACCAACCTGGAGATCGGCATCAACTGCTGGATCGGAGCCAAAGTCGAGGAGGAAGGCGCTATCGCCGTGCCAGCCCGGACGCTCATCGATCTGGTCTCCACTTTCCCGCCGGAGCGAGTGGATATGGAGGCGGCCGTGCGGACGATGACCCTCAACCTCCGCTGCGGCCGCAGCGAGGCCAACATCAAAGGGATGGACGCGGTGGAGTTTCCCCCTGTGCCCGTTCCGGAAGGAGAAGGAGGGGTACGGCTGGATCCGGAGGTCCTGCGCAAGGCCATCGGCCAGGTGGCCTTCGCCGCCGCCACCGACGACGCCCGGCCAATCCTCACAGGCGTCCTGTTCCGCTTGGAGGGGGACCGGCTGACGCTGGCGGCAGCCGACGGATACCGGCTGTCGGTCCGCTCGGCGCCCATCGCCGAGCCGATCTCCGAGCCGTTCAGCGTCATCGTCCCAGCGCGGGCGATGGTGGAACTGGCCCGCATCAGCGCGGAGGAGGAAAACCCCATCCTGGTGACCGTCACACCGGACCAGAACCGCATTCTCTTCCAATTGACCGACGTGGTGCTGGTCTCCCAGTTGATTCCTGGCGATTTTCCCGATTACGAACAGATTATCCCCCGTGAGCGAACGACGCGCACAGTCGTCGGCACCACCGACCTGCTGAAGGCCTGTCGAACGGCGCAAATCTTCGCCCGCGAGGGGGCCGACATTACCCAGTTACACGTTCACCCGGAGTCGGGCCGCCTCGTCGTCTCCGCCAGTTCCGCCGAGACCGGGAATGATGCGACCGAACTGGAGGCAACGATCGAGGGCAAGCCGATCGACATCGCCTTCAACGTCCGTTACCTCATCGACGTCCTCTCCGTGATCGACAGCCCCCAGGTCGCCCTGGACACCATTTCCCCTTCCCGCCCCGGCGTGATCCGGCCAAAGGGAGAGGAAGACTTCACCTACGTAGTGATGCCGATGCACCTGGGGCAGTAAAACCACAAGGACTCAGAGGGCACAGAGAGCACCCTTTTCGTGAGGAACCTCTGTGTCCTCTGTGTCTCTGTGGTAGATGATGCCTCCCAGGAGGAGGAACGATGCCAACAGAACTGATCCCCGAGCAACTCCGCCGCGTGTGCGATCCGGCGAGTTTTTCTTTCGAGACCACGGCCGATCTCCCGCTGGTCTCCGACATCATCGGCCAACCCCGGGCCACGCGCGCCATCGAGTTCGGCTTGGAGATGAAGGGGCCGGGGTACAACATCTTCGTCCTCGGGCCCGAAGGGACGGGGCGAACGACCACCATCCAACGGTTCCTGGCCCAGCGGGCGGCCCGGGAGCCCACCCCCGACGACTGGGTCTACGTGCACAATTTCCGCCAGCCCCGCCAGCCCCGCGCCATCCGGCTGCCGCCCGGGGTCGGCGCTCGGTTCCAGCAGGATATGGCCGACCTGGTCCGCCAACTGCGCCGGGCCATCCCCCGGGCCTTCGAGGGAGAGGCCTACCGGGAGGACCGGCGGCGGATCGAGCAGGCGTTTCAGGAAGCGCAGGACCGGTTGCTGAAAGATCTAGACGAACAAGCCCGCGCCCGCGGGTTCGCCGTCCTCCGCACCGCCTCCGGCCTGGCGCTGGTACCGGTGAAGGACGGCCGCCCCGTCCCTCCGGAGGCGGTGGCCCAACTGCCCCCTGAGGAACAGGAACGGCTGAAGGAGGTCCACAGGGAACTGGCTGCCATCGCCGAGGAGACGCTCAGCCAGTTGCGGGGACAGGAGCGGGAAGCCCAGGAGGCCCTTCAGCGGCTCGACCGGGAGGTGGCGGACTACGTGGTGCGGCACGCGGTGGACGGACTGAAGGAACGGTACAGAGAGTTCCCGGAAGTCGGAGAGTATCTGGAGGAAGTCCGTTCGGACGTCGTGGCGCGGGTAGAGGAGTTCAAGGAAGGGAAACCCTCCCCAGAGGAGGTTGGTCCCTCACCAGCCGGTCCGTTTCGGCGATACCTGGTCAACCTGCTGGTGGACAACAGCGATCGGGAGGGGGCGCCGGTCGTCGTGGAGCCGCACCCCACCTACGCCAACCTGATCGGCCGGATCGAGCACGAGGTGCGGATGGGCGCGGCGACGACCGACTTCACGATGCTCAAGGCGGGGGCCCTCCATCGAGCCAACGGCGGGTACCTGGTGCTGCGGGCACGGGACGTCCTGGCCGATCCCCGCGCGTGGGGAGCCCTCAAACGGGCCCTGAGCGACGGGCAGATCTGCCTGGAAGAACAAGGGGAAGCGCTGATCTCTACCGTCTCCCTCGATCCCGAACCGATTCCGCTGGACGTGAAGGTGGTGCTGGTGGGTAGCCCGGGCCTCTACTACTTCCTCTACAACAGCGACGAGGATTTCCGGGAACTGTTCAAGGTCCGCGCCGACTTCTCCACAGATATGGACCGCACCCCGGAGAACGAACACCTCTACGCCCTCTTCATCCGCGCCCGTTGCGAGGAGGAGGGGCTACGTCCGTTCGACCGAACCGGCGTGGCGCGGACGGTGGAGTACGGCTCCCGGTTGGCGGCGGACCAGAACCGGCTCTCCGTCCGTTTCGGGGAGATCGCCAATCTCCTACGGGAGGCGAACTACTGGGCCGGAGTGGCGGGGCGAGAGGTGGTGACGGGAGAGGACGTCGAGCGGGCGATCGTCGAGGGGATCTATCGGGCCAACCGGCTGGAGGAGGAGGTCCGGCGGGCGGTCGCTGAGGGGATGGTCCTCATCGCCACCGAGGGAGAGGCGGTGGGGCAGGTCAACGGACTGGCCCTCAACGTGGTGGGGGGCTACGTCTTCGGCCGCCCCATCCGCATCACGGCCCGCACCTACGTGGGCCGGGGCGGTGTGGTGGACATCCAGCGGGAGGTAAAACTGAGCGGCCCCACCCACGGCAAGGGCGTGCTGACGCTGGCCGCCTACCTGGGAGGGCAGTACGCGCTGGAGCAGGCCCTGACCCTCTCCGCCAGCCTCAGTTTCGAGCAGACCTACGACGAGATCCGAGGCGACAGCGCGTCGCTGGCGGAACTGTACGCCCTCCTCTCCAGCCTGGCCGACCTCCCGATCCGCCAGGGGATCGCCGTCACCGGCTCCGTGGACCAGCACGGCCGGGTCCAGCCAGTGGGCGGGGTCACCCACAAGATCGAAGGGTTCTTCGAGACGTGCAAGCGGCAGGGCCTGACCGGCGATCAGGGGGTCATCATCCCCCAGACCAACGTCCGCAACCTGATGCTGCGGACCGAGGTGGTGGAAGCGGTCGCCGAGGGGAAGTTCCACATCTACCCCGTCGCCACGGTGGACGAAGGGATCGAGATCCTCACCGGCGTCCCCGCAGGGGAACGGGACGAGGAGGGTCAGTTCCCCGAAGGGACCGTCCACGCCCGCGTGCTGGCACGGTTGCGGGAGTTCAACCGGCGTCTGGAGAAGCGGGAGAAGTAACCCACCACCGAGACACAGAGGCACGGAGTTCTTCTAACTGTTCTTGAGGCTCCCCTGTGTCCTCTGCGTCTCCGTGGTGTTATTGTTTTTGGGGATTCCTCTGTGTCCTCTGCGCCTCGGTGGTGTTATTGCTTGAGGAGGGAAGAGGTTGGGGCCTGTCAAAGTGATCCTGAACCCGATCGCCGGTCGGGGGTATGCGGCGAGGGTGGAGCCGGAGGTGCGGCGGCTCCTGGCGACGGAGGGGATCGAGTTCGACCTGGCCCGGACCGCCGGGCCGTGGCACGCGGCGGAGTTGGCGGAGCGGGCGGTGGCCGAGGGGTTCGAGACCGTCGTCGCGGCAGGCGGCGACGGCACGACCCACGAGGTGGTCAACGGCCTGATGGCGGCCGCGGACAGGGGGATGACAGGTACCCTGGGGATCATCCCCATCGGCTCCGGCAGCGACTTCGCCCACACGGTGGGGGTCCCACCCGACCTGCCGGGGGCGTGTCGTCGGCTGGCCCGCGGCCGGGTGCGGGTGGTGGATGTGGGGCGGGTCGTCCTGGACGGCGACGCCGCCCGCTACTTCGACAACACCGTCGGGGTGGGGTTCGACGGCGTCGTGACCGAGCGAGCGCGGAGGGTCAAGCGGCTGCGCGGGATGGCCCTCTACCTGCCGGTCGTCCTCAAGACGATCTTCATCTACTACAAGGCCCCGCACGTCACCATCGAGTTCGACGACCAGCGAATGGATTTCCCGGCGCTGATGATCTGCGTCGCCAACGGCCCGCGGGAGGGCGGCAGTTTCCTCGTCACCCCCGACGCCCGGCCCGACGATGGCCTCTTCGACCTGTGCATTGCAGGTGAGGTGGGACGGTTGGAGATGCTCCGCCTTGTCCCCCGCTTCTTAAAGGGAAGCCACGTCGACCACAGGGCGGTGACGATGGCGCAGGCCCGGCGGGTGGTCATCTCCTCGGAGGACGACCTGGTCGCCCACGCCGACGGTGAGGTGCTCTGCACCGCCGGGCACCATCTGGAGTTCGAGATCCTCCCTCAACGGCTGAGGGTCCGCTGCTGAGTCGCCCAACCTGCACAAGACAGACTGCCACTTCGTGGAATTCACCGCAGAGGCGCAGAGGGCGCAGAGATATTTTGAGGCACCCCTGCGCCCTCCGCGCCTCTGTGGTCTAACACAACCTTTCCTAAGAGGAGTGGGCCGATGGTCGAATGGATCGGCGCGGGTATCCTGGGTTATCTCCTGGGTTCAATCCCGACAGGCGTGATCGTAGCCCGCCTAGCGCGGGGCGTGGATGTGCGAGAACACGGCAGCGGGCACACCGGTGGGTTGAACGTCTCCCGGGCGGCCGGTCTTTGGGCCGGGGTGCTGACCGGGGTGGTGGACCTTCTTCTGGGGATGGGGGCCGTGGTCGCCGCGGCGCTGTGGACCAACGACCCGTGGGCTGCGGTCCTCGCCGGGGTGATGGCCATCATCGGCCACAACTGGTCCGTGTTCATTCGCTTCGGTGGGGGGATCGGCCTCACGACCCTCGCCGGTTCCCTCTTCGGCCTGCACCCCCTGGTCGCGCTGGAGGCGGGGGTCGTTGTGGTGATCCTCTGGTTCGTCCTGGTCGGCCTGCTGCACGTGCATCGGGCGCGGTCCACCATCTTCGTGATGCTGACCGTCGGCCCTTTGCTGTGGGCGTTTGGCGCTCCTCTTCCGACCATTGCGCTGGGCACCCTGGGTGGCCTGGTGGTAGCCCTGAAAACCCTCCCCGACTGGAATCGGATCTACAGTTAGGTTGTCAAGTTCCCATTTCCGTGTTACACTGGAAATTGCCGGGAGAAACACGCCCGGCAATTACTACAAGTGGCTCAAGGAAGGAGTGATAGGGAAATGAAAAAGCGATACATATGGATCGTCGGCGTGCTCTTGCTGTTGGCTTCGCTGGCCTGCTCACTGGGCAGCGCTGGAGGCCCGACGGAACAACCGTCGGGAGGCGAGCAGGAAGAGACCGTCGAGGTCACCGAACAGCCGCCAGCCACCGAGGAAGAGGCTGAGCCGGAAGTGGCTCCGGGGGCGTTGAAGAGCCTGAACAGCTACCGTGTCCGGATCACTTGGCAGTGGACTGCAGAGAACGGAGAGTCTGAGCAGATGGTCATCGAGCAGGAGGCGACGAAGGAGCCTCCGGCCCAGCGGATCGTCATCACCTCGGCACAGGAAGAGGGGGCGATAGAGTTCGTCCAGATCGGCGACAAGGCTTGGTCGTGCTTCAATGGGTCGTGCATCCAGACCGAGCAGGACCCGGAGGAACTCGCCGATCAGTTCGGAGAGGAGGCCTTCACCGATCCCGCTACGTACTTCGATACGGAGAAAGAGTTCGTCGGCCGGGAGACGGTCAACGGCATCAACACCCGCCACTACGTCCTCCACCTCTCCCCCCTCGAGGCTGCGGCCCTCTCCGGGGGAGAGATCACCGACCTCCAATCCGAAGTCTGGGTCGCCGATGAGGGTGACCTGCCCACCTTCGTTGTCCGCTTCATTCTGAAATGGAAGGGCACGCAGAACGACCAGCAAGGAGAAGGACAGTACATCTACGAGGTCTACGCCATCAACGCACCGATCATCATCGAGCCCCCGGAGGGCGCGCCCACTGGCCTGCCGGAGGACGTACCCGCTTACCCCAACGCCCAGGACACGGCCGTAATGGGTGGGATGATCACCTTCTCCACCCCTGACGAAGCGTCCGTGGTGGCCCAGTTCTACAAAGACCAGATGCCCACCGAGGGCTGGACGTTGTCGGATGAAACCGATCTCGGGGGAATGGTGAGCCAGACCTGGACCAAAGAAGGGCGGACGTTGAACCTGATGATCTCCCCTGGGGACGAGGGGACCTCCGTGATGATTATGCTGGAGGAATAGTGGGGCTCGCGGCGACCCGGTAAACCGAAGGGTCTCAAAAAGGAACCCCGGCGACTGTCGCCGGGGTTCTTTCCTGTTGTTCACGCCTTTCATTTATCTCGGCCCCGTCCGCGGCCCGGATGGTCCGATCCCCAGACAGGATGATCCGTCCGGCCCCATCCGTGGCCTCGACCCGGATGGTCCTCACCGCTGGGCGGCCCGGCGTGATCCGGCGGGCTGTGTCGGTCCCCAGAGTGCCCCCTTCCCACCGCGTGGCCCACGCCCAGCACCGAGGGGCGGCCGTACTCGTGGAAGATCTCCCCGATCCCCATACCGGACTGGAACGCCGCGACCAGATCGTCGACGGTGACGTCGGGGAGGGCACTTGCCATCGCGTACAGTTTGACCAGCACGCCGAAGCCGATCCCCTCCTCGTGGTAGGCTGCGATCTCCTCGCTCACCGGAACCACGTTGCCCTCCCCGTCCAGCCGCCACTCGACGGCGAGCGTCTCCAGGGCATCGCTCAGCGCTTCGGCCGCCCCGGGGCCCTCAACCGTCACCACAACCTCCGTCCCGTCCTCCATCAGGGCGACGAACGCGCCTTCCTTCTCGCCGACCACCCGCACCGGCACGGCCCCCTCTGCTTCACACGGGCTCCACAGCCAGCCCCCTTCCTGCTCGACGGCGCATCCCTGCACCGTCTCCAGGGCCTCCACCAGGTCGCCGATGCTCACGTCGCCGAAGAAGGCCCCTAGAAGGGAAGCAATGGGATGATCCATCCCGTCCTCCGCCAGCGTTACCGTGCACAGTCCGGTCTCCGTCTGAACCGTCACCGTCCCTGTCGCCTCGTCCACCTCGACGACCGTGCCGGAGACGCTCTCCCCCTCACACGGGGGCAACGGCTCGTCCCCCTGAGCAGAGACGATCCCCGCCGAAGCCAGGAGAACCGCAACGATCAGCAAACCGACACCTACACCCCTCCTGATCATCTCGCCACCTCCTCACCGAAAACAGAACTGAGGGAAAGATGACCCCTTTCACAAGGTTATATCGATCGAGAGGGGAATAATGGTACGCCCGAGGGGATCGTCCGTTCAGGCCCGGGCGGGGCTTCCATAGGAGTCGGGTTGTATCAGAAGGACGGGCCTTCCCAGTGCCCGTTCTATCTCCTCCGGCTGCATCTCGTCCAGTGTCTGTCCCTCCGGACCGCCGAACATCGCCGGGGGGAGGAGGACCACCTCTCCCAGGTCGCGTCCCCGCAGTTGATCGACCACGTCCCGTCCGGTCAACAGCCCGGCCACCGTCACCGTCTCGCCGAAGAACCGGTTCTCCACCGCCACGACCTCCGCCCCCGGCCTTCCCGCCACCACCTGCCGTAGCACCGGTGCGAAGAGGGTCCCGGTCACCAGGGTAACGGTTCCGGACCTCGAAGTTCCGAACTCCGAACCCCGAACCCTGAACCCTGAACTCAAAAACCGAGCCACCATCCCCACTCCGTTCTCCGTCAGGTCCAGCCCGTCGTAGGCCTCCACCGGCGGTACCGGCTCACCCAGCCGGAGGTACCACTCGTCGGAAAGGTAGGCGAAGTTCACGCCAAGCCGTGCCCGGAACCGATCCTGCCAGCCGGTTACCTGCTCGAAGACCCGTCTGGCTTCCTCCAGCGTGTGCACCCGCAGGCCGCCCCGGTGGTACTTGGTCAGCCCCACGGGCACCACGCTGACGGAGCGGACGCCGGGGTAGAGGGTCGCCAGGTCGGCGATGGACCGATCCAGGTGAGGACCGTCGTTGAGGCCGGGGACCAGGACGATCTGGGTGTGGACCTCGATCCCCATCTCCACCAGGCGGCGGAGTTGGGCCATCACGTCCGGCGCGTGAGGGTTGCGGAAGATCCGCCGGCGTAGGTCGGGATCGGTGGCGTGGACCGAGACGTAGAGGGGGCTGAGGTGCTGCTCCTCGATCCGCTCCCAGTCCTCCTCGGTCAGGTTGGTCAGCGTGATGTAGTTGCCGAAGAGGAAGGAGTACCGGTAGTCGTCGTCCTTGACGTAGAGCGAGCGGCGCAGCCCCGGCGGCATCTGAGCGACGAAGCAGAACGCACACCGGTTGTTGCAGCGACGGATGTCGGTGTCGAACGTGGGGCGCGCGAACTCCAGGCCCAGCGGTTCGTCATACCGGCGGCGCGCTGTGAGGGTGCGCTCCTCACCACCCCGGCGGACGCGAAGGGTCAGGTACTCCTCGGCCCCGTAGAACCGCACATCGATCACGTCCCGAAGGGGCTGGTCGTTGATAGCGAGAAGTTCGTCGCCAGGCCGGAGGCCGATCCGCTCCGCCAGGCTTCCCTGCGCAACCGAGGAGACGATCCCGCCCATCACACCTCGATCAGCCGGTATCGCTATCTGCCGGGCCGATCGCCGCCGCCGCGTCCACGTGCGACTGCCCGTCCACCCCCAACGTGGCCGGGAGAACCCGGTCCCCGTGCTTCACCCCCCGGTTGGCCGCCGACGGGCCGGGCAGCGGTACCGCCGAGTTGATCCGGTCCGGCGTCGCCTGCTCCACCGCCACCTACCTGCGCCCCAAACTCCCCATCGCTCACCCGCACCCGCAGCCCATCCCCAGCCGCCACCTGGGTCACCGACCGCACCACCTGCCCGTCGTCGGCGCGGCGGACGATGGCGTAGCCCCGCTCCAGCGTCGCCAGCGGGCTAACCCCCTCCAGCCGCCCGGCCAGCCCTCTGAGCCGCTCCCGCCGGATGGAGAGATCGTGCTGCAGCGCGATGAGCAAGCGGTTCAGCAGTTCGTCTACCTGCTGGCGGGCCTGGAGGAGCCGGACAGCGGGTGAGAAGTGGCGGAGGGAACGGATCTGCTCGTCGAGCCGCAGGCGATGCGCGACCAGCTGCTCCCGCAGCAGGCCATCGAGGCGCGCGGAGAAGGCAGCGATGCGGCGGCGGAGTTCCGCCTGGTCGGGCACGACGATCTCGGCGGCGGCCGACGGGGTGGGCGCGCGCCGGTCGGCGGCGAAATCGGCCAGGCTGAAGTCCGTCTCGTGCCCCACGCCGCAGACCACCGGCTTGCGGGCGTTCGCCACAGCCCGGGCGACCCGTTCATCGTTGAAGGCCCACAACTCCTCCAGCGAGCCGCCTCCCCGTGCCACCACGATCACGTCGATGTCCTCCCGCCGGTCCAGCGCCTCGATGGCGGCGACGATCTGGGGTGGGGCATCCTCCCCCTGGACCAGCGTGGGGGAAAGGATCACCTCGGCCAGCGGGTAGCGGCGGCTGAGCACGTTGAGGATGTCCCGCAGCGCGGCGGCGGTGGGGGAAGTGACCACGCCGATGCGCCGGGGAAAGGGGGGGAGGGGGCGCTTGCGCGCCTCGTCGAACAGCCCTTCGGCGGCCAAACGTGCCTTCAGCCGCTCGAACTCCAGGTAGAGAGCCCCGACGCCCGCTGGCTCCAGGTTGTCCACATACAGTTGGACCGCCCCCCGCTGCTCGTAGACCCCCACCCGCCCGTGGGCGAGCACGTGTTCCCCGTCCGCGGGCAGCGTCGGCAGCCGCCGGGCCGTGTCCCGCCACATCACGCAGCGCAGTTCGGCCCCGGCGTCTTTCAGGGTGAAGTAACAGTGACCGGAGACGGCCTGGCGGAAGTTGGAGACCTCCCCCTCCACCCACACATCCATCAACAGGGGATCGGCCTCCACCGTTCCGCGGATGCGGCTCACCAACTGGCTCACCGTCCACGGTCCGGATCGGGGTGAGGCGAAGAAGGATAACTGCTCGAACATTCGCTCAGTCCTCACGGGACGCTTGATAGATCAGAGGACGTGGGGGATGAAATACCACAGAGACACAGAGAGCACAGAGAAGTCTCAGTGTAAGGAACTCTGTGTTCTCTGCGTCTCTGTGGTGTACCCGTTCCCCACCGACCTCACGCGGCGATCGGGAGCACGAAGGTGAAGGTGGTGCCGGCGCCAGGCTGGCTCTCCACCCACACGCGGCCTCCGTGCCGCTCGATGATCGACTTGACGATGGTGAGCCCCAGGCCGGTCCCTTGAATGTCCTCCGTCTCCTCCGATTGCACGCGATAGAATCGCTCGAAGATGTAGGGCTGGTCCTCCAGCGGAATGCCGATCCCGTTGTCGGCGACGCGGACGACGATGTGGCGATTCTCTTCGTAGGCCTCCACCGCGATCCACCCGCCCTCCTGGGTGTACTTGATCGCGTTGCCCAACAGGTTGTCGAGCACCTGGCGGAGCCGTCGGGGGTTCCCGGTGATCGCCGGCAGTTCCCGCCGCTCCCACCGAAGTTCCTGTCGCTTCTCCGCCGCCAGCGGTCGATGCGCTTCGACCGCCTCCGCGATCACGTCCTCCAGGTGGAGCGGCTCCATCTCCAGTTCGTACCCCGCCTCGATCCGGCCCAGGTCGAGCAGGTCGCTGATCAGGTTGGTGATGTTCTCGATGCTACGCTGGATCTTCCGGACGAACTCCTGCTGCTGCTCGTTCAGCGGCCCCACGCGGTCGAGAAGGCTCACGTATCCGAGGATGGTCGTCAACGGCGTGCGCAGGTCGTGGGAGACGGTGGAGACGAACTCCGACTTGATGCGGTCCAGTTCCTTCAGATGGGTGATGTCCTGCATCATCAGGACGAACCCCACCCCTTCGACCGGGCTGAGTTGGGCGTTGAAGGTCCGACCGTCCTTCACGGCGACTTCGGTCCGCAGGGTACGTCGCAGTTTCGGGGCTGCGCGGAGCACCTCCTGGAGCGACCGGTTCGTGATAACCTCGGCCGCCAGTCGTCCGATCACGTCGTCGGGGAGGTCCAGGGCCTGACGGGCGGTGGGGTTGCAGAGGAGGATACGCTGCCGGGTGTCCAGGACGATGACTCCCTCCGCCGTCTCCTGGAGCACCGCTGCCAGTTTCCGTCGCTCCGTCTCCGCCTCCTCGTAGAGGCGGGCGTTCTCCAGCGCGATGGCGGCGTAATCGGCGAGGGCAGAGAGCAACTGGACGTCGTGGTCGTTGAAGGAACGGGTCGCCTGCCGGTTGGTGACCCCCAGCATCCCGATGACCCTCCGGTCGGGCGCGAGGACGGGGATGTAGGCGAGGGCGTTCACCAGGTAACCGGTCACCACTTTGGACGGCCCCTCTCCAACGACGACGGGCTTTCCGGTCCGCACCACCTCCCCGGCCAGCGAGTCCTCCACTCGCATCCGGAGTTCCTGCACCGTGTTGTCGTCCAGGTTCTTCGCCGCCCGCAGGATCAGATCTTCCCCCTCCCCTTCGATGAGGAGGAGGAACCCCTCCTCGGCACGGGCCAGAAAGACGGCCGCTTCGACCACGCGGGTGAGGACCACTTCCAGGTCCAACTGAGAGGTAACCGACCGGCCGATGGCATAGAGAGCGCGCATTTCCTGCAACTGCCGTTCCAGCCGCTGGTTGGCCTCCTGGAGGCGGCGCATCAACTCGTCCCGCTCCGCCCGCAGCCGCTTCTCCATCAGCACCCGCTCGATCGCCCGTTCCATCTCCTCCGGCTCGAAGGGCTTGATCAAGTAATCGCGAGCGCCCAAGCGGAACGCCTCCACCGCCAGCCCCTCTGACCCGAAGGAGGTCATAAAAATGACCGGGACCTGGACGTTCTGCTCTTTGAGTGCCCGGAGAACCTCCAGGCCAGTCATCCCGGGCATCCGTTCGTCGAGCAGCACGAGGTCGGGCCGCTGCTCCAGGATCATCCGCAGCCCCTCTTCCCCGTTGCCGGTGCTGAGGATCTGGTAACCGCCCGGCTTGAGCACGACGTCGCACACGACGTCCCGGACCTCTTTACTATCGTCTATAATGAGGACGCGCTCTCCTGCCACAGGCTTTCCTCACAACCGAATCGGCGGCCCCGATATGGCCGTCGGGTCGGGCGAGGGGGCGCCCCCGTGGGGACGTCCCCCCCGCTCCCGCGAAGTTCCACTACGAACGGATCTCGGCGATCAGTTCGGCGATCTGTTCCGGGTGTTCGGCCACCCGCACGCCGACGGCCTCCAGGGCAGCGATCTTCTCGGCGGCGGTGCCGGTGCCCCCCTCGATGATCGCGCCGGCGTGGCCCATCCGCTTGCCCGGCGGCGCGGTCCGCCCGGCGATGAAGGCCACCACCGGCTTGGTCATCCGCTCGGCGATGAACTTCGCTGCGATCTCCTCGTCGTTGCCGCCGATCTCGCCGATCATCACCACCTGCTCCGTCTGCGGGTCGTTCTCGAACATCTCCAATACGTCGACGAAGCGGGTGCCGATGATGGGATCGCCGCCGATGCCGACGCAGGTGGATTGGCCGATGCCCCGCATCGTCAGCGCGTAGACCACCTCGTAGGTCAGCGTGCCGGAGCGGGAGACGACGCCCACCGGCCCCGGCGTGGCGATGTGGCCCGGCATAATCCCTACCTTGGCCTGACCGGGGCTCAGCAGACCCGGACAGTTGGGGCCGATCAGCCGCGCCCCCTTCTGGTCCAGATACGCTTTCACCTGGATCATATCCATCACCGGGATTCCCTCGGTGATGCAGACGATGAGGCCGATCCCGGCGTCGGCCGCTTCCAGGATGGCGTCCGGCGCGAAGCGGGCCGGTACGTAGATCACCGAGGTGTTGGCGCCGGTCGCCTCCACCGCCTCAGCCACGGTGTCGAACACTGGCACGCGGCCGTCGCAGGCGAACTGCCCGCCCTTGCCCGGCGTCACCCCAGCGACGACCTGGGTGCCGTACTCCAGCATCTGCCGCGAATGAAACTCTCCCTCCCGTCCGGTGATCCCCTGGACGAGAAGGCGGGTGTTTTTATCTACCAAAATAGCCATCGGTTCCTCCCTGTACGAAGTACGGAATACGGATCACGAATCACGGTGCGTGCCACGTGTTGCCTGCCGCGTACTACGTATTCCGTGCCGCCTCCACCGCCTTCTGCGCCGCCTCGGCCAGGGTGGTGGCGGTGATCATCGAGTAGCCCGATTCCTCCAAGAGCCGTCGCCCTTCTTCCTCATTGGTGCCCACCAGCCGGGCGACCATCGGGACGTCGGGCTTCACCTCCTCCAGGGCGGTCAGGATGCCCCGGGCGACCTCGTCGCAGCGGGTGATGCCGCCGAAGATGTTGAAGAGGACCGCCTTGACGTTGGGGTCGGCCAGGATGAGCCGCAGCGCGGTCGCTACCCGCTCCGCCTTGGCCCCGCCGCCGATGTCGAGGAAGTTGGCCGGCTCGCCGCCGAAGTGCTTGATGATGTCCATCGTCGCCATCGCCAGGCCAGCCCCGTTCACCATACAACCGATCTCCCCCTCCAACTGGACGTATGAAAGGCCGGCTTCACGGGCCTCCCGCTCCGTCGGCGTCTCTTCGTCGACGTCCCGCATCTCGGCCAGGTCGGGGTGGCGGAACAGGCCGTTGTCGTCCAGCACCATCTTGCCGTCCACGGCCAGCAGGGAGAGGGAGCCGTCTTCGTTCGCTGTGACCACCAGCGGGTTGATCTCCGCCAGCGATGCGTCCGATTCGACGAAGGCCTGGTACAGGCCGTGGGCGATGCGGTCGAACTGGCGGTGAAAGGTGGGGTCCAGACCGATGCCCTTGGCCAGATACCGGGTCTGATACCCCCGCAAACCGATGAAGGGATCGACGTGGACCTTCTTGATGGCTTCGGGGTTGGTGCGGGCTACCTCCTCGATCTCCACCCCGCCCTCCGACGAAGCCATCATCACCGGACGGGCCGCCGCCCGGTCCACGACGACGCCCAGGTAGATCTCCTGCCGGATGTCGGCGGCGCGGTCCACCAGGACCTTGCGCACCGGCAGCCCTTTGATCTCCATTGAGAGGATCTGGGCCGCCAGTCGCTCTGCCTCGTCGGGGGTTTTCGCCAGTTTGATCCCGCCGGCTTTCCCCCGCCCACCGACCAGCACTTGGGACTTGATGACCACCGGTCCCCCGAGCCGCTCCGCGATGGCCCGAGCCTCCTCGGGCGTCGTCGCCACGTCCCCCTCGGGGATAGGGACACCGTAGCGAGCGAAGATGCGTTTGGACTGGTACTCGTGCAGTTTCACCGGATGCCTCCTTCAAATGTGCTCCGAGACACGACCCGATTATACCACGCGCTTCCGGCTTGACAAAACTCCGGAAGCGCCCCCGGCTTGGCGGTGGACCGCCTAACGGGTCATCTCCCACAGGCTCATCCCCGCCACCAGGCCGAAAGCGGCCCCATAGAGGAGCAGGAAGGGAAGAAGGCCTCCGTCGCCGAGACGCCCGGCCAGCACCGCCGCGGCGAGGGCGTACAGGGCCAGACCCACTTCGCCGACCACGCCCCGGTCCCGCCGGAGCCGGTATCGGCTGCGGTCCCACCGCCCCTCGCGGCCCTCCAGGCGAAACTTCGGGGTGCGCTTCATCTCCCCGCCCCACCGGATCAGACCGCGGAGCACGGCCAGCGTGTTGTTCCAGGCCACGCCCGTGCCCACTAGGATCAGAAACGGCAGCACCCAGAGTCGCCGGATCCAGTCGGGATAGAGCGCCCTCTGAGAAGTCGCATAGACGAGGAGGGGCCCCAGGCAGGCCGGGGCAAGGAGGCGGAGAGGGCCCCACGACGCGTCCGGATGGAGAACCAGGAGGGGAGTCAACAGAAGGAGCAGGATCATCAACGGGTAGGCCATATAGCCGCTCAGGTGAAGCAGGCCCATCGCCTTCTGAAAAGGCGAAAGGCGTGGGCTACGCACCAGTGGGACGGACAGTTTGCGCAGACACTGGGTCGCCCCCTGGGCCCAGCGGGCCTGCTGTCGTTTGAAGGCCAGGATTTGGGGGGGAAGTTCCGCCGGCTCCTCCACTTCCGGCAGGTAGAGCAGACGCCACCCGCCGATCTGGGCCCGGTAACTCAGGTCCAGATCCTCACAGAGCGTGTCCGATTGCCACCCCCCGCTCTCCTCGATGCAGGAGCGTCGCCACACCCCGGCGGTCCCGTTGAAGTGCATCAGCAGCCCCGCCCGGCTGCGGGCCGTCTGCTCGACGACGAAGTGGCCGTCCAGCGCCAGCGCCTGCACCCGCGTCAGCAGCGAATAGTCGGTGTTGAGATGGGTCCAGCGGGCCTGGACCAGCCCCACCTCGGGGTGGGCCATCAGATGGGGCACGGTCCGCAGGAGGAAGTCGGAACGGGGGCAGAAGTCGGCGTCGAAGATGGCGATGAACTCCCCCCGGGCCTCCTCCAGCCCGCGGGCCAGCGCGCCAGCCTTGAACCCGTCCCGCTCCGAGCGACGCAGCACCCGGATGTCCACCCCCTGCCGGCGGTGAAAAGCGACGCGACGGTCCACGATCTGGACCGTTTCGTCGGTAGAGTCGTCCAAGACCTGGATCTCCAGCCGGTCGCGGGGATAATCCAGCGCGGCGGCCGCATCGATGAGGCGTGCCGCCACGTGGGCCTCGTTGTAGAGCGGCAACTGCACCGTGACCCTCGGCAGGCGGTCCCGGGGGACGGGAGAGGCAGGGGTGAACCGTCGACGGTACCGCCAGTACAGCACGGTCAGGACCCAGGCGTGCAGCCCGTAGGCCGAGAGGCAAAGGACGGCCAGCGCGTACAGGATGGCGATGAGACGGGCGATCATACGTTTGTGACCTTCCTCTGAACAGCGCTCCCGCAGGCCCCGAAGAGCCTGCGGGAGGAACGAGTACATCCTTTGAACCCCGATTTCACCGCAGTCCCAGCAGTTCGTACACCTCGATCGGTGCCCTGAACCCCTTGAGCGAGATGGGGGGGAGAGCGCGGGCCTCCACAGCGTTCCGAACCCGTTCGTAGACCTCGCGGCTGAGCAGGATCTGCCCGGGGGCGGCGTGCTCCTGCAGCCGCTTCGCCAGGTTGACGCAGGCTCCGATGGCCGTGTAGTTCACCTGCTGGGCGGTGCCCACGTTGCCGACCACCGCTTCCCCCACCGCGATCCCCACGCCGAAGTCCAGCCGATCCTCCGCTGGCAGGGCCTGCCGCGTCTCCTGGGTCGCCTCCCGCAGCCGAAGCGCGGCCCGCACGGCCCGCAGGGTGTGGTCGGGCTGAGGGAGGGGAGCGTTGAAGATCGCCATCACCGCGTCCCCCATAAACTTGTCCAGCGTTCCCTCTTCCTCCAGGACCGCCGTGGCCCCCAGGGCCAGGTACCGGTTCAGCACCTCGACCAGCGCCTCGGGGTCGCGGCGCTCGCTGAAGGCGGTGAACCCCCGGATGTCGGCGAAGAGGACGGTCACCTCCTGCCGGGTCCCGCCCAACCGCAGGCTCTCCGGGTCCTCCAGCAGCCGCTGCACCACGGCAGGGGAGACGTACCGCTGGAAGGTCTCGCGGATGAACCGCTCCCGCGCCTCCAGGCGGCGCTGCTGGGTCAGGTCGTCGACCACCAGCACGAACCCCTCGGGCTTTCCCTCGGCGTCCCGCAGGGGGGAGAGGCTCAGGCGGAGGGTAACCCGGCCCCGCCCCTCCAATTCGACCTCCACCTCCCGCCCGACGATCGGCTGGCCCTCCCGCTGGACCTGCCGGGCCATCGGCTCCAGCACAGGTGCCAGGGAGGGAACGACTTCGGAGAGAGCGCGGCGTTCGACGGGCCGGTCTCCCAGGTTGAGGATTTCCCTCGCCGCTCGGTTGACCAGGGTGACGAGCCCCTCCTCGTCGACGGTGACCACGCCGCTGGCGATGGAGGCGAAGACGTTCTCCATCAACGCTTTGGCGGCGGTGACGCTCTCGAAGAGGCGGGCGTTCTCGATGGCGATGGCCGCCTGGTCGGCGAAGGCGGAAAGCAGGGCCAGGTCCTGCTCGGAGAAGAGGCCGGTGCGGACGCGGCTGTCGGCATAGATCACGCCGGTAACCCGCTTCCGCACGCGGAGCGGGACGCAGAGGATCGAGCGCAGGTTGTAACTGACCACGCTCTCCTGATCCCGAAACCGGGGGTCCAGTTGGGCATCGGTGGTGAGCACCGGTCGGCCCTCTTGGGCCACCTGGCGGACGACGCTGCGGCTGATCTCGAAGGCGGGGCCAGTGATCGTCTCCCGGTCCAGGTTCCTCGCCGCCTGGAACACCAGCCGGCCCGTCTCCTCCTCCAGGAGCATCAGGAAGGCTCGCTCCGCCCCGGTCAGACCGACGATCTGGTCCATCACTTGGTTGAGGACCTCGGGGAGTTGGAGGGAGGAGTTGACGATCCCGGCGACCTCCACCAGGGCGGCCAGCCGTGCCCGCTCCTGGGCCTCGGCGTCGAGGGACTGTTCCAGCCAGCCGAGGCGGGACTGAAGGTCGTCCAGGCGGGCGATCAGATCCCCGGCGATGTCCGGACTCAGTTCGCGGTGCCGGGCGATCTCGTAGATGACCTCTCTCAGCCGGTCCTTCAGGGCGGCGATCTCGGGGAGGGGCGAGCCTCCTTCGGTATGGTTCGCGTTCACCACCGCTCGTCCCTCTCAAGGCTTTCCAGAGCGCTTCGCGCGTCGGCGTAACCGAGGTCGATCAGTTCCCGGCTGACCTCCGGGTCGTAGCGAAGGATGCGGGAAAGCCCGGGATACCGGCTGGGGGTGATCACCCAACACCGAACCTCCCGATGGTCCGGGTCCAGCCCCGCCCGCACCAGGCGGTTGACCCTTTCCAGTTGTCGCAGGTCGTGCTCGAAGGTCGCGCAGAGGGCCATATCCAGCACCACGGCGAGGGCCTCCCAGGGTTGGCGGGGCACGGGGATCCGTCTCACGCCGACGGGGGAGAGCAGGACGACGACCAGTTCCTCCGCCCCAGCGTCCACGGCGAGCCGCAGCGGCGTGTTGGCCATCACCGCCCCGTCCCAGTAGTGGGCGTCCCCCACCCTTGTCCACGGGTAGACAACGGGGATGGAGCAACTGGCAAGGATGTGATCAGGCGTCAGGACGACCTCCCGGTTGTCGAAGACGCGGAGGTCGCCGCTCTCGATCTCCGTGGCCGTGATCAGTACCCGCTTCTCGGTCTGGGCCAGCCGGTCAAAGTCGATGAACCGATAGAGGGTCCGCCGCCAAGGGGTGGTGTCGTAGATAGAACGCCAGGGACGGAGCCGCCAGAACCGCTGGATGTCCCGGGTGCGCGTCTCCAGCCACGCCCGCTCCAGATCTCGGGCTTCCTTCCCAGAGGCGATGGAGGCCGCGTTGACCGCTCCGATGGAGGTCCCTACCAGGATGTCTGGCTCCCAACCGATCTCCTCAAGGTACTTGTAGACGCCGCACTCGTAGGCCCCGCGACCGCCGCCGCCGGAGAGGACCAACGCTCGCTTCGGGGTGTCCGCCATCTTCTCCTCCGTTCCACCGGCTTGAGGTTACGCCGACCGCAGCGCCAAGGGGCGCTTGATCGGACGATCGGCGTTACACACGGGGGCGCAGGAGGCCGGGCCGCACCGAGACCAGGGCGTATGCCTCGTTCAGATCCTGCCGGGTCAGCAGGCCCAGGAACTGCCCCTCCTCGACCACGGGCACGGCTTCCAGCCCCGCGCTGGTCATCCGCTCGTGCACCTCGAACAGATCGTCCTCGGGGGTGACGGTGGGGAACTCCCGCCGCATCACCCGGCCGACGGGGGCGTTAGGCCCGTACTCCTTCAGCGCCCGCAGGAGGTCGGCGCGGGTCACCAACCCCACCAGGCGTCCCTCTTCGCAGACCGGGAAGTCGGCCTGGAACCCTCCCAGCATCATGTCCACAGCCGTTCCCAGGGGGTCGTTCGACGAGACGGCCTGAACGCCGCGGGAGAAGACCTGCCCCACCCGCAGCCCGGCCAACGCCAGTTTCATCTGGACCATCCGCCCCTCCTGGGAGGCCCCCGTATACACGAGGAAGGCGACGAGGATGAGCACCACGTCCCCCCCTAGGAGGCCGATCAGGCCCAGCAGCCATGCCAGCCCTTGCCCCACGGCCACAGCGATGGCGGTGGCTCGACCGTAGGGCATCGCCGTCGCCAGAAGGGCACGGAGCACCCGCCCCCCGTCCATCGGAAAGGCGGGGATGAGGTTAAACCCCGCCAGCAGCAGGTTGGTGAAGGCCAGATAAGGCAACAGGTACCCCCACCGGAGCCCCAGACCGGTCCCCAGGGCCCGGAAGAAGCCCAGCCAGAGGCGAAGGGGAAAGAAAAACAGGGTGAGCACGCCGAGAGCGCCTCCCACCACCGCACTCGTGGCCGGACCGGCGAGCGCCATCAGCAATTCCTGCCAGGGCTGCTCCGGCAGCGACTCCATCTGGGCCACGCCGCCCAGTGGAAAGAGGACGATCTCGCGGACCCGCGCACCGAATCGGAGGGCGACCAGACTGTGGGCCAGTTCGTGGAGCAGGACGCCGATGAAGAGAAGCAGGGTGAAGGCCACTCCGAACAGAGCCCCCTTCACCCAGTCGGCCTGCCCCTGACCGTACTGAAAGGCGGCCCAGACGAGGATCAGGGGGAACGTGATGTGGATGCGGATCGGGATACCCCGAATCGTCAACAGACGGATCGAGCCCATACCGGTTCACCCCGCGGGAACTATAACACGCCCGGGGGTGAATGTCAACCGGCCGAGAGAGGGGCTTCGGAATAGGGGCGGATTAAGAAGGGCCCGGACGCCCTCACCCCACCCGTGGGGAAGGGGGAGGGCAACCCGCCATCGGCGGACCAGGTGGGGGACGGACACCTTCGCCTCCGAACTGAAGCACACCCAAAGAGGGGACGGCCGGAGAAGGCCGTCCCCTTTCCCTATTTGGCGTAGTCGACGGCGCGGGTCTCGCGGATCACCGTTACCTTGATCTGGCCCGGATAGTCCATCCCCTCCTCGATCTTGCGAGCGATGTCGCGGGAGAGTTGGATCGCGGCCAGGTCGTCGATCTCCTCCGGTTTGACGATGACCCGGATCTCGCGGCCGGCCTGGATGGCATAGCACTCGGAGACGCCGGGGAAGGAAGAAGCCAGGTCCTCCAGCGTCCGGATGCGTTTGATGTACTGTTCCAGGCTCTCCCGCCGCGCACCGGGCCGTGCCCCGGAGATGGCGTCGGCCACCTCGACGATGATCGCCTCCAGCGACCGCTGGTCCACCTCGTGGTGGTGGGATTCCACGCAGTGGACCACCTCCTCGGGCACGCCGTACCTCCGGCAGAGTTCGGCCCCGATCTGGGCGTGCGTTCCCTCCACCTCGAAGTCCACCGCTTTCCCGATGTCGTGGAGCAGCCCGCCCAGGCGAGCCACCTCCACGTCGGCCCCCAGTTCGGCGGCGATGAGCGCGGCCAACTTCGCCGTCTCGATGGCGTGAGCGTGCTGATTCTGGCCGTAACTGGTGCGGAAGCGAAGTTTGCCCAGCAACTTCACCAGTTCGGGGTGCAGGCTGGGCACCCCTGCCTCGTAGATGGCCCGCTCGCCCTCCTCCCGGATCTGCTGTTCCACCTCCTTGCGGGCATCAGCCACCACCTTCTCGATGCGCCCGGGGTGGATGCGGCCGTCGGTAACCAGCCGCTCCATCGCCCGGCGGGCGATCTCCCGACGCACCGGATCGAAGCAGGAGATGGTGATCGCCTCCGGCGTGTCGTCGACCACCACGTCCACCCCAGCCGCCTGCTCGAAGGCCCGGATGTTCCGCCCGCCCCGGCCGATGATCCGCCCTTTCATCTCGTCGGACGGCAGATCCACCGAAGCGACGGTCATCTCGGCCACGTGCTCGCTCGCCATCCGCTGGATAGCGATGGTCAGGATCTTACGGGCCCGTCGCTCCCCTTCCTCCCGTGCCTCCTGCTCGATCTCCCGGATGACGCGGGCCATATCCTGGCGGGCGGATTCCTCCACGGCGGCCAGGAGTTCCTGCTTCGCCTCCTCCCGCGTCATCTGGGCGACCTCTTCCAGCGCTTCCAATCGCTTCTCGTAGAGTTTCTCGATCTCGTTCCGCTGTCGGTCGAGCGCGCTCTGCCGTTTGTTCAGCGATTGCTCCCGCTTGTCCAGCGCCTCCTGCCGCTGGTCCAGTTTCTCCCGCCGTCGCTGGAGCCGCTCCTCCTCGCGTCGGAGGTTGGCCCGCCAGCGGCCGATCTGCGACTGGGCCTCGTTGCGGATACGGACCGCCTCATCCTTGGCGGCCAGGATCGTGTTCTGGGCCTCCGCTTTGGCCTCGTCGACGATCCGCTTGGCCTCCTCCTGGGCCCGGCGGATGTGGCCGCGGATGATCAGCCGTGAGACTGCGAAACCCAACGCCAGTCCGACGGCCAGCGCGATAACAATGCCTCCAATCATCGTCCACTCTGCCATAGCCTACCCCTCATCTTCCTCCAAGATTCCCTCGGCAGCGTGCCCGGCCGCGGCCTGTTCGACCAGAGGGCGGATCACCTCAAACGAGAAGCCCCGTCGGCGCAGATGGTCGATCAGCCGCCGACGGAACGTGCGGCCGTCCAGACCGCGCAGCCGACGGACCGCCCGCTCGACAGCGCGGGTCGCGGCCTCCTCTTCGTCGTACTCCGCCAGCACCGCCTCGATGACCTGATCCTTTACCCCTTTTTGCCGCAGTTCCTGACGCAGGGCCATCACGCCCCGAGGGTTGAACTGGAGACGGTTCTCCACCCAATATCGGGCGAAGGCTTCGTCGTCCAGAAGCCCAACGCGGCGGAGCCGGTCCATCGCCTCGGCGATGGTTGCCTCTCCGTACCCCTTCTGCCGCAGCCGCTGGCGGATCTCCGCCTCGCTGCGGGGGCGGTAGGAGAGCAGGTCCATCGCCCGCTGAACCGCCTGCTCCGCTTGATCCCGCTCCCTCAGGCGGGCGATCTCCTCGTCGGACAGGACCTGCCCGACCCGCAGGCGGGCCGCCTCGACGGCGGCCAGCCCAAAGGCAAACCGTCCGTCCAGGTACACGTTGACCCGGTTCCGGTTCCGCTTCTGGAACCGGAGAGCGGTGATCCGTCCTCCCATCCCACGCCCGCCTATTCCCTGGTAAACGAACCGCCGTGGCTACGCCGCCACGGCGGATGCGTCACGCACGCCCCCTCATCCACCGGGGGACCGACTACCGGTTCCCCCTGCTGGACGTATCCTATAGACGATATGAACCCTCCGGCCGCGTGGCCGGGACAAGGCCCAATACTCAGGGCTTCCCTCTGCCTTCTCCGGTAGAGGGAGTCGAATGTGACGATCGTCGTGGCCGACGTTCAGCCTGTCGGAAGTCGGCGACGCAGGAAAGCGGTGGGATCACGCCGGTTCGACTTCCTCGGTGGGGAGGGAAGGAGGGGCCTGAAACGCCTGTTCGCGGATGGCGGCCTCAATGGCGTCCGCCACCTCCGGATGCTCCCGCAAATACCGCTTCGCGTTCTCCCGCCCCTGCGCAAAGTTCTCCCCCCCATAACTGTAGTACGAACCCCGCTTCTCGATCAGCCCGTACTCCACCCCAAGATCCAAAATGTCCCCCTCCCGACTGATCCCCTCCCCAAAAATAATGTCAAACTCCGCCACCCGAAACGGCGGCGCTACCTTGTTCTTCGTCACCCGCACCCGTGT
>DROW01000098.1 GCA_011388675.1 Chloroflexota bacterium | reverse complement strand
CACGCCCACCCCTACCTCCACTCCCACACCCCGTCCCACCTCTCCACCGACCGCCACGCCGACCGCCACGCCCACTCCCACGCCCACTCCCACGCCGACCTCTCCCCCGTCGCCGACTCCCACGTCGACTCACACTTTCACGCCTCAGCCGACCCTACCGCCCCATCCACCACCACCTACCCCGTCGCCGACGCGGCCGCCGAGCCCGTGAAGTTCCACCAATGGCCGAAGGAGGAGCGAGATGACCCGATTCCAGGTACGACGCCCTTTCCGGATGTTGGCGATGTCTGTCCTCCTTCTTGCTTCCCTGGTCTTCGTCGCCGTCGTGTCGATGGCGGACCGCGCTACGGCCCGAGCCGCTACGTCCCCAGGCGGCGCGGCAGGCGCTCCCACTGCCCCCTTTGCCGGTGGGCAGGTCGACCTCTCCGTGGTCAAGGACGCCGTTCCCAACCCCGTGCTGGCGGGTCAGCAGTTGACCTACCCGATCACCGTCACCAACAGTTCAACGGCTACGGCCACGGGGGTGATCCTAACCGATACCCTGCCCCTGCAGGTGGAGTACGTGGCCGACACGGAGGGATGCACGCTCAGCGAAGGCAGCGGCCCCGGTGGGGCCGACCAACTGGTCTGCGCCCTGGGAAGCCTCGGCCCAGGGGAAAGCCAATCCTTCGACGTCATCGTCACCGTGCACGCGGACGCTGTTGCCTGGGAATCGGATGGCTTCGGTGCCCTCACCAACACGGTGGAGGTAACCAGCGTTCTGACGGAGACCAACCCAAGCGACAACCTCTACACTCTGTCGTCCTTCGTCCAGGATCAGGCCGACCTTCAGGTCGTCAAGGTCAGCACCCCGGAGACGACCGTGCCAGCGGGGGAGGTCTTCACTTACACCCTCTTCGTCGATAACTACGGCCCCTCCTACGCCCGCAACGTGGCCCTAGAGGACAACATCCTCGCCACCAACGACGTCTCCATCCTGGAGATCCGGGACGATCCGGACCGCGACGACGTGTGCGCTCTCGTGGGGGGGGAGATCCAGTGCACGTTGAACGCCCCGCTGGAACCGACCGGGTTCCCGCCGCTGAACGGGCGGTGGACGGTGGTCGTCCTCCTCCGGTCCAACGAGTCCCAGGAGATCAACAACACCGTCCGGGTCTTCAGCGCCGATCCGGACGGTACAGGGCCGCAGACCGCCACCCCGGACCCCGATCCCACGAACAACCAGGCCACGGATTTCATCGCTGTAACCGCCGTGTCCGACCTTCGGATCACCAAGACGGCCCAGGGGCAGGTCCAGGCCCCCGGGCAGCCCGGGGGGACCTTCACCCGGGTCAGCGATCGGGTGACGGCGGGCGGTCTCCTGACCTATACGTTGACGGTCCACAACCTTGGCCCCTCCACCGCGCGGAACGTGCTGGTTGAGGACCACCCCTCGTCGTGGATCGTGGTGCAGGCAGCGACTCCCGGTCAGGGCTACTGCTACACCGATCCGTCGGAAGGGCTGGTCTGCGCGCTGGGCGACCTGGGGCCTGGAGGTGCCGTCACCGTCCGCATCGTCGCCGAGGTGCCGTCGAGTGTGCCCGGAGGGACCGCGCTGGACAACCTGGCGATGGTCCGCAGCGACGTCTTCGATCCCGACAACACCAACGACTACGCCGCCAACACGACGACGGTGGACGCGTGGGCCGATCTCTCGATCGAGAAGACCGTCCAGCCGACGCCCGTCCTCGTCGGTTCCCCCCTCACCTACACCCTCGTGGTACGGAACGTCGGGCCGAGCGACGTGCAGGACGCGCTCGTGAGCGACGTCTTCCCCTCGGGGGTGGGGGATGTCATCTGGCAGTGCACTGCCTCGGTTGGGGCCTCCTGCACCTGTAGCGGGACGGGTAACCTTCACGACACAGTCGATCTTCAGGCGGGCGGGACGCTCACCTATGTGGCGGAGGGGCTGCTGGAGGTTTCCTACCCGATCACCAACACGGCCGTCGTTACCTCACCGGAGGGGTCGCCGGACCCCTTCGATCTCAACAACAGCGACAGCGTGCTGAACGCTTCTCTCTCCGTCTATCTTCCGCTGGTGCTTGGAGGCCCTGGCGTACAGGCTCCTGACTTGGTCGTGGAGCAGATCAACGCCACCCAGAACGACGTCCGTCTGGTGATCCGGAACGTTGGGAACAGCCCCGTGGAGGGCGGGTTCTGGGTGGACGTCTACATCGATCCGGATGTCGCCCCGCGGGAGGTCAACCAGGTGTGGGGCGACGTGGGGGATCAGGGCCTTGTGTGGGGGGTCACGGGGTCGGCGCTGCCCCTGGAGCCGGGCGAGACGCTCACGTTGCGCGTGGGGGATGAGTATTACTGGGACAGCCTGAGTCGCGTCACCTGGCCGCTCGCCCCCGGCACGCCGGTGTACGCGCAGGTGGATTCGTATGGGGACTCTGCTTATGGCCTGGTGAGGGAGACCCACGAGATCGCTGGCGGGGGGTACAACAACATCACCGGTCCGGTGTCGGTGAAGCCTTGATCCCCCATCGGGGCCTGGAGGGCAGGGTGCGGGGCACGGGCTGCCGGGAGGCTCCCGTGCCCTTTCCGTTCCCGGAGCGTGGCCTCAACGCCGCAGGAGCAGGCGAAGGACCGTTCGAAGTTCGTCGGCTCCGAGGAGCAGGGCGGTCGCCAAATAGATCGCCGCCCCGATCACAACCCCGCCGCCACCCACGAGCAGGGTGGGGTACCCGGCGGTGAGGCGCTGCCAGGCAAACAGGGCCGCTCCCATCACCGCTGCGGCCGCGCCGATTCGGAGGGCCGCTCCCCAGAGCCGCCACTCCGCCGAACCGCCCAGGCGGGGGCGGAGCAGCCTCGCCAGGCCGGCCCCCTCCAGCAGCGTCGCGATGGAGTTGGCGAGGGCCAGCCCGCCGTGGGGGGGGAGTCCTACCCGACCGAAGATCCCCGGCAGGGTCAGACTCAGAACGACGTTCAGCCCCATCGCCAGCCCGCCGACCCAGACGGGGGTCCAGGTGTCGTGGAGGGCGTAGAAGGCGCGGGCCAGGATCTCCACCGCGGCGTGCCCCACCAGCCCCAGGGCGTAGAAGGCGAGGGCCCAGGCCACGGCCTGGGTGGAACTGGCCTGGAACGCTCCCCGTTCGAAGAGGAGGGCCACCAGTGGCTGGCGCAGGAAGATCAGCCCCACCGCTGCGGGCAGGGTCACGAAGAGGATGGCGCGCAGGGTGCCGACCAGTGTGCGGCGCATCCCCTTCCACTCGCCCCGCGCCGCCTGGTCGGCGAAGGTGGGGAACGCCGCCGTGGCCACCGCCTGGGCGAAGATCCCCTGGGGCAGGAGCATCAGCAGCCAGGCGTAGTTCAGCGCGGAGACCGCACCTTCGCCCAGGCGGGAGGCGATGTTGGTGTTGACCAGGAAGTTTACCTGGACCGCCGCCAGGCCGAGCACGCGGGGGGCCATCAGCCAGAGCACCTCCCGCACGCCAGGGTGGTACAGGGAGGGGATGTACCGGGCGTTTACCAGGAACAGCCCTGGGATCTGGATGGAGAGGTGGAGGGCTGCGCCAGCCACGTAGCCCAGCGCCAGCGCCCGCACGCCGAGCCGGGGGGCCAGGAACCAGGCAGCGCCGATGAGCGAGAGGTTCAGGAAACTGGGGGCCAGGGCGGGCAGGGTGAAGTGCTGCCGGGCGTTGAGCACCCCCATCACCACCCCGCTGACGCCGAAGAGGATCGGCGCGACGAGCATCGTCCGCATCAGCGAGACGGTGAGGGCCTGGAGGTCGGGCGTGAAGCCGGGGGCGAGGATCGTCGGGACGATGAGGGGAGCCGCCAGCCAGGTCAGGCCGGCCGCCAGGGTCAGGACGAGCAGCAGCAGGTTCACTACCGCACTGGCGAGCCGCCAGCCGCCCTCGGGGTCGTTACGGGCGAAGTAGCCGGTGAAGGTGGGGATGAAGGCGGAGCCCAGCGCCCCGCCTGCGATGAGGGTGAAGAGGATGTCGGGGACGCGCACGGCGGCGAGGTAGGCGTCGTAGGCGGCCGTGGTGCCGAAGACGGCCCCCACCACCATTTCCCGTGCCAGCCCCAGCGCCCGACTGACGATGAAGAGGAGGACAACCTGGGTCGCCGCCCGCGCCACCTGTCGCCCCGCCCGGCCGTCTTGCTCCCTCGTACCTCTGCTCCTCTGCACCCCTTTTCCCTTACCGCCCGTGCTTCCTCGCTTCCTTGCTTCCTCGCTACCCCACCCGCACCCGCCACCCTTCTTGTAGGTAGATCGGATCACGCGGCAGCCCGCGCTCGTCCCACAGATGTCCGTTCCACTCCCAGAACTGCTCGCGGGAGATGTTGTATCGGTCGCAGAGGGTCCAGAGGGTATCGTTCACCGTGACCACGTGGTAGACCGGCGGCGGCTCCGCTTCTTCCTCTTCCGCTCCTTCCACCGGACGCTCCGGAGGGATGGGGGGCTCCGTGGGTGGGGGAGAGGCCTCCTCCGTCCCTTCCTCGGTCGCGGGCCGTGGGGGAGGAGCACCTTCTCCCAGCGCAGCCAGGATCGGCCAGAGGTCGCGGTTGGTCACCCCGGCGCGGTAGATGCTGTAGAAGGGCGGGTCCTGGTCGGCGAGGACCTGAGCCCACTCCAGAAACTCCTGGGGCGTCAGCCGCTGGGTGGCGTGCTCGTCTTTGTAGGCAGCCAGGATCGGGTAGAGGGGCGGCATGTTCCCCCACTCCTCGTTCCACCGTGCGTGCTCCCCGTAGGCCCATTTCTTGATCACCGTGGGCGGGGTGCGGCGGAAGGTGGGGTAACACTGGGGCATAAAACCGCCCCGGCAGAACTCGTTCATCTCTCGATACGGGATGTCCAGATGCTGCCAGATGTTGGGATAGGAGGTGTAGAAGAGCCGCTCCGGCTCCAGCCCCGCCTCCAGCAACCGGCGGCCCAGCGCCACTGCGCCGACGTTCTTCCCCGCCGCCTGCTCCTCGATGTCGAAGATGATTCCCTCGTACCCTATCCGGGCCGACTGGATCGCCACCTCGGCCTCTGCGTTGGGGTCGTCGCAATAAATGAAGGTCCAGGCGAAGGGGATCAGCCCTGCCTTCCGCACCCGTTGATATACGCGGCGGGCTGCGTCGACGAAGAACATCCCCCGGTCGCCGGTCTTGTAGAAGATGTGCGTGGCCCCGATGGCCAGGGCCATCTCGATGGCCAGGTCCACGTTCCGGGAGTACAGCAACCAGACCCCTTTCCCTCTTAGGTCACCCATTCTTGTCCCCCTGCTTTCCCGCTTCCTCGCTTCCTTTTCCCGGAAGGAGTCTTCTGACCTGCTCTGCTCTCACCCCTTGCACTCTTACCACCTTATGGCGAGAGGTGTGACCGGAGAGGATTTCCACCGCGTCCTTCGGAACGCCCAGCCGTCGGGCCAGGAAGTCCCGGAGCGCCT
>DROW01000097.1 GCA_011388675.1 Chloroflexota bacterium | reverse complement strand
TTCGATTCGCTCCCATTCCATCATTCCCCTCTCTTTCATATCCCTGCTCGACCGCCCCATTCTACGGCCTATTATAGGGGAACGGCTCGCACCCTGCCAGAGGTATCTGGCCCGCCGACAGATGCGCCATTTGGCGGGGGTCCGCCTCCGAAGTGGCACGTGCTTTACCTGTTGGCAACACGCAGGAACTCCTGAGTCCCAACAGAAAAGGGGCGGGAAGCGATCTTCCCGCCCCTCCTGGGCCCCCGCCGAGGCCTATATATAGTTCAACTCCTTCGCCGCGCGGGTCAGTTCGTCTCGGAACTTGGGGTGGGCGATGCGGATCAGCGCCTTGGCCCGCTCACGGATCGTCTTACCGTACAGTTCCGCAACGCCGTACTCGGTGACCACGTAGTGGACGTGATACCGGGTGGTCACGACCCCCGCGCCCGGCTTGAGCATCGGCACGATGCGGCTGACCTCGCCGTTCTTGGCCGTGCTGGGCAGGGCGATGATGGGCACCCCCCCTTCCGATCGAGCAGCCCCATAGATGAAGTCCAACTGCCCGCCCACGCCGCTGTACAACTTCGGCCCGATGGAGTCGGCGCAGACCTGCCCCGTCAGGTCCACCTCGATCGCCGAGTTGATCGCCACCTGGCGGTAGTTCTGGGCGATGACGAAGGGATCGTTGACGTATTCGGTGCGATGGAGTTCGATGATTGGGTTGTTGTGGGCCCACTCGTACAGCCTGCGGGTACCCAGCATAAAGCCCGCGGTGATCTTGCCCGGATGGAGCGTCTTACGGGCGTTGGTCACCACCCCTGCCTCCACCAGGTCGATGACTCCATCCGAGAACAACTCGGTGTGGATGCCCAGGTCCTTCTTGTGATAGAGGAACCGCAGCACCGCATCCGGGATCGCCCCGATACCCATCTGCATCGTCGCGCCGTCGGGGATCAGGTCGGCAATGTACTCGGCGATCTTCTTGTGCAGTTCGGTCGGCCCGCCCTCGGTCATAGGCAACTCGAACAGGGGGTAATCAACCGGCACGATGTAGTCCAGGCGACTGACGTGGATGAAACTGTCGCCGAGACATCGCGGCATCTGGGGGTTGATCTCGGCGATGATGATCCGCGCCGACTCGGCAGGGGTCTTGGTCAGACCGGTCTCGATGCCGAAGGAACAGAACCCGTGCTCGTCCGGCGGCGAGAGGTGAACGAAGGCCACGTCCACCGGCAGGATACCCTTCTTGAAGAGCAGCGTGAACTCGGAAAGAAGGACCGGCGTGAAGTCGGCCCGTCCCTCCCAGACCGCCTTACGGACGTTGGGGCCGATGAAGAGGGCGTTGGCCCGGAGATGACCTTCCATCTCCGGGGCCACGTACTCCGTGACCCCCAGGGTCAGGGCGTGGCAGAGTTCCACATTCTCCAATTCCTCCGCCCGATCCACCAGGGCCTTCAGGAGCACCTTCGGCACACTGCAGTTGCCGGTGAGGAAGATCCGATCGCCGGACTTGATGACCTTCACCGCCTCCTCGGCGGTCGTGACTTTGCTCTCGTAGATTTTCGACCAACTGTACGCCATGCTCTCACTCCTGGATTGTGGCTTTGTAGGCAGCGGCCAGCGCCTCGTGGGTGATCTCTCCGTCCCGTGTGTTGATCCCCCGCGCCAGAGCAGGCATCTCCCTGGCTGCCTGGTCCAACCCCACCTGGGCGATGCGCTGGATGTAGGGCCAGGCCGCGTTGTTGAAGGCGTGGGTCGATGTGCGTGGAAGGACCCCCGGCGCGTTGGGCACGCAGAAGTGCACCACTCCCTCCTCAATGAAGACCGGATCCCGCAAAGTGGTCGGACGGCTGGTTTCCACACACCCTCCCTGGTCGATGCTGAAGTCGAGGATGACCGCCCCCGGCTTCATCGACCGCACCATCTCGCGGGTGACGATGACCGGAGCGCGGGCCCCGGGCACCAGCACCGCCCCGACGAGGACCTCGACGAAGCGGGCCACGCGGGCGATGTTGAACGGGTAGGCCACCATCGTGGTCACGCGGCCCTCGAACATCTCGTCGATCTGGCGCAGCCGCTCCAGGTTGCGATCCAAAACGTAGACGGTGGCCCCCAACCCCACGAAAGCACGCGCGGCGTTGGTCCCCAACACCCCAGCCCCCAGGATCGCCACGCGGGCCGCCGGGATGCCCGGCACACCGCTCAGAAGCACTCCTCGGCCACCCCAGTTGCTCTGAAGGTACGTGGCTGCCAATTGGGGAGCCATCCGCCCTGCTACCTCACTCATCGTTTTCAGCACCGGCAGCGTTCCATCGTCCTCTTGGATCGTCTCGTAGGCGATGGCCGTGACCTTCTTTTCCAGCAGCGTTTGAACCGTCTCCTTCCGAGCGGCCGCCAGATGGAGGAAACCGCAGAGGATCTGTCCCTCTCGCAGCCACTCCAGTTCCTCCCGGGTGGGACGCACCGCTTTCAAGACCATGTCGGCCCGGCGGTACACTTCCTCGGTGGAATAGACGATCTGCCCACCGGCCCGCTCATAGTCGTAATCGGTGAAGCCTGCCGCCTCGCCGGCCCCCTGCTCCACATAGCAAATGTGTCCAGCGTGGGTGAGCAGGCGCACCCCGTAGGGGGTCAACCCCACCCGCATCTCCAGATCCCGTCGTTCCTTCGGAATGCCGATGTTCATTTTGCAATCACCTCTTTTCCAACCGATAGTTCTGCGTTCTGCGTTCTACGTTCTGCGTTCTACGTTCCACGTTCTACGTTCTACGTTCTGTGTTCTGCGTTCCACTTTCCGGTCGTTGGGGGCGGACCAGCAGGACCGGGCACGGTGCACCCCGCAGCACC
>DROW01000096.1 GCA_011388675.1 Chloroflexota bacterium | reverse complement strand
CTGCTGCTGGACGAGGTGATGGCCGAACTGGACCCCCAGCGGCGGCAGTTCTTGCTCGGCCAGATGGAACAGGTCAACCAGGCATTCCTGACCACGACCGATCCGGCGATGCTCGACCCTGCTTTCCGCTCAAAGGCGACGATGTTTCGGGTGGAAAGCGGAATCATCCACCCCGCCACCAAGTCGTAACCCCCCTTCACGGCGCAAACAGTCCCTTCACAAACCGATCGGCGTCGAAAGGGGCCAGGTCGTCCAAGCCCTCGCCGGTGCCTACGAAGCGGATCGGCAAGCCCAGTCGGTGGGCGACGGCGAAGGCCATCCCGCCGCGGGCGGTGCTATCCAGTTTTGCCAGCACCACGCCGGTCACCCCTACCGCCTCGCGGAAGTGGAGGGCCTGGCTGAGGGCGTTCTGGCCGGTGGTGGCGTCCAGCACCAGCAGGACCTCGTGGGGGGCCCCTTCCACCACCTTACCGGCCACCCGGTGGACCTTGCGCAGTTCCTCCATCAAGTTATGCTGGGTGTGCAGTCGTCCAGCCGTGTCGGCGATCACCATATCCATCCCCCGGCTGCGGGCGGCCTGGAGGGCATCGTACACCACGGCACCAGGGTCGCCCCCCTCTGGCCCCGCCACCACCGGGCATCCGACCCGCTCCGCCCACAGGCGCAACTGGTCAATGGCTGCAGCGCGGAAGGTATCGGCAGCGGCCAGCAGCACTTTCCGCCCCTCCCGCCGGTAGTAATGGGCCAGTTTGGCGATGGTCGTCGTCTTGCCCGACCCGTTGACCCCGACGACCAACACCACGTCCAACGGCCGACCGCCCAGGTTTAGCGGGGGAGGGTCCGGCAGAAGCGCGCGTAGTTCCTCGGCCAACAGGTCCTGCAACCGATCGGCCCGCAAGATCCGCTCCTCCTGCGCACGCCGCCGCAGCCGCTCCACGACCTCTAACGTCGTCTCCACCCCCACATCGGCCTGGATCAGCACCGCTTCCAGGTCCTCCCACGTCTCAGGGGTGATCTTGCTGGCCCCCAGGACGGAGGCCAGCCGGCTGAGGATCACGTTGCGGGTCTTGGTCAGACTCTGTAGGAAACCGGGCATCGGATTGTCCCCTTCCCAGGATTCTCGCGGCAGATTATACCTCATTTGCGCAATTCGTCCACGAGAAGAAGACCAGGGTCCGGACGAGCGTTCGGACACCGGCCACGGGGGCTGGAAAATTTCACCGCGGAGGCGCAGAGGGCGCAGAGGAACTTTGGATTCTTTGGATAAGGCTTTTGGGAAAACTCTGCATCCTCTGCGCTTCTGAAGGGGTGTTCGAAGTGAATCAGGCTACCCGGGAGGTGACCGGCACTTTCAACCCCCTCAGGGGCAATTGCCGACGTACAGAGGCCCCCTACAGGCACTCTTGCCTTCGTTTCGCAAGTGCCGGTCACCTCCCTTGCCTTCCGCTTTGAATACCCTGAAGAACAGTCGCTTGTTGCGGCCGAATGACCGGGGTATAATCCCCGTCGCATCCTGTCCCGCTGGGGGAAACGCATGCTCCGACGATCTTCAAGGCTCCTAGTTCCCTTCCTCCTCGTGCTGGTTGTCGCCTGTGGAGGGGGGCCCCTGGAAGAGGAACCGGCACCTCCTGCCCACCTACCCAGGGTTTCCACAACGGCCCTTCGCTTTTCCTGGGACCGTGCCGACATAGTCGCCACCTCCGGCGAACGGAGCGTGGACATCGCCAGCCAACGCACCGAGTTCACGCTGCACGCTCCTTCTCCCCGAGAGGCAACCATCGGCCTGTTCGCCGTGGACCCCCTGGAGGCTCCCGCTCTGGACGGGATGATCCTCCTCTCGCGGATGCCCACCGAATCCGCCCTCACCGTCGCGCCCGATGGCGCGGCTACCTTCACCTACTGGGACCTCTTCGACCCCCGCTGGCGTGGTCGCCAGCCGGAGTGGAGGCGGCTCGACTTGGAGGAGGGACCGGTCGATGTGGATTCCGTGCGGGACGACCCACTGCCGCCGAAGGTGGCCCGTGACGCCGATCCGACGGCTGCTGGGGAGATGCTCTTTGCACGAGATAACGAGGGCCAAATCCACTTCTATTGGAGCGGCGACCTGCGCTACTGCTTCGACTTCGGTCGCGAGGTGCTCTCCCTAAGCCTCGCCGATCCCACCGGCGAGTATCGAACCACCTTCCAGGCCCTGCCCGGCTTCGGAATCCGGCTCTCCGCCGACGGGGAGGAGTGGCTCACCGTGTGGCGCAGCGAGGAGGAGGGGGTGGTCCAGCCCGAGGTCGAACTTCCCGCTGCGCTCCAGGGCGCCCGGTCGCTTTGTATCGCCCTCGGCGGCGCCCCCGACGAGTTCTACACCATCCAGCGGCTCTATCTCACCGTTCGCCTCCAGGCCTCCGACCTGGTCGATCTGACCCGGTTTCCCCAGGGAGAGCGGCTGCTGACCTACACAGACGGCCCCGCCTCCTCCCACCGGGCCATCTTCTTCTGGAGCGACCCCCGGATCGCTGCCCCGCGGGCGGAGGTTGAGTATCCCACCGACGCGCCCGTCGTCGAGGCCCTGGGCGACCTCCTGCGGGTGCGCTTCCCCGCCGGTGCCCTGGTGGAGTTTCCCCTGTCCCCGTCCGGCGCACCCGGCGGTGTCCATCGCCTGGTGATCGGGCAGCAGACGGTGTTCCAGGCCCCACCGGGGGCGGGGTGGTCCCCGCCGGCCGTCCTTACCCTGCTGGACGGGCAGCCGGTCCCCCTGCCCGAGGACTTCGACTGGGCCGCGTACCGCCAGGCCTTTCTCGATAGCGGGACCTGGCCCTCCCGCTGGGAGCGTGCCCACCGTTCCCTTAGCCTGGACAGGGCCCGGTTCGACGGGGCGTGGGTGGAAGGGGACGAGGTCGTCCTCCGCTGGTCGGTCCCCACTACCGCCGGGGAGGGCCGCGTGGAGTGGATCCTCTCGTCGGAGAAGACCGAATGGGCCGGGATGGAGATGGTCGGCGTGGGGATGCGGTGGCGGGTCGAGGGTGCAGGCCTGGTTTCGGCGGAGCGCATCGCGTTCACCCTTCCCCTGCTGATGTCCCCCGGCGACTGGCAGATCGAGCAGTTCTTCCGTCACCTGGCCGAGGATCCCTTCACCTTCCAGGCCAGCCCCGGCTACCCGCAGGCGGTCTGGTTCGGCGAGAGTCAGTCCTTCGTCTTCCGTAGCGGACCCGGGCGGACGGTGCTGGGCCTCTTCGAGTCGCCGGTGTGGGCATCGGTGCGGGCAAACCCGGAGGCGGGGCGGCACGTCTACACCTTCGACGTCCCCCTCGGCGCGGGTGAGGTCCGCCAGACCCCTCGCCTCCTCTGGTTCACTGCGCCGCTGGGGGCCGCCACCCGCTGGGCCGCGGTCGATGCCTGGGCTCGGCTCTACGAGGAGGTCAAGACCGCCTACAGCGAGCAGGCCGGGGTGGTGGTCAGCCCGCCGTTGCCGACGGTGGTCTGGAACCTGCCCCTTGAGGAGGAGTTCTTCGCCACCCTGGAGCGGTTCGTCGAGACCGGCGAGTATCCGGAGCCGGGTGAAGGCTGGTTCGACCGGTTCGCCCAGGCCCAACTGGAGCGGGCCGAGGCGGCAGGGGTCCAGAACATCATCATCCAGGCCCCGTGGACGAGCGACGCCGAGGACCCGAATCTGATCTCTTCCTTTCACGCCCCGCGCGATTTCCACGTCTCCGACATGCTGGGAGGGCGAGAGGGGTTGAAACGGCTGGTGGAGGAAGCCCATCGTCGGGGCATCCAAGTTACCCTCTGGTATCCCAGCGCCTTCTCCCTCTTTTCGCCGCTGGTGGAGAAGCACCCTGAGTGGGTCGCCTGGGAGATGACAGGGGTCCCAGAGGACGGCGGCTGGGGCGACATCGTCGGGCTGGACACGCGCACGGCTTACCGGGAGTACGCCGTCGAGGCCCTGGCCGACCTGCGCCGGGAGGTCCCGTTCGACGGGATCTGGATGGATTCCTGGGTGGGCCTGGCTGTGCTGACCGACTACTCCGACGCGCAGCCTGCTCCCCAACTGGAGACCGCCATCGAACTGCAGCGGGCCTTCACCGAGATGGGAGTCTCCCAACTCATCATCGAGGGCCTGGGTCCGCTCGGCCGGCCCGACGCTTACGGCGACTACGAATCCTACGCCGGCCCGCCCGATCCCCTGCCCGAGCAGGTGGCGGAACTGGAGCGGCTGCGGGGTCACGAGTATCTGCTCTACCGCATCGGCGCCGGGGCGTATCTCGACGTGGAGGTCTATTACCGCGCCCTGGCCTCCGGGGGCCTCCTCAACATCGCCAACCTGGACGAGGTGGACAGCCTGAACGACGGGGATCGGAACCGGCTGCGCCAGGTCAACTTGGACTACCGGCAGGTGCTCGACCGGATGCAGTACCGCCGGTTGGTGGTGAGCGGCGACCGCTGGTTAGGGGTGGCCTGGACCCGGGCGGGTTCCCCCGATGTGGTGCTCTTCGCCTTCGAGTCCTTCACACTGCAGGCAACGGGCCCGCTCACGGTTGAGGACGTCACCACCGGCGAGCGGTTCGAGGTGGAGGGAGAGTTCGAGGTAGAGCCTTACCACGCCTACGTTCTATACGGGGTCGACTGAATTGATAGGGAGCAGGGTACAAGGCGCAAGGTGCAGGAGGCAAGTCGCAGGACGCAGTAGGCAGGAGAGAGGAGACAGGAAATGGACGAAGTGATGTACGTTCCAGTCCCGATCGTCGAGAACTTTATGATGGACGTCTTCCAGGCCTTAGGGGTGCCGGAGGAGGACGCCCGCATCTGTACCGACGTCCTCATCACCTCCGACCTGCGGGGGATCGAATCCCACGGCATCGGTCGGTTGAAATACTACTACGACCGGATCAAGGCGGGGGTGCAGTTCACGCAGACCCACTTTGAGGTGGTGAAGGAGACGGAGACGACGGCGCTGGTAGACGGTCACCACGGGATGGGCCACGTCATCGCCTACCGCGCGATGCGGCTGGCGATGGAGAAGGCGCGTCGATACGGGTTGGGCGCGGTGGCGGTGCGCAACTCCACCCACTTCGGCATCGCAGGCTATTACCCACTGATGGCGGCCGCCGAGGGGATGATCGGGCTGACGGTGACCAACGCCCGTCCCGCCGTCGCCCCCACCTTCAGCACCGAGCCGATGCTGGGGACCAACCCCATCGCCTTCGCCGCCCCGACCGACCTGCCGTACCCCTTCTGCTTCGACGCCGCCACGCCGATCACGCAGCGGGGCAAGATCGAGGTGCTGGCCCGCGCCGAGAAGCCGGTGCCGGAGGGCTGGGTGATCGACGAGCACGGCCATCCCCTCACCGACCCGGAGCAGATCCTGCGGGACCTGGGAGCAGCGAAGGCGGCGCTGCTCCCCCTGGGCGGCGCAGGGGAGGAGATGGGTGGTCACAAAGGGTACGGGCTGGGGGTGATGGTGGAGATCCTCTCCTCCGCCCTCTCCGGTGGGGTGTTTATGAAGGACCTCCTGGGCTTTGCCCCGGACGGCTCTCGCCGCCCTTATATGCTGGGCCACTTCTTCCTGGCCATCGACATCGCGCACTTCATCCCGCTGGAGGAGTTCCGTCGCATCACCGGGGCGATCCTGCGTGCGTTGCAGAACGCCCGCAAGGCTCCCGGCCACGACCGGATCTACGTCGCCGGGGAGAAGGAGTACGAGAAGGAGAAGGAGGTCCGCCAGCGAGGCATTCCCATCAACCCCAACCTCCGGCGCGACCTGCGGACGGTGCGGGAGGAACTGAGGATCGAGGGGTACGAGGCATACTTCTGACGTTGGCTTGGCAGATCGGGCGGACCGGCGTATAATGGAAACAGATTCTGACGGCGGAGGGAAGTAATATGCGAAAGACGATATGGCTCTTGGCCGGGTTGATGTGTGGGGCGTTCGTGGGAGTGGTAGCCGGGCTGCTACTGGCCCCCTACGCCGGGCCCGAACTGCAGCAGCGAATCCAAGCCCGTGTCCAAGAGCTGATCGAGCGAGGACGGGAGGCGGCGGCGGCCAAACGGGCGGAACTGGAGGCCCAATTGGAAGCCTTCCGCCAGGGGGAACCGATCGTCCTGCAATCCCCCTCCGAGCCCACCGAGGCGTAACGCGCCGACCAACGCACCTGCCGCAAAGACGCAGGGGGCGCAGAGAGCCGTGTTTCTCTGCGTCCTCTGCGTCTCTGTAAGGAAAGATCCCGCACCTACGTCACCCGCTCCAGAAGTCCCCCCGGCGTCCACCGCAGGGGCTCCACCTGCGCGTCGACGCCGATCAGCCGGGAAAGCATCGCCCGGAACCGCTCCGGATCGCCGGTCGTGGCGAAGCGGCGGCGGGCCGGTCCGCGGGATGGTCCGGCCCCCCTGGCGGCCAGCACCCGCCCCGTCTGCCGAGCGACGGCCGGGGCCGGGTCGATGACTTCTACGCCCGGCCCGACCACCCGCTCAATGACCGGCCGCAGGAACGGGTAATGGGTGCAGCCCAGGACCAGTTCGTCGATTCCGGCCTCCAGCAGCGGCTCCAGGCACGAGCGCACCAGCGCTTCCGTCTCGGGGGTGTTCAGCATTCCGGCCTCCACCGCCTCCACCCATCCCGGACACACGCGGGTGAGAACGGTGACGTTGTTGGCGAACCGCTCCAGGAGCGAGGCGAAAAGTTCCCCCTGGAACGTCGCTGGCGTGGCGATGACGCCCACCACGCCGGTCTGCGTGTTCTGGACGGCCGGTTTGACCGCAGGCTCCATCCCCACGAAGGGAACCTGCGGGAGGACTGCACGAAGATAGTGGAGGGCTGCAGCCGAGGCGGTGTTACAGGCCAGGACCACCACCTGGACTCCCTCGCCGATGAGGAACCGCGCGATCCCTTCTGCGAACCGCCGCACCTCCTCCAACGGCCGGTGCCCGTAGGGAACGTGGGCCTGGTCGGCCACGTAGAGCACGTCGTGCTGGGGAAGCAGCCGGACGATCTCCCGCCAGATGGAAAGGCCGCCTACGCCGGAGTCGAACACACCGATCAGGGCCATAGCAGGTTACCGGTCGCAGGTTGCAGGTCGCAGGTCACAGGTCGCAGATCGCAGGTCGCAGGTCGCAAGGACGCGGGCCGCAATCCACCTCTTGCCTATCGCCTCACGGGACCGTGATCTCGTACCGGTAGGAGGCGGGCTCGGTGGTGACGGGAGCATAGGCGGAGACGGCGACGACCGCCCGGCGGGCGTCCCCACCCAGCGGGATCTCCCAGACCCCCGAGTTGTCCCCGTCCAGTTCCAGCCGCTGCACCGTCGTCTGAGGGCCGAAGAGCACCATCTGGAGCAGCCAGCGCTGGGGCAGGACGTTGGCGTGGCGGATGAAGCCCGCTGGTTCCCACCCCCCACCGTCCGTCTCAAAATCGGACGAATAGCCGATCTCCGGGATCGCCACATCGTCCAGGGCAAAGCCGGGCCGGTTGACCGCGTCGTCGGTGATGTACTCGAAGCGAAGCAAGATCTCCCGCCCGGCATAGGGGCTCAGGTCCACCCTCTCGTGGATCCACTCCGGCCTGTCCCCTCCCCCGCTCTTGCCGGTGTACGCCCACCCGAAGGAGTTGCCGTTGGGGTTATCCGGGGTCCCCGAAGGAGTGGGGAGAATCTCCCAGGTCTGCCCCCCATCCGTGCTCACCTCCACGTAGGCGTAGTCCCAGTCCTCCTCAATATCGTACCAGCACCAGTACTCCAGCGTGGCCTGGGAGACGCCGGAGAGGTCGAAGGCACGGGTCAGCGTCATATCGGAATCGTCCCCCCGGTTGGACCACCAGAGGTATCGCCCGCTGTGGGCCTGGGCGCTGATCAGCCCCACCTGGGTGGAACCGACGAAGGAGAACTGGAGGGGCCGATCCCCTTTGATCTCGATGTAGTCGGTGGCATACTGATGGACCGTGGTCTCGCGGCTCAGCGGGTAGTCGTCGTCGCTGAACCGGCCGTCCATCCGGGGCGTGGGCGGGTCGATCTCCTCGTAGCCGTACTGACCGTCGTAGATAGTGGGGTCGTCCAGCAGGTTGGCGATCACCCAATCGGCGAAGAGATCCACGTGATCGATCCCGGCCCCCAGGTCGGACAGCACCGCGTCCACGGCGGCGAAGCCGTTTTCGTCGTGAGCGACCAACGCCTGGGTCGCCTCGGGGCCGAATCGGTCCAGGAAATAAGAGGTGAAAAGGTAACCCGCGCCGTAGTTAGCGCCCGCCGCGCCTGGCCCCTCGGGCCAGGAGTTCAACTGGGTGTCGGGTTGATTGGCGAATATATACTCCGAGCCCCCAGGGTCAAAATCGTTGAGGTAAGAGGCCAGTTCCGAGAACCCCTCGTTCAGCCAGGTCTCCTCGTTCCGGTCGTTGTACCAGTGGATCATGTGCTGGAACTCGTGGGCCAGGACCCCGTTGTAGAATTCGGAGTTGACGCTGACGTTATCGATGTTGATGTAAAACATCTCCATCTCGTTGGAATCCTCCCGGACCTCGGAGACGAACTCATCGGCAGAGGAATAGTAACCGGCGACCGTCCCCCCCAGGTTGCGAGCGTGGAGAATGGAGAGGTGAGGGTCGTTATCCACACCGGGGGTCCACTCCGAGCCGAAGAAAGAGCGGTCGGTGGGATAGGTGTGCTTCTCGAACAGGTCGGCGGCCGCCTTCAAAGCGTCCGCGTCCACATCCACCCCCTCCTCCACCCACATGTAGACGTGGTCGGTCTTGTACTGGAGGACAGCGTAGATGTCGAACTGCTCGTCGGTATCCACGTTGGAGACGTGGAAGAGGCGGCGAGTGCCGACGGGACAATCGGGAGCGCAATCGGAAGGGGCCACGCGCGGCGTATCGGGGGGCAGCCCCTTCAGGCGGATCGCCAGTTCGTGCAGGTCGCGTACCGGGACTTCCGCAGTTTCCAGCAAGGTCTCGGTCTCCGTCGCCGCGTCGGGCACCGGCCCCAGGACGATGTTGGGGGTCGGTTCCGGCGGGGTCGGCCCCGGCGGAGAGATCTCGATGAAGCGGCTCCAGTCGATGTCCGGCACCCACACCCCGCAGCAACAGACCACGCTGAGGGCCAACAAACCCAAAACGAGCCAGACCGCATACGTCTTCATTCATTTCCTCCGAATGTATGGGATTCGCCGGCTGCCGCTTGCGCGAAAACGAGGAAAGAGTATAGTATCGGGTGTCCTCAATCGGCCGACGACAGAGACCTCACCACAGTAGCGCGGAGGACACAGATTTTCTGCTCCCCCTCCCGGTCCGCTGTGGTTTGTGGTTCTGGGCGACAGCCCGCGACGATTGTCGAGGCAGGATTATAGCACAACTTTGGCGATCGTTCCATTCGCTCGCCGCACCATCCACTCACCGAGGAGCAGAGATATGAAAGAGATAACCGATCGACTGTACCGCAAGATCACCAACGCCTGGTGTATGTACGATTGGGGAAGTTCCGCCTTTTCCACCACAGTCGAGGCGGCGGTTCTGCCGGTGTACTTCCGGGAGGTGGTGGCAGCGTCGCTGCCGGGCAATCTGGCGACCGTCTATTGGGCCTACACCACGTCGATCGCCCTCCTGATCGTGGCGCTTCTCTCCCCCATCCTGGGCTCCATCGCCGACTACACCGGCAGCAAGAAGCGGCTGCTGACGGTCTTCGCCGCCCTGGGCATCGCTGCGGTCGCGGCGATGGTCCTCGTCGACGCCGGGGACTGGCTGCTGGCGCTGGTGCTCTTCCTGCTGGCCTCCGTGGGGATCGGCGGCTCGTACATCTTCTACGACGCCCTTCTTCCCCACGTCGCCCGGCCCGATGACATCGATTACGTCTCCTCAAAAGGGTACGCGCTGGGCTACCTGGGCGGCGGCATCCTCCTGGCGATCAACATCGTAATGATCCAGTTCATCTGGGCCGGCAGCACCCTGGGGCCGCGCCTCTCCTTCCTCTCGGTAGCCATCTGGTGGGCGGTGTTCACCATCCCCCTCCTGCGCTGGGTGCCCGAGCCGCCCGCCTACGTGGGCGACCTGGGTGCCGGGCTCAACCCCGTGGTCGCCGGCTTCCGCCGCCTCGGGAAGACGTTCCGGGAGATCCGCAAGTACCGCCAATTGTTCTTCTTCCTGCTCGCCTTCTGGCTCTACAACGACGGGATCGGCACCATCATCAAGATGGCCACCATCTACGGGTCGGAGATCGGCATCGGGATGAGCGACCTGATCGGCGCGCTCCTTCTGACCCAGTTCGTGGGCATTCCTTTCTCCCTGCTCTTCGGCAAGTTCGGCAAGAAGATCGGCACCAAACGGGCGATTATGCTGGGGCTGGGATGGTACACCCTCATCACCATCGCGGGCTACTTTATGAGTCGGCCCTGGCACTTCTGGGTGCTGGCCTTTATGGTGGGGATGGTGCAGGGAGGGACCCAGGCCCTGAGCCGCAGCCTCTTCGGCCAGATGGCCCCCAGGGCGCGCAGCGCGGAGTTCTTCGGCTTCTACAAGATCTCCAGCAAGTTCGCCGGGATCGCCGGGCCCTTCCTCTTCGGCCTGGTGGGCCAACTGACAGGCTCCAGCCGCCTCAGCATCATCGCCCTGATCGTCTTCTTCATCGGCGGGATCATCCTCCTCACCTTCGTCGACGAGAAAGAGGGAATCCGGGTAGCCCAGGAGGAGAACCGGGCGGTCGGGACGGCCTAAGACAGGCCGCAAGTCGCAGGGAGCACAGGCGGGGTCTTTCAAAAACGCAAGGTGCGACGCGCCTTCCAGGTGCGTCGCACCTTTTCGTCCGACGCCGTCTCCTCAGAGCCCAAAAGGCCTCAGACCGCGATCTCGACGTCGAGGGCGGAGAGGACCTCGTCGATGGGGTTGATGATGGTCGCGGCGTCGGACCCGGCGAAGAGCAAGCCGACGACGTGCTCTTCCATATCCAGCACCGCAGAGCCGGAGTCGCCCGGCTGGCTCATCGGCGAGGCGATCAACTGCCCCTCAAAGAGCGCAGTGGGGCCGTAGTAGTCGATGCGGACGGTGGCATCGATCTGGGTGATGGTGCCGGTGGTGTAGCCGGTGGTCCGCCCCGTCTTCTGCACGCGGGACCCCAGCGTGGCGGTGCCCACGCCGACAGGCCGACCGATGTAGAGGATCTCGTTGGTCACCAGATCCGGCGAAAGCGGACGAGCGAGCGCTGCGTCGACCCGGTTGACCCCCGGCGTCTGCCGCACCGGCTGGAGCCGATGGCTGGAGCCGACGAGGGCAGCAAGCCAGTTCAGCCCCTCCGCCAACAGACGGGCCACCTGACACTCCGGCTCCTCGGTCCCGAAGTCCAGCGGGACGAAATCGGCCAGCGTGGCAATCCGATCCTCCATCGTCCCCCCGTCCGCCGTACCCGGCTGCAGGATGGGGTCGCCTGGACGGCCCCGGTTGAGGTCGGCCAGGACGTGGTTGTTGGAGAGGATGAAAATCTCCTCCCCGCGGCGGACCAGACAGCCGAAGGTGCCGGCCGTGATCCGCGCGTGCCCGATGGACACGCCAGGCGGGGCAGGCCGCCACCGATCGGTCGGTTTCTGGTGGGCCCGCAGGACGCCCGTCGCCACCACGTCGGTGCGCACCCCCTCCAGTTCCTCGGGCACCAGATCCTGCGGAGAAAGGGTGGAAGGATCGACCTTGTGGGTGACGGAGACGACGATGCTGATCTCGTCGGTACGGACCCCTTTGCTGACCTTGTATCCGATGCCGCAGGCGACGACGTTGCGACGGCGTAGCAACTCCTGCTGATATTGACGCTTGATCCGGCTTGCCTCCGCGACGTATGCCTCGTTCACCGCTCCCTCCTCTGAAGAAATTCCGCTGAAGAAATTCCGCGATTCTCAAACCTCACGCTCTCAACGCCCGCAGTTCGCCCACTGCCTGGACGTCCACCGGCACCCCTTCCAGTTCGGAAGGGATGAGGTCGTCAGGAGACAGGCGTTCTCGCGGCACCTTGTGGGTGACGGAGACGATGATGGCCAATTCGTCGAGCGGCCGCCCTTCGCGCTGACGAAAGCCGATCCCCACGCCGACCACATTGGCCTTGCGCAACAGATCCTTCTCGTAGGCCTCCTTCACTGCCCGCACGCGGGCCAATCGCTTCTCATCTATCGTCCGGCCTTGTTCCCGCACTGATCCCCCTCCTCACGGTCTACGGTACTGTAGGAGAAAGGCGATCTGAGCCCGGGCCATCGCCTCCAACTGGTCGTCCTGCGCAGCGTGGGCCAGGCTCGCCGCCCGCTGGTAATCGGCCAGGGCCGCCTCGATCTCCCCCTTCATCGCCCGCACGGAAGCCCGCAGATAGTAACCGTACCCCCACTCGGGGGCCAGTTCTACCGCCGATTCCGCATCGTCCATAGCCGCGGCGAGGTCCCCGATTTGCAGAAGAAGAGTTCCTCGCTGGAACCGAAACTCCCACTCCTCCAGGCCCTGCTCCCGGGCCCTGCGGAAAGCCTCCTCCGCCCCCTCCGGGTCGCCCAGCCGCTGCCGGAGCACGCCGACCCAGAGCCACATCTCCACATCGTCGGGGGTCAACGCCGCGGCCGTCTCGAACTCCGCCAGCGCCCGCTCCAGGTCCCCCTGCTCCATCCACGCCTGTCCCTGGTCGGCGTGGTAGAGGGCCTGGCGCACCTCGGGGGGCGGGGCGAGGAACCGCTCGTAGCCCAGCCAAGCAAGCGCCAACACCAGCACCCCGACCAGGCCGAACAGCCCCTTTCGCAGTAAACCCCGGCGCTGCTGCTCGGCGTAGAAACGGTCCAGAAACCACCAGGGCCGTAGATCGGCCCCCTCCATCCGTCGTCGCTGCTCCTGCAGGCGGGGCCCGGCTTCCTTCAGAAAAATCCGGGCGCGGCCCTGGAGGGCCCGCCAGGCCGCGTCCAGGCGGCCCCGCTCCGCCCGGACATCCGCCCCCGCCTCCTCCAGGCGGTCCAGGGTCTCGGCCACCCGGTCGAACAGGACGAGCAGATCGACGGCTGCCGGGCCTGCCCCGCGCAGGCTGGGCAGACGGGCCTCGATCTCATCCAGGGCATCCCTCACCTCATCCAGCCGCGTATGCGGCCTGGGGGGGATAACCCACTGGGCCATCCTCACGTCTCCCTCAGGGCCAGTTCCTCAAACACCCGCTCCAGGCCCGCGCGGACCCGCTCGCGTGCCTTTCGCTCCTCGCCCTCCTTCACCGGGAACATGTTCAGGAACTCCTCGACCAGGGAGAGGACGGCAGACCGGCCCTGCCCTGCGGTGTGCAACGAACGCACCCGCCGACGGACCCGTTGGATGTACTCGCTCAGTGGCCGGGTGGCCTCCTTCCCGCTCACCGGCCCCCGGCCGGGGACGATGAAGTCGGCGGGGAAGTAAGGGCGGCGCAGGCGGGTCAACGCCTGCAGCCAGCCCCCCGTGTCCGGCGCTTCGTCCAGCAGCGGATGGGTGCCTACGACCACGGTATCGCCCGCGAAGAGCACTCTCTTCGCAGGCACCCGCACCCACACGCTGCCGGGCGCAGCGCCAGGGATCGACTCCAGCACCGCCTCGGGCACGTCGTGAACGGTCATCCGTCCCTCGACGCCGATCTCCGGCACGGGCAGGTGGTACTCCTTCGGATCATCCTCCCGACCGTGGAGCCGCAACCACTGACGGACGGCCTCCACCCCGTTCCCCCTCAGCGCCCGCAGTCGGGAGAGGGTAGCCCGTCCGGCAATGATCGGAGCCCCCAGCAGATGGGCGCTGAGCGCCCGGTCCAGCCGACCGTCGGTGAGGATCGTGTAGCGGACCGGGCCTCCCGCCGTCCGAAGGATGGCCTCCCGCCAGTCCCGGGCGTCGGAAGGGAGAGGCGGGGCATCGACGGCGATCGCCCCTCCGTCGATACAGATGAAACCGACGTTGATGCCGGGATAGAACGTCGCTACGTAGACGCCAGGGGTGATTTCCTCCATCGGCTCACTCCATCGTTGCAGGATTTGATGCCCCGCAGGCGGCGGCCGCCTGCTTCAGGGCCCCTTCGACCCGCGCGAGATCCGTCGTGGGCGCGCTGCCCTGGGCGAAGTGGGGACGCCCGCCCCCCTTGCCCCCCAGAAGATCGCACGCGGAGCGGAGCAACGCGGCGGCATCGACCTCCTCCATTCCCTCCGAACGGGCGACGCAAAGGTGAGTCCGATCGGTGACCCCGGCGAGCAGGACCACGGTATCGGCGGCAGCGATCATCCGCTGCGCCAGGGCGCGGAGTTCGGCCGGCTCGTACCCCTCAAGCACGGCCCGGACGACCCGAGGAGGGCCAGGAGGGGCAGACCGGAGGAGACGTTCCGCCAGCACCTCCAGCAACTGCTCCCGCGCGGCGCGCAACTGCCTGCGGGTGGCCTTCAGGCTCTCCTGAAGCCGCGCGACCGCTTCCGTTAACTCATCCTGCCCGACGGTGAGCGCGGCGGAGAGACGGTGAACCGTCCGATTCTTCCGGCGATAGTCCCGCAGCGCCCGCCCACCGCAGACGAACTCCACCCGCGTCTCCGCACCCCGGTAGTCCAGCCGGAGCACCTTCAACAGGCCGATCTCCCCCGTGCGGGCGACGTGGGTCCCTCCGCAGGGGTTCAGGTCGAAATCGGCCACCTCCACCAACCGGATCGGCCCCTCCACCTGGGGAGGGCGTCGCAGGGGCAGGTCGGCGACCTCGTCGGGGCGGACGAAGCGGCTCGTGACCGGCCGATCCTCCCAGATCACCCGGTTGACCAGATCCTCCACCCCCTCCATCGCCTCAAGGGAGATGCGGGACCGGTTCAGGTCGATCGTGCTGACCTCTGCACCCAGGTGGAAGGAAACGGTCTCGGCATTCAGCAACCGCTCACAGGCGGCGGAGAGGAGGTGCTGACCGGTATGCTGCTGCATATGGTCGAACCGACGGTCCCAATCGATCTCGCCGATCACCCGATCGGGCACGTTCTCAGCGGCGAGGAGGTGGAGAATGGCTCCGTCCTCCTCGCGGACCACGACGTCCACCACGGGGACATCGGAGAGGGTGCCGCGGTCGGCTGGCTGCCCGCCGGAGGTGGGGTAGAACGCGGTGCGGTCGAGCACCACCGCGGGCCGGCCCTCCCAGGTCAGCCGCTCCACCACGCGGGCCTCGAAGCGGGCGAGGTACGGGTCGACGTAGTACAGCCGATCGGGGTAGGGAACGGTCATGAGACAGCCTCCGAAGCCTGGGCTGTGGGGATGGTGAACTTGAAAGTGGCCCCCTCGCCGGGGACGCTTTCGACCCAGATCCGGCCCCCGTGGGCCTCCACCGCCAGTTTGCAGAAGGCGAGACCCAGGCCCGTCCCGCGCACCAGGGTATCGCTGCCGCGGGTGAACCGCTCGAAGATCTGCTCCTGATCTTCGGGAGGAACACCAGGGCCGGTGTCGGAGACGGCAAAGAGCACCGTCTCCGGATCGACTTGCTCCACGCTGACCTCGATCGACCCCTCCACCGGAGTAAACTTCAGCGCGTTGTCCAGCAGGTTGAGGAGCACCCGCTGGAGCAACCGCTGGTCCCCCATCACGATGGGGAGCCCCGGAGCGATGTGCGCTTCCAACCGCTGCTTCTGGGCGAGGGCCTGGGGACGCACCTGCTCGACCACCTCCTCCACCAAACGGGCGGGGTCGATGGGCTGCCGCTGGGATAGCGTTTTGTTTTCCTCTAATTTGGCCAGATCGAGAATCGAGTCGATGAGCAGGAAAAGCTTCTCCCCGCTCCGCTGCGCGATGGCGAACAGTTCGTCCACGGGCATAGCGCTGGAGAGCGCTTCGTCTCGTTGGGCGGCGTGGATCAGTTCCATACTGCTCATAATGGTGGAGATGGGGCTGCGGAGGTCGTGGACGATCATATGGGTCAGATCGCGGCGCGCCTTCTCCAGACGAATCCGCTCGGTGAGATCGTGCCACACCCACTGGATGTAGGGGCGGTTGTCGTGGAGAACCCGCGTAGCGCGGATCTCCAGGGGGATGAGGGAGTCGTCCTTGGCGATGGCATCGACCCGCGGGAACGTGCCCTCCCCCTCCTCCAGAGTTCGCTCCAGACGGAGCCGCACCTCCTCGGGATCGGGATGGAGGTCGGTCATCGGGCGGCCGATGAGTTCCTCTTTGGTATAGCCAAGTATCTGACACAACCGACGGTTGGCGTCGGTGATCGTGCCGGAGGCGTCGGTGATGAGGATGGGATCGGCGCTGTTCTCAAACAGGCTGGCGTACCGCTGCTCGGCGTCGCGGGCGCGGGCGTAGAGCCACGCGTTCTGGATGGCGCTGGCGGAGAGGGCAGCGACGTTGAGCAGCAACCGGAGGTCCTCCTCGTCCAACGGCTCCTCCTGGGGGTTCATCGCCTCGATCACGCCGATGACCTCGTCTCCCAGCCGGATCGGGACGGCCATCAGCGCGCCGGTTCGGAAGCCGGTCGCCCGGTCCACGCCGTCGTAGAAACGGGGGTCCTGCCGCGCCGCCTGAACCAACACCGGCTGCCCGGTCTGGACGACCCACCCCGCGATCCCCTGGCCCGGCTTGAGTCGCATCCCCACCACCTGATCGGACGCAGCGCCCACGGCGACCCGGAAGACGAGGTCGCCCGTCTCCTTGTCCATCAGCGCGACGGAGACCGCCTCTACCCGAAAGTGCTCGCGGACGTGGCCCATCAGGGTGCGGAGCACTTCCTTCAGGTCCAGGGAAGCGGTCAGTGCCTGACTCGTTTCGTAGAGGAAGGCCACCTCCTCCAGTCGGCGCTGGGTCTGCCGGTAAAGCCGGGCGTTGGCGATGGCGACGGCGGCGTGGTCGGCGAAGGCGGCCACCAACTGGGCGTCCGCCTCGGTGTACGCGCCGACCTGGAGGCTGTCCACCGTCAACGCGCCGACCACCTCTCCCCGGGCGATCAGGGGAACCCCGATCCAGCCGTGGATGGTGGGGATGTCTGGAACGTTCTCCCAATCCGGCTCCTGTTGCACGTCGGCACAGACCATCGGTTCCCGCTGGCGGACCAGCCGCACCATGATGTGCTCGCCGTCCAGCGGGAAAGAGAGGCTTTGAATCCGCTCGGGGTGCTCGAACCCCCGCCAGGCGCGGATGGTCAGCCGGTTGTCTTGGAGGAGGAAAATCGATGCACTGTCGTAAGGGACGACCCGTTCCAGTTGCTCCAAGATAAGGGAGAGGACCTCGTCCAGATCGAGCGTGGCGGCCAGGGTGCGGGCGATCTCGCTCAGAGTACTGGCCAGTTGGCGGCGCTGCTCCTCCGTGGTGAACAGACGGGCGTTCTCGATGGAGACGGCGGCCTGATCGGCGATGATGCGCAGGATCTCCAAGTCCTCTCGGTCGAAAGCACCGGGCTCGGTGTGGGTGAAGGTAAGAGCACCGACCACGCGGTGGGGGAGGAGCAACGGGACGCAGACCGCGGCGGCGGGAAGTGCCTCCCCCCCCGGGCGCTGAAGCGGCAGCCACCGACGATCCCCAGACACGTCGGCGAGCAGGACGGGCTGACGATGGCGGACGACCCACCCGGCGAGGCCGCGTTCCAGCACCTGACGGGCGCGGCTCGGAACGACGGAGCGAAGTCTGCCTTTATAGAAGAGCACCCCGCCCATCAGGTCCCCATTCTCGTCCACCAGGAGCAGGCTGCCGGTGCTCGCGCCGACGGCCCGACCGGCCAGGGCCACCGTCCGCCGCGCCACCGCGACGATGTCCAGACCGGCGCTCAGTTCCTGCGCCACTCTGAGCAGCAGGTTTACCCTTTCCTTTTCATCCCGACGCTGTCGGCTTTGCCGCCGCCAGGGCCACTTCATCGGAAAACGACCTCCTCTCGCCCCATCAGCCGTTCCAGCACCTTCTCCACGATGAGGTCCAGGTGATGGGAGTTAGAGACGAAGTCCAGATCGTCCGAAGGAACGGTGAGGACGGGGCAGAGTTTAAAGTGGGCCGCCCACTCTTCGTACAGGACGTTGAGTTGTTCCAGGTACTCCGGGGTGATCTCCCGCTCGAAGGGACGCCCCCGGTGGGCGATGCGCTGGAGAAGGGTGGGAACGGAGGCGCGCAGGTAGACGACCAGGTCGGGAGGGGGGAGAAGAAGGCTGAGAACCTCGTACAATTCCCGGTAACTGCGGTAATCCCGCTCGCTCATCAACCCCTGCTGGTAGAGGTTGCGGGCGAAGATCTCCGCGTCCTCATACACGGTTCGATCCTGGACGACGGAGTTCGGTCGCTGGAGCAACTGGTAGTGATGACGCAAACGGCGGGAGAGGAAGAAGATCTGCGAATGGAAACTCCATCGGCGCATATCGCGGTAGAAATCCGCCAGGTAGGGATTGTCCTCGACGGCTTCGAAGAAGGGCTCCCAGCCCAGTTTCCCGCTCAGCAGTTCCGTGAGCGTGGATTTTCCGACCCCGATATTGCCTGCGATAGCGATGAACCACTTCTTCACGACGACACCTCTTCGGCCTGAGGGAGGCGGACCGTGAAGGTGCTGCCCTGCCCCGGTTGGCTTTCGACCTCCACGGTCCCCCCGTGTGCTTCGACGATCTCCCACACCAGGGCCAACCCGACCCCCATTCCCCCGAAGCGACGGGTGGTGGAGCCGTCGATCTGGTAGAACCGCTCGAAGATACGGTTGAGGTGTTCGGGGGCAATACCGATCCCCTCGTCCTTCACCGAGACGTACACCCATTCGTCGTCGGCCCAGGCGCGGATGTGGACGTTTCCGCCCTCGGGGCTGAACTTGATGGCGTTGTCGACCAGGTGGTAGAAGACAAGATCCAGCCGCTCCCGATCGCCCAGGACCGGGGGGAGGTCTTCGGGGAAGTCGGTGTGGAACCGGACGCCAGCGCTGCGGGCACGTTGCTCTTCCTCCTCCAGCACCTGCTGGACGACCTCGGCGATGGAAAGGGGCATCAACGCCAGGGTCTCACGGGGGAAGGTGCGGAGAGCGGTGAGGTTGTAGATCAGGCGGCTCAGAGTACGGATGTAATTCTGCATCGTTTCCAGAGCCCGCCGCTGGGCAGCGCTCAACGCCCCCAGCCCCTCGCTGAGCAGAAGTTCGGCATACCCCTGGATGAGCGTCAACGGAGTGCGCAGTTCGTGGCTCACGTTCTGGACCAGCTGGTTCCTCAGACGGTCCAGGTCCTGCAGTTCCTCCACCGCTCGCGCCAACTGGGTCGACTGCTCCTCCAGGCGGCGGTAGAGGCGGGCGTTCTCGATAGCGATAGCCGCCTGGGCAGCAAAGGCCATCGCCAACCGGGCGTGCTCCTCGGTGTAGAAGCCCGGCTCCCGCTTGTCCAGTGTGAGCATCCCGATGACCCGATCGCCGAAAAGGAGCGGGACCCCCATCCAGGCACGGATGCCGATGTCGGCGTGGGGCGGCTGACGGAAGGCCTCATAGGCAGCGGGAGCATCCTCCAGGATAAGCGGGGTGCGGCTTTCCAGGACGCGGGCGTTGGGGTTGTCCCCCCGTCGTGGGTCGATGACGACCCCCAGAAGCGCCTCCAAGTCGGGGACCCCCCGGCCGTCAATGATCTTCAGGACGTTGCCCTCCAGAAGTTGCACCGATGCGCTGTCGTAGGGCACGACTTGCCGCAACTCGGTGAGGATGCGGTCCAGCACCTCCTGAAGATCCAACGTCGTGGTCAGCGCCTGCACAGCCCGGTAGAGCGTCTCGGCCTCCTGTCGCCGCCGTCGCTCCTCCCGGTAGAGGCGGGCGTTCTCCAACGCGATGCCCAACTGCCCGGCGATAGCGGTGTAGAAGGTGAGGTCCTCCTCGTCGAATGCGTCGACCTCCCGGCTTTCGACGTTCAGCACTCCGATGACCCGGTCGCCGATCCGGATCGGGACCGCCAGTTCCGACCGGACTTCCGGCGCCCCTTCGTGGTAGTAAGGGATCTCCCGCACATCCCCGACGCACACCGGCTTACCGCTCTGGAAGGCCCGCCCACAGACACTTTTGTCCATCCACAGGAAGACCTCCTCAGCCGGGGTGGGGTAGCCGATCTGGGCCGGATGGAGCCGGAGGCCATTCTGCCGACCGGGATCAGAGAGAGCGACGCAGAGGTACTCCACCTCCATCCGCTGGTTCAGCACCTGGATGGTCCGCTCCAGCACCTGGTCGAAATCCAGCGTCGAGGCGGCGGCCAGCATCACCTCCCGCAGAACCTGCGCCTGCGCCAGGCGACGGGCGGTCTCGTCGTACAACCGCGCGTTCTCGATGGCGATAGCGATCTGATTGGCGATGTCGGAAAGAAGCCGCTTCTGATCGGGGTCGAAGGCACGGGGCTCGTAAGACTGAACCGAGAAAACGCCAAGGACCCGCTCCTTGACGACCAGGGGAATGACGGCGACGGAGCGGGTCGGCTCGCCGATGGGGATGGGCTGCACGGGCAGATCCTGCGCCTCCTTCAGGTCGTCGATCCACAGCGGCTTCCCGGTCCGAACGACCCACCCCGAGAAACCGCCGTTCCCGGCAAGATCGAGCGTGAGCGGCGGCCGGCGCTTCCCGCGATCGATGAGGAGCGGAATGTAGAGGGCACGCTTCTCCGCCTGGTACAGGCCCACGAAAAAGGTGGAAACCCGCAGCAGGCGCTGGATCTCCTTCCCCACCGCCTCCAGAAGATCCTCCAGATTCAGGGAAGAAGCGATATGGGTCTCGATCTCGTGGAGGACGCTGAGGGCCTGCACCTGCCGCTGCGTCTCCTGGTGCAGAAGGTTGTTCTCCACCACCGCAGCGGCCTGGTCGGCCAGGGCCTGGCAGATCCGCCGCTCCTCCGGATCGTAGGTGCGGAACTGATCGTGGTAGAAAGCGAGCGTGCCGATGGCCCTGTGATGTCGTACCAGAGGGAGGACCAGATAGGAGCGGAACCCCTCTCTTCGGGCTGCCTCCCACAGGATCTCGGCCCGAGGGTCGTGCCAGGCGTCCTCTACGTACACTTCCTGAAGGGTTCTTACCGCCCTGTAGTCAGGCGTCCGTTCGAGGACCGACATCAAATAGTCCAAATACTCCTGGGAAAGCCCCCGCGCGTATCCCACCTCGAATCGGTCCTCCCGCCTGTTCCGCACCAGGATAACCACACGATCCGCACCGACGATCCGAGAGCCCACCCCTGCCAGCCCCCGCAGCGCCCGCTTCAGTTCGAGCCCGAGGGCCATCCAACGGGAGGCGGTGGTCAGGGCCTGAAGCCGATCGATCTCGCGCACCCGCTCCTCAGCCAGACGGGAGTTCTCTATCGCCAGCCCCAACTGCCGCGCGATGGTTTCCAGGGTGTGCCTCTCCCCTTCGGTAAAGGGAACTTGCTGAGGCAGGGCGGCGCAGATGGCCCCCACAACCCGCCCTCTCGCGACCATCGGAACCGCGAGGTTGAGCGGGCAATCCTCGGGGCAGGGCGGGCTGGGCGGAGCAGGGACCTTCCTGTAGATGGTCCCCCTCGTCCGGATCGCTTCCATACAGATGCAATCTTCGTGGAGGATCCCCTCCCGACAGACGTCGGGGGCTCCCTTGCCGATCGCCTGGCGAGGGAGACCCGCCCCCGCCTCGGTAGGGTACAGGAAGATCGCCACGCCCTCACGGACCTCCAGCAGGCGGGCCAGTTCGTCGATCGCCGTCTTCAACAGTTCATCGGTGGTGACGAGGTGCCCCGCTGCAGCGGTCAAAGTGGCCAGGGCATTGAGACGCTCGGCCCTCCGCTTGGCACTCCGGTCTGCATCGACCAGGCTCAGCCCGATCAGACCGAAGGCCATCCCCAACGCCAGGGCGTCGGTCAGCAGCACGGCGATCAGCGAGGCCGGGGACCCCAGCGGGATGAAGGGGGAGGCGATCTTGACCCCCGCCCAAGCGCCGTAGGCGATGCCAATGCCACGAACGAACTGGCCTTCTCTAAGGGAATGGACGTGGGTAGCGAGACGCAGCGCCGTGAGCAGGTCCGCCAGGCCGGAGAAGAGGAAAATGGGAACCAGGGCCAGTTGCAGCCCGGCGGCGGGCGGCAGGAAGACGACCAGCGCCCATAAGGCAGGGAAAGCCGCCCAGGCGTAGGTGCGTGGCCGAAAGGGACGGCTGGTGAAAGCATACGTGCCCGCGAGAAGGAGAAACCCGCTCTCCCCGAGGGCGACCAGGCTGACGTAACGCCAGAAGGGCGGACTGGCCGCCAAACCGAGCATATGGTTCAACACAAAGTGAACCGTGTAGGCCATCCACCCGAGGCCCCACAGCCTCATACTGGGCTGTCGGGTGTACCGCCAGAGGGAAAGGTAAGCGTAGATGAGGATCAGGAGTGAGAGAGTGCCGCTGAAAACCGCAGGCCAGGTCCACCGACTCATTCCGTCCGTTCCCCAAGCAGATGACGAAGCCTGTTCAAACTTTCGATGGAGGTCTCCAGCGCTTTCCGTGCCCCCTCGATCGCCTGTGGCGAATCCGCCGAGAGCGCCGCCCCCAGTGCACCAACCGCCTTGGTCAACGCAAGGAACTCCTCAATAGCCTGCCAACGACGCTGGGTCTCGGCCGACGGCTCGCCGGCAGCCTCGATGCGGGCCCGGACCTCGGCCGCGCTCAACGCCGTACGGATAAGCCCCTCGACGTAATCCAGGTCCTGAGGCCGGCGGACGAAATCGAGTTCGTCCGTCTCGATCACCAGCACAGGGACCTCTTCGTACTGGGCAAAGTGGCGCTCGTAGGCCTGCCGGACGCTCTCGATGTAGGCGGGGTCCATCCCACGCTCGTAGGGCCGGTCCCGCATCGCAATCCGCGCCATCAGGGTCTCCAGGCTGGCCCTGAGATAGACGATGAGATCGGGGGGGGTGATCTTCTCGGCCAACGCCCGGTGAACCCTTTCGTACATCTCCAGTTCGTCTCCCTTGAGATTCAGGCGGGCGAAGAGCCGATCCTTGGCAAAGGTGTAATCCGCAATGAGGGGCCGCTCGTTAAGATGCACATTCTGTTGTTGACGATACCGGCTGAGAAGGAAAAAGATCTGGGTCTGAAAAGCGTATCGTTCCCGGTCCGCATAAAAGTCCGAGAGGAAAGGATTCTCCTCAAATACCTCAAGGAGAAGGTCGGCGTGGAAGCGTGGTTGCAAAAGACGGGCCAGCGTGGTCTTCCCCACGCCTATGACGCCCTCGATCGCCAGGTAGAAAGGCCGTCTCACTGCTCCTCCTCTCCTCTACAGGATACTGTGGAAAAGTCAAAAAGTCAAGAATACGTGCTACCCAGGTGGAAGATTGCTCCTTGCCCCCAATTGTGCTAAAATATCGGCGGGCAAGCGGCCTGCCAACGATGTCGACCTTCCT
>DROW01000095.1 GCA_011388675.1 Chloroflexota bacterium | reverse complement strand
CCGTTCCGGCGCCGGATGCAGATCGTCTTCCAGGATCCGGTCTCCTCCCTGAACCCCCGCCTCACCGTCGCCCGGACCCTGATGGAACCCATGGCGGTGCACGGCATCGGCGAGAGCAACGAGGAGCGCCTGGAGCGGGCGCGGCGCACCCTGGAGCAGGTGCAACTGGATCCCGACTACGTCTGGCGCTATCCGCACGAGTTCTCCGGCGGGCAGCGGCAGCGCATCGGTATCGCCCGTGCATTGGTGCTCGATCCCCGCTTCATCGTCTGTGACGAGGTGACCAGCGCACTGGATGTGTCGGTGCAGGCCGAGATCCTGCAACTGCTGCTGGAGCTGCGCCGGGAGCGTAACCTCACCCTGCTGTTCATCACCCACAACATCGGCGTGGTGGAGTATGTGAGCGACGAGATGGCGGTGATGTATGGCGGCCGGATCGTGGAGCGCGGTCCCACCGGCGAGGTGTGCGCCAACCCGCGGCACCAATACACCCGGCGGCTGCTGGCCGCCGTGCCACGGGTGAAGCTGTAGCAGGTGCTCAGGTGAGGGCCGGCTGGGGCAACCGCCCGTCGTGGAGGAATGTTTCCAAGGGGAAGCGGTAGCGTGCCTCCCGGGAGTGCGCCGCCACGAAGGAGACCTCGTCGGCGCGGGTGGTGCAGAGCCACTGGATGTTGTCGGCGGGTTTCCGGCTGGCGATGGCGGCGAGCCGGAACACGGCGAGGTTGATGCCCCCCGCCGGGTCCCGCGCCGAGGGATAGCTGAACGCCTCCACCCCCTCTTCATACATCGCCTCACCGAGCCGCTGGGTCGCGCGGTAGTCGGCGGGGTGGGCGATGATCTGCCGGAAACGATCGAAAGGCGGTTCCTCCAGCCGGATGCCGTGCCGTGTCTTCACATGGACGGTGAAGCTGGTGTGCTCGGTGTCCAGCCGGTTTCGGGGAGGGGGGGCGGCCATGCCGTGCCAGAACAGCAGCCGGTAGTAGGCGCATTCCGCGAGGGCGGTGCGCACTGCCAGCGAGCCGTAGAAGATCCCGCACCGGGTGCGCGTGCCGAAACGGGAGCCGTACTTCAGCGGTGGGTAGCGGAAGGGGGTGGTGATGAGATAGTGGTAGCCTGCCCCCTCCGGCGGCAGCGGGGGCTTGCTCTCCTCGAGGATTTGTTCCAGCAGCAGCTGTTCCGCCGCGGAATCCACCAGCAGGCTGGTGGCCGCCTGCTCCTGCGACTCCACCACCCGCACCGGCCGGGCACTCAGGGGAGCGATTCGGGAGGGGCCGTCACACCGTTGCCAGAAATTCTCCGGGGTGGTCACGGGGTTGTCCGAAGGTCAGATCTTGCCACGGATGGCGTCGAGATAGTCCAGCACATGGACCAGGCCGGTGATGCTCTGGATCAACTCCCTCGGCCGCCCCCCCAGATGGTGGTTGAAGTCGTTCAGCCAGTGGCGCAGTGTCTCCCGGTCCTTCCCCGTCAGGACGTAGAGGGCGCGGAAGATGCGGATCAGGCAGCTGGCGAGTTCCCCCGTCCTGGAATGGGGATCCAGCCGTCCCCGCCGCTTGATGCGGGCCACCGAGGTGCGGTCGACGCCGAGGATTCTCCCCAGCTCCATCTGGTTCAGCCCCAGCTCCGTCTGGGCCCTGAACAGGGCCTTGCAGAGCACCTGTTCCGGCGAGGGGGTGGGAAGGGGTGCGACGTGGCTCATGGCGGTTTCATCTCCATCGGATCACTCTCTTTTCACTATAGTATAATTGCGGCAAATGTAAACAATTTCTTTATATTGATGCAAATGCCATCGCTCAGGTTGATCCCGGCCGGAAGGGCGGCGGGGTGCGGATCCCGTTTCCGGGGTGGTAGACTCTCCTTTTCTTTGGGACAACCATGGGGTTTCCGG
>DROW01000094.1 GCA_011388675.1 Chloroflexota bacterium | reverse complement strand
GCCGATCCCGCCACGCCTACGCGATCGCGCTCGACCTGGGGATGCCGACAGGGGTGCTGGCGAAACTGGGGGCCAGCATCAGCGAACAGAACGCGCTGATGGTGGCGATCCTCCTCGCCCCCCACGGGGGGGTGAAAATCGGCCACGACGACCTGCCCAAACTCCCCGCCTACCTCCGCCTGGGCGCGATCCCGGTGATGCACGCTATGCCCCCCTACGGCCTGTGGGAACGCCCCCCCGCCGTCGGCCGCATCCCACCCCATCGGACCGATGTGGGGACGCTCCTCACCGCCGAGGTCCTGGGGGCCCGCCGCTGCATCCTGGTCAAGGACGAAAAAGGGCTCTACACCGACGACCCCAAGCGAAACCCCGCGGCGGAGTTCATCCCGGAGGTCACGGTGCAGGACCTGATCGAGATGGATCTGCCGGACCTGCCGGTGGAGCGGGCGATGCTGGAGGCGCTATCGCGGGCGCGGTCGGTGCGGGAAGTGCTGATCGTCAACGGGAGGGAGCAGGGCGCATTGACGGCGGCGCTGCGGGGAGAAAGCCCCGGCACGCGAATCTACCGGGAGGGGGAATGAGCCCCTTACTCCTCGTCTACACTGCGCCCGCAACGGGGACAGACCGGAGCGACGGCCTCCCCCGACCCGTGGAAAACCGCCCAGGCGTAGCCGCAGTGGGGGCAACGCCACCGCTGCGTCGGACGCTCCGCCTCGCCGATCACCAGCGCCGCACCCTCCACCAGCGCCCTCGCCACCTTCCGCCGGGCGTCGGCGAGAGTGCGCTGGAACGTGGAACGGGAGACGCCCATCCGTTCCGCCGCCTCTGCCTGGTACAACCCCTCCACGTCCGCCAGCCGCAGCGCCTCCAGTTCGTCGAAGGAGAGCCACACCTGGGGCAATTCCGCCAGGGGGCGGCCTACCGGCTTGTAGGTCGTCTCCGCCGGGACGTATTCGACGGTCCGTTTCTTGCGTGGTCGGGGCATTGGACGGAATGTTACGTGATACGTGATACGTGAGGACTATATCATCGGTGCGAGGTCTCGTCAAGTGGTATGGATCGGGCTAGACGACACGGATATACCAGGGTCGCCAGGGACGGGGCACCTGGCCCGTGAACTGGCCGCCTACCTGGGTTCACGCTACCCCGTTTACGGAGTGACCCGCCATCAGTTGCTTCAGGACCCCCGCGTGCCGATGACGTCGAAGAACAGCGCGGCGGTGGTCCACCTGCAGGCCGATGGGCCGGTGGACGGCCTGATCGACGAGGTGGCCCGGTGGGTGGCGGAGCGGGCCGCGCCGGAGAGTGAGCCCGGCATCTGCCTGGCCTGGGCGGTCCCGGAGACGGTGGTCGTTTTCGGCCGGCGTGCCCAACGGGAGATCGTGACCTGCGAGGAGGCCCTGGCGCTGGCTGAGGCGGACGGGCTGCTCCTCCGGGGCCCGAGGGAAGGCAAGGGCGGGGTGATCGGTGCGCTGGCGGCGGTGGGGTTGGCCGCCACCGGCGACGACGGCCGCTTCGTCCTCTACCGCCGCCTGCGCGACCTGAAGGGGCTGGTGTCGGTTCCTTCTCTAATGAGAGAGGGCATCGCGCGGGTGCAGGCGGTCACCGGTGAGGTGCTGACCCAGGGGTTGGTGGACACGCAGGGCAAACTCCGTCCCTCCCTCGTCGAAGGCCGCCCTGTGCTGTGGGTGGAACGGAAGAACGACCGCTGGATCGCGGTGCGGAGGGATTAGCACCTCGCCAAGATGGTTTTGACGGGTTGAGGCCTCCCTTACGCGGCGCAGGCCCCCGTAGCGCAGGCCGACAACCTGCGCCACGCAGAAGCCAGCCGCTCGCCCCTCGGCCTCGATGAAACGTCCTCGCTCTCGTGGCGCAAGAACCCAAACCTCTTTCGCGCACAGGCGACTTGATGTATAATCAAACCGTCGGCCTAGCAACGTCCAGGGTCTAAGGGATTGTGGAGGTATGTCACCTTTCCGTGAGCCAAGCCTTTGGGACCGCCGTCGACCCCATCGTCCGCGTGCCGCTCCTTCGCCCCTGCCCTGCAACGGCTCTTCGTAAACCGCCTCGACTCCGTCGGACGGCGCAGGTCCCGTGCGTCTAGCAGACACAGCCACCCACCTCTGCTCCTACACGTAACTCCCGCCGACTCCCCCTCCGGCTTCCCCCCAGGCCGTTGCTCGAACGGCGCTGCGTTCAGCGCTTTCTTTCAAAAAACCATTACAACGGGCTGATCGAAACAACCCTCTGGTGCTTCGGAGAACGACTATAGTTATGGACCGCTCAACCGAGTCTATCCCGGATCAGATCCTTGTAGAGCGGGCGCAGAAAGGGGACCGAGACGCGTTCGAGGCGCTCTGCGAACGGTACCTTCCCGTCGTTTACAACCGCCTGGGGGCCCTTCTGCCACCGGAAGCGGTGGAAGACGTGACGCAGGAGGTCTTCGTGGCTGTGCTCCGAGGCATCCAGCACTACCGCGGGCGCGGCTCGTTCCGAACCTGGCTCTCCGGCGTGATCCGTCACAAAGTGGCCGACTATTACCGCCGACGTCACCGGCGCAGCCAGGAGATCGCCCTCGAGGAAAACATCCACGGGGGCAAAGCGGACGATTGGGAGGAACAAGCCCACGTGCGGATGGCCCTATACCGTTTGCCAGCGCATTACCAGGAGGTCCTCCTGCTCCGTTTCGCGGAGGGCCGGCCCTTCAAGGAGATCGCCGAGATTCTGGACATCTCGCTCGAGGCGACGAAGTCGCGCTACCGGCGGGCGGTGCAGGCGATCGCCCGCGAATTGGGGTACGACCGCCCGGACAAGCGTGGTGAGAACGGATGAAGGCTAGAGAAAAGGAGACTCACTTCACGCCCCAGCCGGAGGAGGAACGGCTGGCTGCGTTCACCGATCGATTGCTATCCGGTCTTCCAAGCGAGGACCGGCCGCCGTTGGCAGACGTGGTGGAGATCCTCGCGCGGACGCTGCACCGGCAAGAGGTTCCCCCCCGAGTGCGTGCGCGCCTCCGCCAGCGCCTCGCTATGGAGTGGAAACGGCAGCAGCACCGCAGGCTGCCGAGGGGGCTGGTATGGAGGCCCTGGCAACGGCTGCTTTGGGCAGCGGTCGGGTTGGTGTTCGCCGGCACACTGGCGATCCTGATCCTCTCCCCGACGACGCGCGCCGAACTCGCTGCTACCACCGTCAGCACCGCAGGAGGCAAGGTCCTGCTAGTCCTGGGCGCGGCCGCGCTCCTGTCCCTGACTGCCTGGCTTCTCCGACGCCGGTAACGGCGTGGATCCGGCGCGATCGCCGAACGGAAACGACCCCTCGGTCGGGAATCGGACGACCTAGATTATGAGAGGATGACGTGAAAGGTTCCCTGGAGAAGTCCTAGAAGAGGTGCCGTGGCAGAACGACGCCGGAGAGGCCATTAGTCGAAGGGAGGAAGAACAATGCAAAAGAAAACCCGGAGGATCCTTTTTACCGTCCTGGCCGTGCTCCTCGTTGGCACGGTCGCTGTGATCGTGGCCGCCCCAGGCGTGCGAGACTCGCTCTTCGGTGCAGTGGGCCTGAAGGGACATCAGCCGAGGCTGAACATCTCCCACGTCAGTTGTGCCGACGCCTCCACCGGGCTCGTCGAGATTCATTTTGTTCTTACCCATGCCAAGCACATAGAGTGCCCCGGAGGAGTGTCCTACTCGATGACCTCCCCTTGTGGCGGCGGCGGCAGCGCCGGGTTCACCAAGAAGACCGGCGGCACTTGTCATTACTCCCACTACATCAACTGCGGCGACGGGACGTACACGATACTCGACGCCAGTGCCGGGCCGTATCGCCTGGCCAACCCCGGCTCCACTTACGAGATCTCGGGCTGCCAGCCGCCTCCCACCCCGACGCCGGTGCCGCCGACCCCGCCCCCGGTCCCGCCCACGCCCACGCCGGTGCCACCGACACCCACCCCGGTCCCGCCCACGCCCACGCCGGTGCCGCCGACGCCCACCCCGGTCCCGCCCACGCCGACGCCGAAGCCGGGCCAGCCCTCACCGACGCCCCAACCCGTCACCCCCACGCCGGTGCCGCCCACAGCCACACCGGTGCCAGGCCAGCCCACCCCCACACCCGAATCGCCTACGCCCCCCCCCGTGCCTGTAGCCCCCGAGGAGGCTACGTCGACCCCCTCGCCGCCTCCTACCAGCCCACCCCCGCCGACACCAGCGGGTCCGCCGCCGCCCACGCCCACCCCGGCCCGTCTGACGATCCCCACGCCGGTGCCCGCAGCGCCACCCGCGCCCGGCTGTCCGGTCTGCCCCCAGCCAGCCGTGCTGCCGTGCCCGGCCTGCCCCCCCGTTCCGGTCTTCCACACCGACACGGCGGGCAACTGGGACCTGGCGCGGCTCCCCGTCGAGGGTGAGGAGGGCATCGTGTTGCTGACCGACAGCCGCGGACAGGACATCGGGCCGACCCTCTCCGCCAACGGGTGGTGGATCGCCTTCCAGTCGACGCGGGACGGCAACTGGGAGATCTACACGATGGACATCTTCGGCCGCCACCAGACGCGACAGACCTACGACCCGGCCCAGGATGTGGACCCGGTCTGGTCGCCCGCCTGCGGCGGAGGCCCTGGCTGCGTGACCGGCACGCTCGCCTTCCAGTCGGATCGCACCGGCAATTGGGACCTCTTCCTGCTGAACACCGGCGATGACCCGGCCCCGGTGCAGTTGACCGACGACCCCGGCGACGACGTCGACCCCTTCTGGTCGCCCGACGGCACGATGCTCACCTTCCAGTCGAACCGCAATGGGAACTGGGACGTCTTCACCATCGACGTCGAGACCCGGGAGGAGACACAATGGACAGACAGCCCGGGCGACGAGGTCGATCCGGTGTGGTCGCCCAACGGCACGATGATCGTCTACGCCTCCAACCGGGATGGGAACTGGGACCTGTACCTCGTCGACCTGGAGGACGGCGAGGAGGTCCAGGTGACCTCCGGCGAGGGCGACGACCTCCTGCCCGCGTGGTCGCCCGACGGTGCCTGGATCGCCTTCCAGTCGGATCGGGAGGGCAACGTCGACATCTACACCTACGAGGTCGCGACGGGCCGGGTGGTGCGGCTGACCGACCTCCCCTCGACCGACGCCGCGCCGTCCTGGACGTGCGACGGCACCCGGGTGCTCTTCCACTCCGACCGGTACGGCGACTTCGACATCTACTCCGTCGCGCTGGACGACCCGACCGATGTGGTGCGGCTGACGGACGGGCCCGACAGCGAGCGGAACGTGGTGCTCTCGCCGGTGTCCGAGGACGGTAGTCTGAGCCTCCCCGTGACCGTGGAGGAGACCCCCGTCTGTGAGGAGACTGGACAGGCCCAGGCGGCTCCGACGGAGGAGATCGCCGCCGCCCCGTCCGGTATGAGCGGCGCGGCCGAGGCGAGGGCGGGAGCCCCGTGGTGGCCGATGATCGCCGGTGGGGCGTTCCTGCTCCTGATCGGCCTGGTCGGGGGATGGATCCTGGGAGCGCGCAAGAAGACGTGATCCGTCCAACCAGGGGTCCTGCCCGCCTGCCTTCCCTCCCTGTCGGGCAGGACCCCGCGCCCATTGCCGAGACCTCCCCTCCGAGACACAGGGGGCACGGAGAGATCGCTGAAGGGAGATCCTCTGTGTCCTCTGCGTTTCTGCGGTGGAACCGAGCGCGGGAGATTCGAGGCGGAGGGCAAGAGAGGTGAGCGGGACTTGTAAAACGAAGGGAGGCAGCAGTTATCCCTGAGGGGGCCGGAAGCGCCGGTCACCACGCTTGCACAAAGGGACGAGGTGGGTATACTTCGATAGCGATGAAAGATTTCGCCGCATTGATCCGCAACCTTCTGAGCGACGAAGCGATCCTCCGCGATCTCCCGGCCGTTCGGGAGAGGTTCGAGGATGGCGAGACGATCTTCGAGCGAGGAGACCCCGGGGAGGATCTCTACATCGTCGAAGCGGGCCAGGTGCGCATCTTCACCGTCGACGAAGAGGGACGCGAACTGACGTTGAACACGCTGGCCCCAGGGGAGGTGTTTGGCGAACTGGCTCTGCTGGACAGCCGTCCCCGCTCGGCGAGCGCCGTTGCCGTCGGCCCCACCGTTCTCCGCCGCATCGACAGAGGCCACCTGCTCTCCCTGATCCGATCTTCGCCGGAACTGGCCGCGAGCCTCTACGATCTCCTGGCTCAACGCACGCGGCACATGACCGACTACATCGAGCGGTTGGGGCATTGGGCACGGCTGGTCGCGGAAGGGCGGTACGACGAGGCGATGCAGGGCCTTCAGGCTGAAGGGGAGATCTCCGATCGGGCCCTCGCGGCCGTGGCCGACGCGGTGCGGACGATGGTACAGGCCGTGCGAGAACGAGAGGAACAACTGAGGCGGGAGGTCGCCCAACTGCGTATCGAGATCGACGAGGTGAAACGTAGGAAGAGCGTGGCGGAGATCACCGACACGGAGTACTTCCGCGACCTGGCCCGTCGGGCGCGCGAATTGCGCAAGCGGATGTAGCATCCCGCGGCCGGCTCCCCTGTGCCTTGCTCCCTGCTCGCACCGACAGGAGTAGTCGCTCCGTTCGACCTTGTGCATCTGTCCAACGTTTGAGAGAAGGAGGTGCAAATGGCTCGGGTCGTCTCCATCCATTCCTTCCGCGGTGGGACCGGCAAATCGAACATCACGGCCAACCTGGCTGCCCTCCTCGCGCTCAGAGGGGAGCGAGTCGGCGTCATCGACACCGATATTCAGTCCCCCGGCATCCATATCCTCTTCGGGATGGACGAAGAGCATATCGACAAGACGCTCAACGATTACCTCTGGGGGCAGTGTTCCATCGAAGACACCGCCTACGACGTCGGAGAACGGTTGGGACGCAACGCATTAGATGCGGTCGGTGGGGCGATCTACCTCATCCCCTCCAGCCTCCGCGCCGGGGAGATCACCCGCATCCTGCGCGAGGGATACGACGTCGGCACGCTGAACGAGGGGTTCCGTGACCTCATCCGCGAGTTGAACCTCGACTACCTCCTGATCGATACCCACCCTGGCCTGAACGAGGAGACGCTTCTTTCCATCGCCATTTCCGACTGCCTGGTGATCGTCCTCCGGCCCGACCAGCAGGACTTCCAGGGCACGGCCGTGACGGTGGATGTGGCCCGGCGGCTGGACGTCCCGCAGATCCTCCTGGTGGTGAACAAGGCCCTCTCCTCCTACGATCTGGACGCCCTCCGCAACCAGGTGGAGTCGACCTACGAATGTCCGGTCGCAGCGGTGCTCCCCCTCTCCGAGGAGGTGGCCGCGCTCCAGTCGGCCGACCTGGCCGTCATCCGGCTGCCGGACCATCCTTTCTCCAAAGGGGTGAAGGCCGTCGTCCAGGCGATCGAGGCGGCGGAGCAGGAGTGAAAGCGATGGTCTGCCACAAGTGCGGAGAGCCAGCGATCGGGATCTGTCGATTTTGCGGGCGGGCCGTCTGCAAGGAGCACCACGTTACCACCTTGCCGACGATCCTGGCGATGTACCTGGGGGACCAGCAGACGCCGAAGGCGATCGTGGTCTCCAACGTCCTCTGGTGTGGGGAGTGTCAGCCCCAGCCGGAGCCCGTCGAGGTGCCGGAGTTCTACTAGGAGGTGGCACGATGGGCATTTTCGACCGCATTCAGGCGGAGGTCGAGGAGCGGGAGCGGAAGGAAGGGATCACGCCGTCTGCGTTGCTCGACCTCCCGCCGGAGCAGCGCCGCCTGATCAACCACATCACCCGCAGCGGCGAACAGACGGCGGCTCAGGCGGCCAGCGCCCTGGACGTGCCGCTGGAAGAGGTGCAGGAGACGCTGGATCTGTTGGCCGAGAAGGGGTACCTGGAGCGGGAGAAGCGACCCGAGGGATGGGTGTATCGGACCCGCTTCGGGCGCAAGCGGGCCCGCCAGATCCCCGTCGGTATCTGGTCCGCCCTCGGGGGAAAGAAGGGGAAGCAGGAGGAATAGGACCGGTGATTCTGGCGGCACCCATCGCCATCGGGATTCCGGCCGCGTTCCTGTTCCTGATCTACACGCTCGACCTGTACGCCTCCCGGACCTTCCGCTTGGTCGCGCTCTGCTTCGGCTGGGGGGCGGTCGGCGCGTTCGGCCTGGCGTATGTGGTCAATAGTTACGTGGGCTCCCCCCTGCTGGCGCGGTGGTTCGCCGATCCCTACCTGGGGCTCACGGTCGGCTTCGCGCCGGTGGTGGAGGAGATCGCCAAAGCGCTCATCCTCATCTACGTCGCACGCCAGCCGGAGTTCACCTATTTCGTCGATGGGGCGATCTACGGCTTCGCCACCGGCATCGGCTTCTCGATCGCCGAGAACTTCCTTTACCTCTCCGCCAACCCGGGCGGGGGGATCGCGCTGGCGCTGGCACGGGCCTTTTCGACCTGCCTGATGCACGGCGCGGCCGCCGGAATGGTGGGGGCAGCGGTGGGCCGCTTCCGGTTCCACCGGGGATCCGGCCGGGTGGCAGCCCAGGTGGGCGGATGGGGAGCGGCCGTCCTCATCCACGCTCTCTTCAACGGCACAGTCTACACCGGCTCCCTGGGCGGAGCGGGCGCTCTCCTGGTCCCCGTCGCCATTGGAGTGGTGGGGGTCGGTATCCTGGTGCTGTTCGTCTTCCTCGGCCTGCAGGAGGAACGGCGCTGGCTGGCGGAGACCCTCGACCGAAAGGTGGGGGTGACGGCGGCGGAGGTGCGGGCCGCCCAGGCCCTGGACGGCCTGGAGGAGGTCCTCCAGCCCATCGCCGACCGCTTCCCCCGGAAGGCCCAGGAGGTCGAACAGTTAGTGCTGCTCCAGGCCCAGATCGGCATCAAGCGGAAGGTCCTGCAGCGAACGGAGGACCCCAGGCTACGGGAGCAGTTGGAACAGAGCATCGCCGAAATGCGCGAGGAGATGGAGCGGCTGCGGAGAGGAGTCGGCCTCTACGTGATGAGTTACCTCCGCGCGGTCTTTCCGGAGGGGGCGATGGACATCTGGAGCCGGATGGAGCAGTTGATCCCCCCATCGGAGGGATGGGTAAGGACCTTCGAGAGACCCTTTGAGGGAACCCCCAGCGGGAGGGACATCTTCGCCAGCGTCCGGAATCGCAGAGACACAGAGGATGCGGAGAGATCTCCCCCAACCTAGGAAAACTCTGTGCCCTCTGTGCCTCTGTGGTGCAAACCAATGTGGAGGGTGAGCGATGAAATCACGGGGTGTTGGTCTGGCATTGGCTCTGGCGTTGGGAGTGGCGCTGGCCCTCCTGTGGGCGATCGGGACCCGGCAGGAGGTCGCTACCGCCGCCTCAGCCCCTGCTGTCCAGAGGGCCGGCGCTGCGCCAGCCCCCGCTGCCCCCGCCGCTACCCTGCAGGTCTGCCCCAGCGGATGTGCCTATTCCTCCATCCAGGCCGCCGTGGACGCCGCGAATCCCAACGACACCATCCTCGTCGCCGCCGGGACCTACACCGGCGTCCAGCAGCGGGACGGCATCACCCAGGTGGTCTACATCTCCAAGAGCCTCACCATCCGCGGCGGCTACACCGTCACCAACTGGACCGATCCAGACCCCCTTCTCAACATATCCCGGGTGGACGCGGAGGGGTTGGGTCGAGTGATGGTCATCAACGGCCCCATCACCGTTCACATTGAAGGGCTCCACATCGCCGGGGGAGACGCAACGGGGTTAGGCGGCGGACCCTGGACCTACGACGGCGTCGGCGGGGGGCTCTACGTGGTCAGCGCGAACGTCACCATCAGCGACTGCGTCATCGACAGCAACGTGGCCAGCAATATCGGATGGGGCGGGGGAGGAGGGATCTTCCTGTGGGACACGACGGCCACGGTGGTCAACAACCGGATCGGGGCCAACGTCGCTTCCCGGTCCCTCATCTCCCCCGGAGACGGCGGGGGGGTCGCCATCGCAGGCGGGAACGTGACGTTGGAAGGGAACCGCATCTACGTCAACAAGGGGAACGACGCCCCCTCCACGCCTGGCCCGGGAAATGGTGGCGGCGTCTTCATCGCCGCTGGTGACCCCGTCCTCAAACGGAACCGCATCGACGGGAACGAGGCCGGTGGGAGCGGGAGTTACGGAGGAGGGATCGCTATCAAAGAGGGGACGCATCCTGTGCTGATCAACAACGCCCTCGTCGATAACCAAAGCAGTTCCTCAGGGACGGGCGTAGGGGCTGGCATCTATGTGGGGAGTTCCGCCCTCGTCCGCCTGCTCCACACCACCGTGGCGAGCAACACCGGCGGTGACGGCAGCGGGATCTACGTCGACGGCGGCACAGCGGCTCTTACCAACACCATCATCGCCGGCCAAGCGGTGGGGATCACGACCACCAACGGCAGCACCGTGACCGTCAACGGCATCCTCTGGCACGGCAACGGGCAGAACACGGGCGGCCCAGGGGCGATCGACGTCCAGAACGAGTACACGGGCAATCCCGCCCTCGACTCCTACGACCATTACCACATCCCCTCCACCTCGGCCGCGCGGGACAAGGGGGTGGACGCAGGGATCGACCAGGACATCGACGGGCAGGACCGGCCCTATGGAGCGAAACCGGACCTGGGGGCGGACGAATGGTGGCCGACGGCGGTAGGGAAGGTGCTCATCCTGGGAACGAACGTCGGCTTCGTGGACCTTCCGGAATTCTTCAACGCCTGGGTCGAGCCGCAGGACGCCACCCCGCCCATCACCTACACCTGGTCGCCCACGCCGAATGGCGGCGGGCAGGGGACAGCGTGGGTTACCTACACCTGGGCGACCACCGGCACCTACGTGATCACCGTCACCGCTCAGAACGTCGTCGGCAGCGCGATCACCACGACGACTATCACCATCCGCAGCGACCTCACGACGACCCTCTATCCCACGGCGGACGTCACTTTGATCTACACCGATCCCTGGGGGCTGACGACCACCCTGTACGCGCCTACCGGCACCGTTGCCCGGTCGTGGATCCTTCGATACACTCCGCGCCCCTCGCACGTCTTTCCCCTGCTCTCCGACATGGGTTTTGGGGGCCACGCCTTTGATCTGGACGTACTAAGCAACACCCTGCTCATCACATCCGGCTTCGAGTTCAGTCGCCCACTCACCATCACGATCCGCTACACCGACAGCAACATCGCGGGGCTGGACGAGGAAAGCCTCCGGCTCTACTTCTGGAACGGCAGCCAATGGGTGGATGGGGCGACCACCTGTATACCCACCTCCACCTACCGTCTTTACACCCAAGAGAACCGGCTCGAACTCGCCATCTGTCATCTGAGTCGGTGGGGGATGATGGGGATGACGATCGAGGGGAAGAAGAAATATATCTACCTTCCTCTTATCCTACGGGATTACCCATAGGGAGGGCAGGGCCCCCTCTCAAAGCGCGTCCCAGGTGAACTCGCGGATCGCCCGGTGCACCGGCACGTCCTCCAAGAAGGTGCGCCGGGCGTCTTCGTCGCTGATACGCCTCGCCTGCTCCATCAGCAGGGCGCGGGCGGCGGAGATGACCTCGCCAGCCCTCTCCCGCTGCCCCGCGGCCACAAAGATCCTCGCGGCGGAGAGGTAGACGTGGAGGGGATACTCGACGGAGGCCGGGCCGTGCTCCTCCATCCAGGCCAGGACCTCCTCGATCCGGTCCACAGCCTCCTCGATCCGGCCCTGCTTCGCCTCCACCCGGGCCAACCCGACCCGGTTGTACATCGCGGGGCCTTCCTGACCGATCTCGGCACGGATGTACGCCGCCTTCGTGTGGGCCTCGGCAGCGCCGTCCCACTCTGCCAGCCCCTCCAGCGCCAGCCCCAGGTAAGTCAGCGCGTAGGCCTCCCCCTGCCGGTCGCCGATCTCCCGTTCGAGGGCGAGGGCCTGTTCGCAGTAGCGGCGGGCCGCCGCGTCGTCGCCCAGATCGTGCAGCACCAGGCCCAGGTTCTCCGCCGTCAGCGCGATTCCCCTCCGGTCGCCGATCTCCTGGAACAGGTCCATCGCCTGCCGGTAGAGGTCGCGGGCGATCTTCAGATGGCCCAGGGCGTGGTGAGCACTGCCCAGGTTGCTCAGCGCTTGCGCCTCGTTCCGACGGTCGCCGAGGGTGCGGTAGACGGAAAGCACCTGCTCGCCCAGGGTCTTGCTGCGGTGGAAATCCCCTAGAGCGTGGTAGACGCCCGCCAGGTTCCCGAGGGTGATCGCTTCCTCGCGCCGGTCACCCAACTCCCTGCGGATCGCCAGTGCCGCCTCCAACTGCTCGCGGGCCCCCTTGAAATCGCCCAGGAAATAACGGACGGTGCCGATGTTGTGCAGGCAGGTCGCCTCGCTGGCCCGGTTCCCCTCCCGTCGGGCCAACGCCAGCGCTGCTTCCAGCCGTTCCTGCGCTTCGTCGAAAGCGCCCTGCCGCCAGAGGGCACGGCCCCATGCGATCAGCCCCTCGATCGTGAAGCGAGGGTTTCCGGCGCGCTCCGCCAGCCCGACCGCCTCCCGGGCCGCGAAAACGGCAGCGGGGAATTCACTGATCGCCTCGTAGTAGGCCGCCCAGCGCAGGGCGACCTCCGCCTGACGGTCCGGGTCGGCGATTTCCCGGGCCAGTTCCGTCAGTGCCTCCAGATCGGCGGCCTGCGCCTCCCGCTCTCCGGTGAGCCGGTACACCCCCTCCCGGCCCAAGAGGAGACGATACCGCTGTTCCCATCGCCACCTCGGGTCCCCTCCCGCCCGAGACAACAGGTCCAGCGCGCGGCTGAAGTGGGCGATGGCATCGGCGTTGGCGAACTGGGCCGCGGCCTGTTCCCCGGCCCTCCTCAGGTAGACGACCGCTTTGTCGAGGATACCCCCGTGCTCGCAGTGGTAGGCGATGAGGGGGAAGAAAGAGGGCACGTCATCGACCCGTTGCGCCAGCCATTCGGCCACACGGGCGTGAAGGGGACGGCGAACCGCCCTCGGCAGGCTTTCGTAGGCCACGTCCCGAGCCAGCGCGTGATGGAAATGCCATTCCTCCTCGTCTGCGATGGCGGAGAGGCCAGGGCGGTATATCCAGCCCTCGCTCTCCAGCCGGCCGAGGGCCTCCCGGGTCGACCCATCTCCGATCTCTTGCAGGAGCCCGGTCCAGAACGTCCGCCCGACGACGGCCGCCCGCTGTAGCAGGTACTTGTCGTGGAGGGGCAGCCGGTCGAGGCGAGCGGCGATGACACCCTGGACCGTGGCAGGTACCTGAACCTGGGTCACGGTACGGGTGACCCGCCAACGACCGGCGGTGGGATCACGGGCCAGCACCCCCTCTTCTATCAACGAGTGGAGGATCTCCTCCAGGTAGAAGGGATTGCCCTGAGCACGATCGTACAGCAGGTCCAGCAGTCCCCTCGGCAGATCTGTCCCACCCAGCAGTTCGGTTACCAGGACGTTGGAGGCTTCGGCGTCGAGGGGGCGGAGGAAGCGGGCCTGGCGACGGATCAAGCGGGCGAGGAGCCGCCCGTGAGGCGACGCCTCGTCCCCGGCCGGCCGACTGAGGACGAGCAGGAGACATCCTCCATCGGCGGGCCAGGATCGCTCCGCCCGGACGATCAACCATTCGAGGAAGGAAAGGGAGAGAGCGTCCGCCCAATGGAGGTCCTCCACCACCAGCAGCAAAGGGGCCGTCCGCGCCACAGCGTGGAGGATCCGCTCCAGCGAGAGGAACGTGCGGTCGCGCCGCTGTTCGGGGGCAAGGCCCGCCATCGGGTCCGGGTCCAGCGGGACCCCCAGCACCCCGCTGGCCGAGCCAAGCCAGTAAAGGAACTCCTCCTCTCCGAGGTCGGGAGCCAGCGTCTGCAGTTCTGCCGTCAGCCGTTCCGCCCGTTCCGCCGGGTCGGTTCCCAGGTCGAAGAGGTTGCCGAGGAGGTCGGCGAGGAGCGCGTAGGGGGTGTTCTGGGTGTGGGCATAGCAATGGCCGATGAGCGTCCTCGTCATCGGGTAGGTCCGCGCCACCCAGGCGATGAACTCCCGTCGCAGCCGCGTCTTGCCGATCCCGGCCTCACCGACCACCGTAACCGTCTGCCACCGCTCCCCCGCAACCAGCCGGTGGCAAGCCGTCTGCAGCGCCTCCAGTTCCGCTTCGCGGCCGATCATAGGGGCCTGCAGGCCGGGGACACCGCGAGTGGGGCCGCGCCGCGCCTTCTCGCCAACGACTATGTAGACGGTGATCGGCTCCGCCTTGCCCTTGACGCGGATCTGCCGGGGGGGCTCGAAGTCGAACAGGCCGTGGAGGGGACGGGCCGTCTCGGCGCTGATCATCACGCGGCCCGGCGGGCAGGCGGACTCCAGCCGGGAGGCCAGGTTGACCGTGTCGCCTACGATGGCGAAATCCCTGTCTGCTCGGCCCTCCAGCGCGGCGTACATCACCAGCCCCGTGTTGATCCCGATACGCATCGCCAGACGGAGGCCCCGTTGCCGTTCCAACTCCTCGTTGAACGATTCGAGGGCCTCCTGCATCGCCAGCGCCGCCCGGACGGCCATCTCTTCGTGGTTTTCGAGGGCCTTCGGCGCGCCGAAGATGGCGAGGATCGCGTCGCCGATGTACTTTTCGATGGTGCCCCCGTACCGGAGGACGGCCGGGTTCATCCGCTGGAAGTAAGCGTCCATCACGGCGGTGACGTCCTCCGGGTCCATCTTCTCCGACATCGCGGTGAAACCGGCGAGGTCGGAGAAGAGAACAGTGACGCGCTTGCGTTCCTCAGAGGGGGGGGCGGCGCGGGTCAACGCGAGGAGACGCTCGCGCAGCGGGGCAAGGGCCGCCTCGACGACAGCGTCCCCCAACGTGGCCCGCTGGGCCTCCAAAGCAGCGATCGCAGTGCGTAGTTGCTCGATCTCCTCGGCAGACATCGGTCTCCCGGCACGAATCGGTCTTTCCGACCAGCGTCGTCGAGGCTATTGTAGCACAAAAAGCCCGCGAGGCGAAGGCGTGAGGCGGGAGGTGGACGAGAGTTTAGGAAGTAAGAGGAGGCAGCGGGCGGCGCGGGTCCCGCCCCTTCCCCGCTCGCCCGCGGCGGGACCTCCGGGGGAGGGAGGAGGTAGCCGAGAACGCCACCTGGTTGGACGCGAGGTGGAAAACCGGGATTGACAGCACCGTCGGAGCGTGGTAGAATCACAGCCGGGGAGCCATCCCCCGCGCTGGAGGGATGGCCGAGTGGACGAAGGCGGCGGTCTTGAAAACCGCTGTGGCGATGTGCCACCGAGGGTTCGAATCCCTCTCCCTCCGCTGACAATTGCATATCGACGCGGGGAGGTGCCAGAGTGGACGATTGGGGCCGCCTGCTAAGCGGCTGTGGGGGGAAACCTCCACCCAGGGTTCGAATCCCTGCCTCCCCGCCTTCGTGCCCCCGTGGCTCAGTTGGATAGAGCGTCTGGTTGCGGACCAGAAGGTCGCAGGTTCGAGTCCTGCCGGGGGTACCAGTTGCGCCCGTACCTCAATTGGATAGAGGAGCGGTCTACGAAACCGAAGGTTGGGGGTTCGAATCCCTCCGGGCGCGCCTCGAAAATCGTGACGCCCCGCTGAAGCGGGGTTCTTGGGAACACCACGGAGACACGGAGGACACAGAGTCTCGAAAAATTTGAGAACTCTCTGTGTCCTCCGTGTCTCTGTGGTTAAAACATTTGCCCCTCTTGGCCACCGTGTTATAATACGCCACCGTGGTTACAAAACGCCAATTGGGACTTTTCCTTATCGCCGTAGGCATAATCGTCGCCGTGGGCACGATAGGGGTGGATTGGATCGGCGCGGGGGAGTGGAGCGGCTTCGGCCCCCTCCAGCGGATCGGGGTCGGGAGCGGCCTGGTCCTTCTCCTCATCGGCCTCCCCCTTCTCCGCCTCGGCGACCGTCCGGCCTGATCCTCAATCGACCGATGGGAAACCGCTGGTTGCCGCCGCTGAAGGTTGTCCTCACCCTGATGGCCGTTCTGGTCTTTCTGGGCTACCTGGCGGTATACGTCATCTACGCCGCTGCGCTCTTCCGGTGGCCCTTCGACTACGACCAGGGGGAGGGGTTCGAACTGTACGACGCCATCCTCTACAGCCAGGGGGAATGGCCCTATCGGGACAACGCCACCTACCCCTTCTACGCCTCTAACTACCCCCCCCTCTTCCACCTCCTGATCGTTCCCCTCCTTCCCATCTTCGGCCCTCGCCTGATCGCGGGGCGGTTGATCTCCTTCACCGCCACCCTGATCACCGCCGCCACCATCGGTTGGATGGTGCACCGAGAGGCCGAAGAAGCCGACCTTTCCCCGCTTTACGTCCACGTCCTTCCCGCCCTTTCGGGGCTGGCCTTCCTCTCCGCCAACATCGTCTACCAGATCGGTCCGCTCTGTCGGCTCCACACGACGATGGTGATGTTCGAAACGTTGTCCGTCGCCGCCATCGCCGGGTTCCAGCACCCACAGCACGGTCGACGCAACCTCCTGCTGGGGCTCCTGTTCCTCCTCTGCGCGGGCTACACCAAGCAACTGGCCGTCTTCACCGTCGCTGCCACGCTCGGCTTCGTCCTCCTCCGCGACATCCGCAAGGCCCTCCTGGCCGGAACAGCGCTGGCCGTGGTCGCCGGTGGGATCTTCCTGTTGATCGACCGGGCGACTGCGGGGCAGTGGACGCTCAACATCATCCACGCCAACGTCAACGAATTCGATTACCGCCAGACCCTCGTCTTTCTCCGGCAGTGGCTCCGACTGCACCCCGTGCTGATCCTGCTGGCGGCGGGCCTGCTGGTCTACGAATTGTACTGGGACCGGCTTTCCGCCTATGCGATCTGGTTCGTCTTCGCCGTGGGGATGGGGCTACTGAGCGGGAAGTGGGGGGCCGGGCCGGCCTACTTCACCACCTCCATCGCCGCTGCCTGCGTTATGGCCGGCCGAGCGCTGATCCGCCTGGGAAAGAACCTGCCGCACCGCTGGCCACGCTGGCGGGGAGCGATCTCCCTGCTGGTGCCGCTTCTTTTCCTGGTCCAGGCCCCGTTCACCCTCCACCTCCCCACCGAGGGCCCGGTCTTCGGCCCGCTGGCCCGAGCGCTGGGGGTGGCGGATCAGTCGGTACGGGGGGATTGCACGACCTTCGCTTATTACGACAGCGGCGGATATACCCAGTTGGGCCATCTTCTGACACCCCAGGACTATGAGGCTGGAGAGCGCATCCTGGCCTACGTGCGGGCCTCCGACGGGCCGCCCTTCAGCGAAGAAGCGGCTTTCAGCCTGCTCGCCGGTCAACCCGTCGTCACCAACCCAACCCAGCTCCTGAACCTCTACAAGAACGGTCTGCTGGACACCTCGGAGATTATCCGCCGGATCGAGGCCGAGGAGTTCGGCGTGGTCGTCTTCCGCGCGCAGTTCTACCCCCAGCCCGTGCTGGAGGCCATCGGACAGCATTACCGGCCGGTGGAGCACGTCTGTATGAACGGCTTCTACTACCATATCCTGCTCCCCAACAGACTGCTGGGGCAGGACTCGTCGGCGCCCTCTACGCCTCTGAGGTGAAAGAGGCGCGAACCGCCGCAGTGCCGGTCACCTTCCGGTAGCCTGATCCGCCTCGCACACTCCCCACCACCCTCACACCCCTGCAAGGCCACCGCACTTTTTGCGCAGGGAGGGTCTCAACTTGCCCTTTTCCCCCATCCGCGCTATCCTACCCCATCGTTGGAGGTCTGCGATGAGGGACGACATCCCTGTCCTCTCCATCGTCGGCTTCTCCGGCAGCGGCAAGACGACTCTGCTGGAGAAACTGATCCCCGAACTGCGGCGACGGGGATACCGGGTCGCCGTGATCAAGCACCACCCCCATCCGGGGGCGGAGACCGACGTGCCCGGCACGGACACCTGGCGGCTGGTCCGGACGGGGGCGGACCACGTCACGTTGGTCACCCCGGATCAGGTGGTGCATTGGAAGCGGCGGGAAGCGGAACCTCCGCTTCAGGAGATCGTGGCCGAGATCCGTGAGGTAGACCTGATCCTGACCGAGGGGTTCAAGCGGGAGCGCTTCCCCAAAATCGAGGTCCATCGCGCTCCCGCCGCCTCTGCCCTGGCCTCCCGACCGGAGGAGTTGATCGCTATCGCGTCCGATCGGCGGCTCGACCTGCCCGTCCCCCAGTTCGACCTGGACGATGTGGAGGGGCTGGTCGACCTGATCGAGAAGACGTTCCTTCGCCGTTAGCCCAGATACTTCCCCACGATCGGCTTCAGCCGCTCCAGGGTCTCCTTCGGGATCAGGTCCCGCTGGGTGATGAGCGCCGTCGCCAGCGTGTCCTTGCACTCGCAGTCCCGTTCCGCCGCACTCAGGCGTGGCACCAGAATACGGATCGCTTCCTGAGCCAGCCGGGCGTTGGCCTGCAGCGTCGCCAGGAGCATCTCGACGTTGACCGGCTCCTCTGTCTCGTGCCAGACGTCGTAGTCGGTGATGTGGGCCATCACCGCGTAACACATCTCCGCCTCCCGGGCCAGAAACGCCTCCGGGCTGGTGGTCATCCCGATGATGTCCATCCCCCAGGCGCGGTAGGTGAAACTTTCCCCCCGCGTGCTGAAGCGAGGCCCCTCGATCGTGATGAACCGCCCACCCCGATGGACGGTCCCTCCAGCCTCTTCAACCGCGTCGGCCAGAAGGGAGGATAGGCGCGGGCAGAAGGGATCGGCCACGCCGATGTGGGCCACCAAACCGTCGCCGAAGAAAGTGTACGCGCGCTTCCTGGTGAAGTCGAACAGTTGGTCCGGGATCACCACCTCGCCGGGGTGGAGATGCTCGCGGAGAGAGCCGCAGGCGGAGACGGCGATCACCTGTTCCACTCCCAGGCTCTTCAGGGCGTAGATGTTGGCCCGGTAGTTGACCTCGGTGGGCATGATGCGGTGGCCGCGACCGTGGCGGGCCAGGAAGGCCACCCGCACCCCCTCCAGCGTGCCGATGAGCAGCGCGTCCGAAGGCTCGCCGAAGGGGGTGGAGATCCGCCGCTCCTCGACGTCGGTCAGCCCTTCCATTTGATAGAGACCGCTGCCGCCGATAATGCCGATGCGGACCGGTGTGTCTGCCATCTTCTCTCCCTCCACTTGTTTATGCCCCACTTGTTTGTGCCGACTGGGGTGCCGGGAGCCGTTGACTACCGCAACACCGCCACCGCCAGCGCAGAGTAGATGAAGATGCCGATGCCGTTCGCTACGCCTCCCAGCGCCCATTGCCACCACTCCTTCCGCTTCTCCAGCCAGGCCAGGAGGAGGCAGATGGTGGCGATGATGAGCGCGAAGGAGACAATCACCCACACGCTGACGTGCCCCACCATCTGGGCGTCCACGTACCGCCAGGCGTGGGCTTGGTAGGCCATTTCCTCGTACCAGGAGTGGGCCGCCGTGCCCACGAGGGTGACCAGGAGGGTGGTCGCTGGAAGGCCCAGTCGGGGCCGAAGCCGCAGGACCAGGTAGCCCAGTTGCAGGAAGGCGAACCCCCACCCGGCGATGATGTAGTCCGGCGTATCCAGCACCCGGAAGAGGGCGTAGTCGTACACCAGGGTACGGACGACCTGGGCGTGATACCAATCGGTAGCGATCTGAATCACGTTGCAGGCCAGCGCGAAGATCAAGAGGCGCAGCAGCAGCGTATTCCGGGCAACCAGGATGTAGGCCAGATATATTCCGACCATCACCCAAGCGATGAAGGAGAAGGGCCACGGTTGGCGCAAAACGGTTCCCGTGAGGGTAACGCCTATCACCACCGCTGCCATCGTCGTGCCGACGAGAATGTCCGTGCGACGGTTCATTTGCTCCCCCTTGTGAAGGTTCGGATCGCTTCTACGGTAGAACGACGAGGCCGCCAGCCCAGTTCCCGTCGCGCCCTTTCGTTGCTGGCGACGAAGGGGAAGCGGGCCAGGCCGACCTGGGCGGGATGGGTGGCTCCTTCGAACAGCCCCAGTCGCCACACAAGCCCGAAGAAACGACGGGCCACGGGCCAGGGAAGGTTCAGCGGTTGCTTTCCTGCCTGCGTCCAGATCTCTCGCCAGGGAAGCCAGTCGTCGGGGGTGGCGTTGAAGACGCCCCGCGCTCCAGCCCGCAGCGCCCGTAGGATCAGGTCCACCACGTCCGCTTCGTGGACGAACTGGCCGGGCGCGCGCCCCCCGTCGATGAGGATGGCCCACCGTCTCCGCCAAAGATCCGCCAGCGGTCCGTGGAAGTGCGGCCCGACGATCCCTGGTGGGCGAAGCACCGCGCAGGCGATCTCCGGATGGTCCTCCTCCAGCGCCCGGCACATCTCCTCCAATCGCCCCTTATGCACACCGTAAGGGTAGTCCGGGTTGGGGCGGGGCGGATGGGCTTCCGTGAGAGGCACCGGATTGTCCGGCCAGGCCCCATAGACGGTGGTGCTGGAAAGGACCACCACCCGCTTCACCCGCGCTTCCACGGCCGCCCGGAGCACGTTGGCCGTCCCCTGGAGGTTGGACCGCTCCATCCAGGCGAGTTGACGGGGAGTGGCGTGGAGCACGAAGGCGGCGTGGACCAGTCCTTCCACCCGGTGTCGCCGTAGCAGGTCGCCCAGGCCCGGCTCGCAGATGTCCCTCCGGTAGAAGGTCACGCCCTCGGGCACCGCGTGGTGGGGAGGATGCAGGTCGAGGGTCAGAACCTCCTCCACCTCGGGGTCGGCTATGAGGCGGGCCACCAGCAGCCCGCCGACGTATCCGCTTGCCCCCGTGACCGCGACGACGCGCATCGGTGCTCCTACATCGCGCCTCTGTACATCCCTCCGTCCACCAGGAGGCTCACTCCGGTGATGTAGGAGGCGGCCGGGGAGGCCAGGAACGCCACGGCGCGGGCCAGTTCCTCCGGCTCCGCCATCCGCCCCAGCGGGATCGCCGCCGTGATCTTCGCCGCTTCCTCCTCCGGCGTCGTGCCGTTGCGCGCTGCGCGGTCCTTCAGCAATTGCACCACCCGCTCGGTGCGGGTCCACCCCGGACAGACGGCGTTGACCCGGATGCCGTCGGGAGCCAGTTCGTCCGCCAGCGTCTTCACCAGGCCGATCACCGCCAGCCGGATGCTGTTGGAGAGGAGCAGGTTGGGGAGGGGCTGCTTCACTGAAATGGAGGTTATCGCTACGATGGACCCTCCTCCCTGCTCTCGCATCGCGGGGACAGCGCCGTAGCAGAGGCGGACAGCGCTCATCAGCGTCAGGCGGACCGCCGCTTCCCAGTCGTCGGGGGTGAGGTCGAGGAAACGGCCCGGCGGAGGTCCCCCGGCGTTCGTCACCAGGACGTCGATCCGCCCAAACCGGTCCAGCACCGTCTTCACCAGCCGATCGACGTCCTCCGGCACCGAGACGTCGGCTGGCACGGCCAGCACCTCGACGCCGGTCGCCTCACGGATCGATTCGGCGGTCGCCTTCAGGGGGCCTTCGTTGCGGGCGCAGATGGCGACGGAGGCCCCTTCTTTGGCCAGTTGTAGCGCCACGGCCCGGCCCAGCCCTCGACTGGCGGCCGCGACCAGAGCGATCTTTCCTTCCAGGCCTAGGTCCATCTTCTCACCTCCTCGTGCCGGATTCCGTCTCCGTCTCTTCCAACCGCAGGGCCACCCGCCCCACGCCGATCAGGTCGCCGGTGGAAACGACGGTCGGCCGGGTTACCGGCTCGCCGTTGAGCAGGGTTCCGTTGCGGCTCCCCAGGTCCTCCAGCCACCAGTGGCCCTCTCGCCAGGTCAGGAGGGCGTGGCGAGCGGAGACGTAGGGATCGGGCAGGGCGATCTGGTTGAAGGGAGCGCGCCCCAGAGAGGTCGCCTCCTGGAGGGGGAAAGCCGTTCCCACCTCCAGGTTGGTCTCTCCCGCCTCCACGACCACCAGTCGGCCGGCCGGTCGGGCGCGGTTCCTCCGCACCGCCCGCCGCAGATCCCGCCACAGGAGCCACGCCACGGCGGTCAGAAAGGCGTAGAGAAGCGCGGCCAGGAGAAAGCGAAGAACAAGCAGTACCCAGTCCAACGTCAGCCTCGTCCCTTTTCCAGTGCTGGTGTGTCCTCCCCGTTGGGAGAAGGGAGACGGGGGAGGGGAGTCTCGCCGTAGATCACTTCCACGCCGGCGAAAGAAAGGACGTCGCCGGGCTGGAGAACGCACTCCTGAACCGGGTGACCGTTGACCGTCGTGCCGCCGGAACTGCCCAGGTCGTACAGCACGTACCGGCCGAACCGGCGGCGGAGTTGGGCGTGGTGGCGGGAGACGCGCGGGTCCTCCAGGATGACGTCGTTGTCGAGCGCCCGGCCGATGGCCACCACCGGTTCCGTGAGATCCACGTGCCGCTCCCCTTCGATGATCAAGAAGGGTTGGACCTCGGGTTCCTCACCGGCGACGGAGCGGATGGCTTCCTGGTCCTCTTCCGTCATCTCGCGGGTGGAACCGGCCGCGATCTCCTGAGAAGGCTGCCATCGAGCCTCAACGCGGACCGACCGGGGCGGGACGTCTGTCAGGGGTTCGACGGCCACCACGGGGGTGTCGACCAGGGCCAGTCCCGCCTCGCGAGCCAGACGGGCCACGTGCTCGGCCAGGTCCTCGGCGAGGGTGGGCCGTTGGGCGATGAGGAGGCCGAAGTCCCGGGGGTGAAGGTAGATCCAGTAGTGGGTCGGTGCCAACGGCGTGCCGTCCGGCCCCCGCACCTGATGGTCCTCCATCGCCCGCGCCAGGTGGGTGGCGACCTCCAGGGGATGGAGGTAACCTGCGAAGAGCCGGGCAAAGGTGCCCTCCACCAGCCGCTCCGCCAGGGTCTCGAAGCGCTCGATACGGTTCATGGTGAGGGGGATTATAGTGTGAGGGAGGGGAGAAGACAAGTGAGGGATCTGAGGTCGGATGTGAATCCGGACGCACGCCATAAGCGATACACCACAGAGACACAGAGAACACGAAGAAATTCAGAAAGGCAAAGGAAACTCCGTGCTCCGTGGTGAAATCGTTCGGAGACCAGAAGGGTAACTTGCGCAACGGGGCCAACCGGGTAGGATAGGGGGGGCCTCCGGTGCCACGGCGGTAGGTCAACCTGCGACTCTTCCCAAGGAGGTGAAGTGATGCCAGCGATTCCCCCGCTCATCCTCAAGAAACTGTACGTCAAGCGTTCCTTGAAACCGCAGGGCGATGGGTTTACCTTGAGCCTGAAGAACACCATCGCCCCGGGCACCATCCTGGGACTGGAAGGGGTGGAACTGGACGGGCGAGCCGTGCCGCTGGAAGACGTAGTGGTGGTGGCAGAAGGTGAGGAGCGACCCGCCGCTTCCATCACCGCCGACGCTCCTCTCTCCTTCTCCCTCGGCACAACCTTCACCCTGCGCGTCTCAGGCGTCCCGCTTGCGCCGGGAGCGCACAAACTGAAGATCCGCGTGGTGGTTCAGGATGTGGGTCCGCTGGAGATCCCGGTATCCGACCGGGTGGGGTAGCCCACTTCTGGGCCTGCTCCTGATCCTCCTGCTCTTGCCTGCTCTTGATCCCCCATCCCCGCCCGACCCGCCCCACCCTCCCAACGTCGCTCCCTGGGTGTGGGAACAGACCACCGGCGGCGGAGAAGCGGATTTCCTGGTGGTCCTGCGCGAGCAGGCCGATCTGACGCCAGCGGTGCGCCTGCGGGATCGGAGGGAGCGGGCCGCCCGCGTGGTGCGGACGCTGCGGGAGACGGCCCGCCGTACCCAGGCTGGCCTGCGGGCGGTGTTGGACGCGCGCGGGGTGGACTACCGCCCCTTCTACGTCGTCAACGCGGTGGCGGTGCGAGGGGACCGGGGGCTGGTGGCGGAACTGGCCGCGCGGCCGGAGGTAGCCCGCGTCGTGGGAGACCCCTGGGTGCGGGTGCCGTTGCCCGCCCCGGAGCGCGACGTCGCCCCCGAGGCTCCGTCCGCCGTCGAATGGAACGTGGCCCAGGTCAACGCCGACGACGTCTGGGCACTGGGCTACACCGGCGAGGGGGTGGTCGTCGCCGGGCAGGACACCGGCTACCAGTGGGACCACCCGGCGCTGATCGACGCCTACCGGGGATGGGACGGGATCACCGTCACCCACGACTACAACTGGCACGACGCCATTCACGAGGACAACCCCAACACGGCCACAGGCAATCCCTGCGGCTTCGATTCCCCTGAGCCGTGCGACGACAGCGGGCACGGGACCCACACGATGGGGACGATGGTGGGCTCCGGGGGCATCGGCGTCGCCCCTGGAGCGCGCTGGATCGGATGCCGCAATATGGAGGAGGGATGGGGCAAACCCTCCACCTACATCGAGTGCTTCGAGTTCTTCCTGGCCCCCTACCCCGTGGGCGGCGATCCTTCCCAGGGCGATCCCTCCCTGGCTCCCCACGTGATCAACAACTCCTGGTACTGCCCCGGCTATGAAGGGTGCGATTGGTGGACGCTCCAGGAGGTGGTGGAGACGGTGCGGGCAGCAGGCATTCTGGTGGTCGTCTCCGCAGGCAACAACGGCCCCGGATGTAGCACGGTGCGGTACCCTCCCGCCCTCTACGGGGCTGCCTTCAGCGTGGGGGCCACCGACGGCGCCGACCGAATCGCCTCCTTCAGCAGCCGGGGACCGGTGACGGTGGACGGTTCGAACCGGCGCAAGCCGGACATCGCCGCCCCCGGCGTGTCCGTCCGTTCCAGCGTCCCCGGCGGCTACGGGACGATGAGCGGCACCTCGATGGCCGGGCCGCACGTGGCCGGCGTGGCCGCGCTCCTGTGGTCGGCCGCACCGTCCCTGATCGGCGATGTGGATGGGACGGAGCGAGCGCTGGAACAGAGTGCCCGCCCCCGAACCAGCGGGCAGGGTTGCGGAGGGGACGGCCCGGAGGAGGTGCCGAACAACGTCTACGGATGGGGCGTCGTGGACGCACTGGCGGCGGTGGCGGGGGTACGCGCCGGGCAGGAAGCCCATCCCGAGGCCGTGTGGCCGGGCGCTGCGCTGACCTGGACTCTCTACGTGACCAACACCGGCTACATCACCCTTACCGCGACCGTTACCGACGTCTTGCCAGCCCACACCCTTCCCTCCGGCGTCCTCACCTGGACGGTCCCGCTTTTTGCGCCCGATGAGGTGTGGTCGGCGACGGTGCCGATCACGGTGGAGGAAGGGTACACCGGGCCGTTGACCAACACGCTGATCGTGCGGAGCGCAGAGGGGACGGAGGACCTCGATCGCGCGGTGGCGTACGTCCTTCCCCATTTGCTTTTCCTGCCGATGGTCTCGCGGCGTTGAGGGCGGAAGGAAGCCTCCTCCGCTCCGTCCCCCTGGGGTTCTCTGTGCCCCCGCGCCTTCCGGGTGCGTGATTTGCCTCGAATAGGGTGTGTGCCGAATTGCCTCCCCGCCGAGTTCGGTGTACAATCGGGGCCGATGGGCATCCTGTGGACTCCCTGGCGAATGGCGTATCTGCGCGGCGACGAGCCCCTGCCGGAGGGTTGCCTCTTCTGCGTCAAGCCCAAGTCGCAGGACGCCGAAGCGCACATCCTCTATCGGGGGGAGCGGTGCTACGTGATCCTGAACCGCTTCCCCTACAACAACGGCCACCTGATGGTGGTCCCGTATGCCCACGTCGCTTCCCTGGAGGACCTGGATCGGGAAACGTTGGCTGAACTGATGGCGCTGACCCAACTCAGCCTGCGGGTGCTGCGGGAGGCATACGATCCGCAGGGGTTCAACGTGGGGATGAACATCGGAAGCGTGGCCGGGGCGGGCGTGGCGGACCACATCCATCTCCACGTCGTCCCCCGCTGGGGCGGCGATACCAATTATATGACCACCGTCAGTCAGACACGGGTCATCCCGGAGTGGCTGGATCAGACCTACGAGCGGCTGAGGCCGCTGTTTGAGAGACTGAGCAACCCGAAGCGAGCAACCAGCAACGAGTAACCAGCAGCAAGCGGGAGGCAAGAGGCATGGCGACGAATCCTCGTGAAGCGGTCATCGTCTCGGCGGTACGCACCCCGATCGGCAAGTTCAACGGCACGCTGGTGCCCCTTTCCGCCTCCGACCTGGGGGCGGTGGCGATCCGGGCCGCGGTGGAGCGGGCCGGGATCGACCCCGGTTCGGTCGACGAGGTGCTGATGGGGAACGTGGTCCAGGCCGGGCAGGGGCAGGCTCCCGCCCGACAGGCGTCCATCAAGGCAGGGCTTCCCCCCACGGTCGGCGCGACCACCGTCAACAAGATCTGCGGCTCCGGCCTGAAGACGGTGATGCTGGCCGCCTCGATGATCGCCGCCGGCGACGGCGACATCTTCGTCGCCGGAGGGATGGAGAGCATGAACAACGGGCCGTACCTGCTTCGTAAGGCCCGTTTCGGCTACCGTCTGGGGGACGGCAAACTGGTGGACGCGATGGTGTACGACGGGCTGTGGTGTGCCTTCCAGAACTGGCATATGGGCAACGCCGCGGAGTGGATCGCCCGCGAGTACGGGCTGACGCGGGAGGAACTGGACGAGTACGCCTACAACAGCCATATGAAAGCCATCGCCGCCATCGACGAGGGCCGGTTCAAGGACGAGATCGTGCCGGTGGAGGTACCGCAGCGCAAGGGCCCGCCGATCCTGTTCGACACCGACGAGGTGCCCCGGCGGGATACCAGCCTGGAGAAACTGGCCCGGCTCAAGCCGGCCTTCCAGCCCGATGGCATCGTCACCGCCGGTAACTCCCCCGGCATCACCGACGGGGCGGCCGCCGTGGTGGTGATGAGCCGGGCGAAGGCGGAGGAACTGGGCATCCGGCCGCTGGCCCGCATCGTGGCCTACGACCAGGCGGCGGTGGAGCCGCTGAAGATCTTCACTGCGCCGATCTTCGCCGTGCGCAAACTGTGGGAAAAGACCAGCACCACGGTGGAGGACTACGACCTCTACGAGGTCAACGAGGCGTTCGCCGCGCAGGTCCTGGCCGACGGGCGGGATCTGAACCTGCCCTGGGACCGAGTCAACGTCAACGGCGGGGCCATTGCCCTGGGCCACCCCATTGGCTGCTCCGGCACGCGGGTCCTGGTCACGCTGATCTACGCCCTTCGCCAGCGGGGGCTCAAGCGGGGCCTGGCGACCCTCTGCCTGGGCGGCGGAGAGGCGGTGGCGATGGCGATCGAACTTGAGGCGTGAAACGTAAGAACGTCGAAGGTCGCAGGTCGCAAGTCGCAGGTTGCAGGTTGCAGGTCGCAGGTCGCAGGTCGCACGTCGAACGTCGCACGTCGAACGTCGAACATAGGAGGGGGAAGCATGGAGATCCAACACATCGCCGTCATCGGTGCGGGGACGATGGGCCACGGGATCGCCCAGGTGTGCGCGGCCAACGGCTACCAGGTTACGCTGATCGACATCGTTCCGGAGCAACTGGATCGGGCGTTGGCCGCGATTCGCAAGTCGGTGGAGAAACTGCACGCCAAAGGGCGGCTGTCCGATGAGCAGCGGGAGGCCGCGCTCTCCAACATCGCCACGGCGACCGAACTGGAGGCGTCTGCTGATGCCGACTTCGTGATCGAGGCGGTAGTGGAACGGGTCGACGTGAAGAAGCAGGTCTTCGCTCGCCTGGACGAACTGACCCGTCCAGAGGTGATCCTCGCCAGCAACACCTCCTCGATCTCCATCACCGAACTGGGGGCCGCCACCAAACGGCCGGAGCAAGTCATCGGGATGCACTTTATGAACCCGGTGCCCCTGATGAAACTGGTGGAGGTCATCCGGGGGCTGGTCACCTCCGACGAGACCGCGGCCGTTGTCGTCGACCTGGCGCAGCGGCTGGGGAAGACCCCCGTAGAGGCGCAGGACTACCCCGGTTTCATTTCCAACCGCATTCTCTGCCCGATGATCAACGAGGCGATCTACGCCCTGATGGAGGGGGTCGGTACCGCCGAGGCCATCGACACGGTGATGAAACTGGGGATGAACCACCCGATGGGTCCGCTGGAACTGGCCGATCTGATCGGGTTGGACGTAGTGCTGAACATTATGGAGGTGCTCCACGAAGGGCTGGGGGACGACAAATACCGCCCCTGCCCTCTGTTGCGGCGGATGGTTGCCGCGGGCCATCTGGGACGAAAGACGGGGCGCGGGTTTTACGTTTATGAATGAGCACCTGCTTGCTCAACGAGGGCGCGTAGAAGACCTCCGTGGCGCTCCTCGCCGGAGCGGCCGTAGGCACGGGATGGGAATGAGGGGATGATGGAAGGGACGTTCTGGCCCTACGTCGCAGGGATCGGCGTGTGGAGCGGGCTGACACACCTGATCCTGCTCCTCCTCCTGGTCTTCCGGAAAGACGGGGAGACCCCGAACAAACTGGCCCGGATCTACCTGGGGGTCTCCCTGGCGTGGATCGCTGCCGTCGCTTTCTCCGACCTGGAGGCGATTTTCCTGCCCGTCGTCACCGACACGGCAGAACGGTTCCTTCCTCCCCTCGTCGCCAGCCTGATGCTTCTTGAGACCCTTCTGGCCTGTTCCTTCCTGGAGGCGGCGGCCCTGCCGGCGATCGCGGCTGCGGGCGGGACGTGGTGCGCCATCCTCGTAGGCGCGGCGGCCTACCTAGCCGTCCGGCCCACGCCGGACGTGCCCCTCCTGGAGGCCGCGGTGGGCGGCTGGGGCGTGTTGGGGCTGGTGCAGATCGGCCTGGCGATCCGGGGGCTGGCGCGCAGCCGCCTGGCCCTTCACCGCAACCGAGCCCTCTACTGGCTGCTGACCGCCGTGCCGTTGACGGGTGGGCAGGCGCTTTCGCTGCTGCCGATCGGCGTATGGCGCGGAGCGGGCCCCCTCCTTCACCTCCTGGGGGCCGTCGCCCTGTTCCGCGGGGTGCTCAGCCTCTGGCTGCCCAACGTCGTCGCCCTTCTCCGCTCCCTCCTCCGCTTCCTCTTCCTCGCCGCCGTCACCGCGGCGATGCTCATCGGCATCGTGCTGGGAGCGGAAGCGCTGAAGGACTTGGTCCCTCCGATCTTCCCCCCGACGGTCCTCCTCGTCCTTCTCGCTGGGGCCGGAGCGATGGTCTACCTGCCCCTCTACCGCGTCCTCACCCGGCTGGCCGACCGGCTGCTGGAGGGGATGGGATTCGATCCGGCGCTGGCCCTGCAGGAGTACAGCCAGACCATCGGGGGCATCCTCAGCCTGGAGCAACTGGCCGCGGTGGCCGTCGGGACCGTCGCCGAGGTGCTGGGGGTCCAGCGGGGCGCCCTGCTGGTGGCGACGGAGACGGAGCGGGGCGGACTGTTGCTCCAGCCCGTGCCAGGCCAGGGAGACGTGCCGGAGGAACCGATCGAACTGGAGCCGATCAGCCCGATCCTGGTCAGGGTCCGCGACGAAGACAGGCCGCTCTTCCAGTACGAGGTCGAACATCATCCGATCCTCCGCGACGCCCCCGCGCGGGAGCGGGAATGGCTGCGCAACCTGGAGATGGAGGTGTACCTGCCGATCCGGTCCCAGGAAGGACTGGTCGGCCTGCTGGCTTTGGGCGCCCAGCGGGGCGGGGAGCCGTACAGCCCGCGTGAGATTCAGTTCCTCAGCACGCTGGCCCACCAGACGGCCGTCGCCCTGCAGAACGCCCGTCTGGTGGAGGGGCTGCAGGACCTAAACCGGCGGATCACCCAATTGCACGAAAACTTGCGCGCTGCCTACGAGCGGTTGGCCCGGCTGGATAAGGCGAAAACCGACTTCCTGGCCATCGCCTCCCACGAGTTGCGCACGCCCCTGGCCCAGGTCCGGGGCTATGTGGACGTCCTGGCCGACCTGGCGGAAAGCGGGGTGCTGACCCAGGAGCAGATCCGTCGGATCGCGGAGAACATCTCCCGGCCGACCCGGCGATTGGAGAACATCATCAACGCGATGATGGACGCCACGCAGATCGACACCGAGGGGTTGGCCCTCCACTTTGCACCGACCACCATCGCTCTGATCATCCGCCTGGCGGCGGAACCGTGGCACGGCGCGTTGAAAGAGCGGAACCTCACGTTGACGACCGAGGGATTGGAGGACATCCCGCCGATCCACGCCGATATGGAACGGCTGACCCAGGCGTTCAGCAATCTGATCTCCAACGCCATCAAATTCACCCCGGATGGGGGGCGGATCACCATCGCGGCCCGTCCTCTGGACGAGGAGCACTTCGAGGTCACGGTCTCCGACACCGGGATCGGGATCAGCAAAGCCGACCAGGAACTGATCTTCGAGAAGTTCTATCGGGTCGGCAGCGCAAGCCTCCACTCCTCCGGCGAGTTCAAGTTCAAGGGGGGCGGGCCGGGGTTGGGGCTGCCCATCGCCCGGGGCGTGATCGAAGGCCACGGGGGCTGCATCTGGGTCGAAAGCGAAGGGTACGACGAGGAGAGGTGCCCGGGCAGTACGTTCCACGTAGTGCTCCCCTATAAGGCCCACCGTGGACCGTGCCGGTGGAAGCGGCCCACGGAGACCGAACCTATCGGCGACGCGCTGTAACCCACAGGCTCAACACCATACGACCGGGAATATGCCCGCCCGCTGGGATGGGAGGGGTACCCTTCGCCTCTTTGCCTCCGACGAAGTGGGGGCAAGGAAG
>DROW01000093.1 GCA_011388675.1 Chloroflexota bacterium | reverse complement strand
TTACGAAATTTTTATCCATAGAAATATCAGGAGAGCAGAATGGAACCGGAAGACCCTCTGGACGCCCTGGAGATGCGCCTTTTCCGACTGATGAGGGTCCTGCGGCGTCGCTTTGCCCAGGATCTAAGCCGGCACGGGCTCACCTTTCACCAGTTCATAACGCTCCTCTCGTTGCACCGGACCGGTGATTCCTGCCGGATGGGGCCGCTGGCCGAGGCGACGATGCAGAGCGCAGCGTCGATGACGGCGATCGTGGATCGGCTCCTGGAGCGCGGGCTCGTGGAGCGCAGACGGGACCCCACCGACCGTCGGTCCGTGGTCGTCTCGCTGACGGAGGCGGGGCGGGAACTGCTCCGCCAGATCAAGGCCGATCGGCACCACGCCGTGAAGCGGGCCCTGGGCCAACTCTCCGTCGAGGAGCGATCCCACCTTGCTAGTATCCTGGAAAAGATGATCCAATCCCTGGAAACGGACGGGGAGAATCCATAGCAGAAATACGAAAACTAATGACGAGGATTGCCCTATGTTACGATTGCTGAAATACCTGAAACCGTTCCTTCCCCTGGTTATAGGGGCGATCGTCCTGCTTTTCATCCAGGCCAACGCCAACCTGGCCCTGCCGGACTATATGTCGCAGATCGTCAACGTGGGCATCCAGCAGGGTGGCGTGGAAGAGGCCGTGCCGAAAGCCCTGCGACAGACGACGATGGACCGGCTGCGGCTGTTCCTCACCGAGGAGGAAGCCGCCGATGTACTGGATCAGTACAGGCTGATCGACTCCTCATCCCCCGATTACGAAACCTATCTGGAGCGATACCCTGCCCTGGCGGAGGAGCCGATATATGTCCTTCAAACGGCGGACCGGGAGGCGATCGAGCATCTGGAACCGGTGATGGGCAGAGCGTTGCTGGTCGTCTTCGCCCTAGAGCGAATCCAGGAGAACCCGGAGGAGGCCCCCGCGCTGATGCCGGGGATGGAGGGGTTCGACCTTTCCCAACTCCCTCCGGGCACGGATCTCTTCACCCTGCTACGCAGTTTGCCCGCGGACCGGCGGGCCGCCATACTCGAAGCGGTGGATCAGCGGTTTGAGCCCTTCGGCGGCGAAAAGGCCATCGTCCAGGCTGCCGCCCGCGCGGTCCGGGCCGAGTACGAAGCGTTGGGGATGGACGTCGTTCAGATCCAGAACCGGTACATCCTGCGCGTGGGCGGGGAGATGCTCCTCGTCTCCCTGGTCGCAGCCGTCGCCACCATCGCCGTCGGCGTCCTCGCCGCCCGCACCGCCGCCGGTCTGGCCCGCGACCTGCGTCGGCTCTTCTTCGAGAGGGTGATGCACTTCTCCCGCGCCGAACTCGACCGGTTCTCCACCGCCTCGCTGATCACCCGCTCCACCAACGACATCACCCAGATCCAGACCGCGACGATGTTCATGCTACGGATGGTCATCTACGCCCCCCTCATCGCCGTCGGCGCGCTGATCCGTGCGCTGAGCAAGAGCCCGTCGATGTGGTGGATCATTGGCCTGGCCGTCGGATGCCTCATCGGGCTGGTCGCCGTCGCCTTCCGCTTCGCCGAACCGAAGTTCCGCCTCATCCAATCGCTGATCGACCGGCTGAACCGGATCGCGCGGGAGAACCTCTCTGGCATGATGGTGGTCCGCGCCTTCAACCGGGAGCGGTACGAAGAAGAACGGTTCGACCGGGCCAACCGCGACCTGACGCGAACTATGCTCTTCGTCGCCCGGCTCTTCGTGGTGATGATGCCGGCGATGATGCTCCTGATGAACGGCGTCTCCATCCTGATCATCTGGGTCGGTGCCCACCAAGTGGCCCAGGCGACGATGCGCATCGGCGATATGATGGCCTTCCTCCAGTACACGATGCAGATCGTCTTCGCCTTTATGATGCTCTCGATGCTCTCCATTATGATCCCCCGCGCCAACGTCGCCGCGCAGCGGGTGGTGGAGGTGTTGGAGACGGAGGTGACCATCCGCGATCCCGAAGACCCCATCCCCTTCCCCGAGCCCTTCGAGCCGCGGATCGAGTTCCGGGGGGTCTGCTTCCGCTACCCAGACGCCGAGGAATACGTGCTGAAGGACATCACCTTCACTGTCCAAGCGGGGGAGACGGTCGGCATCATCGGAACGACTGGCTCCGGCAAGTCGACGCTGATCAACTTGATCCCCCGCTTCTACGACGTCACGGAGGGAGCCATCTACATCGACGGGGTGGACATCCGCCGGGTCCGGCTGAGCGACCTGCGGGACCGGATCGGCTACGTCCCCCAGCAATCCAACCTGTTCAGCGGGACCATCGAGAGCAACCTCCGCCTGGCACGGGAGGAGGCCGACGAAGAGGCGATGCGGCTGGCGCTGGAGATCGCCCAGGCGGGGGACATCATCCGCTCTCGCACCGACGAGGGGGGAGACGGTCGATCCCCCCTCGACGCGGAAGTCGCCCAGCACGGGGCCAACTTCTCCGGCGGGCAGAAACAACGGCTCAGCATCGCCCGCGCCCTGGTCAAGCGGCCGCCGATCTACATCTTCGACGACTCCTTCTCGTCGCTGGATTACAAGACCGACGCCCGGCTGCGCCGCGCACTCCGGGAGTACGTGCGCGGAAGCACCGTGATCATCGTCTCGCAGCGCGTGGCGACGATCAAGGACGCCGACCGCATCCTAGTGCTCGACGGCGGAGAGGTGATCTGCCAAGGGACGCACGAGGAACTGATGCAGACCTGCGAGGTGTACCGCGAGATCGCGCTCTCGCAGTTGAAGTTGCAGGAGGTGCTGGTATGACCACGCCAAGCGCTCGCACCGCCGAACGGACCCGGCCTGCGCCTGCGCGCCCCGGTGTCGGACGGGGCCCTGGGCAGGGCGGCCCACGCCATATGATGCTGGGACCGGTGGAGAAACCCCGCGACTTCCGGGGGACGATGCGCAAACTGATCGCTTATCTGGGCCCCCACCGGGTCACCATCCTTCTCGTCTTCCTCCTCGCCGCCGGCTCCACCGTCTTCTCCATCTTCGGCCCCAAGGTCCTGGGCTCCGCGACGACCACCCTCTTCGAGGGCCTCATTGCCCAGTTCACCGGCACCGGCGAGATCGACTTCGCCGCCATCGGGCGGATCCTGCTCACCGTGCTCGCCCTCTACCTCGCCTCGGCGGCACTCAGTTACGCCCAGGGCTGGCTGATGACCAACGTGGCCATCCGGATCACCTACCAGATGCGGAAGGACCTGATGTCCAAGATCCATCGGATGCCCTTCCGCTACTTCGACGGCACCCCCTACGGAGAGGTCCTCTCCCGCCTGACTAACGACGTGGACACCGTCAGCCAGACCCTTAACCAGAACCTGACGCAGATGGTAACGTCCCTCGTCACCGTCGTCGGAATGCTGGCGATGATGTTCTCCATCTCGTGGCAGATGACGCTGGTGGCGCTGCTCATCATCCCCCTCTCCAGCGGCGTGGTGATGCTCATCGTCCGCCGCTCCCAGCGGTTCTTCGCCGACCAACAGGCGCTGCTAGGCCGCGTCAACTCCCACGTGGAGGAGATGTTCGGCGGGCACGTCGTGGTCAAGGCGTTCAACGGCGAGGAGAAGGCCATCCGCCGGTTCGAGACCCACAACGACGACCTCTACACCGTGGCCTGGAAGGCCCAGTTCCTCTCCGGCATCATCATGCCGGCGATGGGACTCATCGGCAACCTGGGATACGTGGCAGTGGTCGTCCTGGGTGGGTACCTGGCGTTCCAGGGCCGCGTCGCCGTCGGCGACATCCAGGCCTTCATCCAGTACGTCCGTTCCTTCACCCAGCCCATCACCCGGCTGGCGAACATCTCCAACGTCCTCCAGCAGACCGTCGCCGCAGCGGAGCGGGTGTTCGAGTTCCTGGAAGAGGAAGAAGAGACCCCCGACCCAGAGCGGCCGGTCCGTCTGGACGAAGTGAAGGGGCACGTCGAGTTTCGGGACGTTCACTTCAGTTACGTCCCCGGCAAACCGGTCATCAAGGGCTTCTCCGCCGAGATCCAGCCCGGTCAGAAGGTCGCCATCGTCGGACCGACCGGGGCGGGGAAGACGACGCTGGTCAAACTGCTGATGCGGTTCTACGACGTGGACGAGGGGGCCATCCTGATCGACGGGCACGACGTCCGCCGGTTCCGCCGGTCCGACCTCCGTCGGCTCTTCGGGATGGTCCTTCAGGACACCTGGCTGTTCAACGGGACGATCTTGGACAACATCCGCTATGGACGGGAGGACGCTACCGAGGAAGAGGTCGTGCAGGCAGCGAAAGCGGCCCACATCGACCGGTTCATCCGCACCCTGCCCGACGGGTACTACGCGGAGATCAACGAGGAAGTGACCAACATCTCCCACGGACAGAAGCAGTTGCTGACCATCGCCCGAGCCATCCTGGCCGACCCTCCGATGCTGATCCTGGACGAGGCGACGAGTTCGGTGGACACCCACACGGAACTGTTGATCCAGGAGGCGATGGACCGGCTGATGCGAGGGCGGACCAGTTTCGTCATCGCCCACCGTCTCTCCACCATCCGCGACGCCGACCTGATCCTGGTGGTGCGGGACGGCAACATCGTGGAGCAGGGGACCCACGACGAACTGCTGGCACAGGGTGGGTTCTACGCCGAGTTGTACAACAGCCAGTTCGAGCCGGTCTAGGGCAAAGGAACGCCCCCCCTCCCCCCTTCCCCCACTCGTGGGGGAAGGGGGGAGGGCATCCCTATTCTGAAGCACACCCCCGAGCGAACGCCGTGTTGCGGGAACCTCCCCCCTGGGGTATAATCGCTACAGAAATCGACGAAAACGGGCAGCGGAACGTTCGCGCCCGCCGCGCGGTTGAAACGGAGAGAGATGGATACCCTGAACATCGCGCTCTGGTTTGCGGCCGGTCTGGCTTTCCTCCTGGGGCCGATCATCCTGGTCCACGAACTGGGTCACTTCCTGGCGGCCCGCCGGGCCGGGGTTCGCGTGGAGGAGTTCGGCCTGGGCCTCCCTCCACGCCTGTTGACGCTGTGGGGGGAGCCCGGCGTGATCGCCGTCGACGGCGTCCGGCTGAACGTGCCCCGTCGCCTCACCCTGCCTGCTGGGCTGAACCTCGGGATGAAGGTCAAAGCACAGGCCCGCCGGGAGTCAGACGGTTCCTATCGCCTGATCCGCCTACAGATCGTGGAAGGGAAGGGGCAGAACACCTCTCCCCCTCCCGAGAAAGGCTCAGAGAAACCGGCGGGGCCCGACGACGAATTGGTCGTCCAGGGGAACCTCACCTTCTATGAACCTGGCATCCGCTACACCCTGAACTGGCTGCCCCTTGGCGGGTTCGTGCGGATGACCGGGGAAGAAAACCCCTCCGACCCTCGCAGTCTGGCGGCCCAGCCCAAGCGGTGGCGACTGGCGGTGATGCTGGCCGGCCCCGCGATGAACCTCTTGGTCGCCTTCATACTCCTGACGACCGGCTACGCCACAGGCTATCCGGAACAGATGCACACACTCATCGAATACGTTGAGCCGGGGACCGCTGCCGCTGAGGCGGGGTTGGCCCCCGGCGACCGGATCTTCGCCATC
>DROW01000092.1 GCA_011388675.1 Chloroflexota bacterium | reverse complement strand
GTGGCCGTCGCCTAAGTCGTTGTCCTCCGCCTCCAGGACGCTCTCCGGATCCACCGCGAAGGGGTCGTCCCCGCCGTAGATCTCGAACTTGTTGTGGCGGACGACGGCGTGGGCCTGCCCCATCAGACTGATCACCCGTTCGGGAGCCGCCTCGGAGACGTCGAAGTTCTTGAAGTAGTTCCCCTCCACCAGTGCGTCCGTGTTCTCGACGTGGACGGACTGGTGCCCATCGCCGAGGATGAGGTTGTCCTTGATGTCGATATGCTCGTTGAAGTTCTCAAGGGCGATGGCGTGATAGGCGTTGCCGTAGATGGTGTTGGCGGCAAAGGTGGCGCGGGACATCTCGGCGTAAAGCCCCTCGGAGTTGTTCCAGCGGAGGATGGAATGGGTCACGTCCGCCTGGGAGAAGAACTGCTCGACGCCGATCTCGCCGTACTCGACGATCACGTAGTCGAGCCGGGTGTCGTCGGAGTGATAGATGGAGACCCCCGCCCAGTCGCCGTTGATGGGGTCGGGCGCGTCGGAGGTGAACCAGATCTGGGCCTGGGGCGTGCCCACGGCCAGAAGGGTGCCCCCCTCGACCACCAGGCCGACCTTTCCCTCCCGATAGCCCCGGTAGTGGCGGAAGCGGACGGTGGTGCCGGGGGCGACCGTGAGGGTGACCCCCTCCGGCACGACGACGGTGTCGGTGACCAGGACCTCGCCGCTCCAGGTCTCATCGTGAGCGAGAGGACCGGATCGGGCGATCGGAGCGGGGCTTCCCTCCGGCGTCCCCGGTGGCACGGGCCCTCCCCTCGGTCCACACGCCGCGAGGGCGAGGAGGAAGACCACGACGACGGTCAGCACGACGGTGGTGGGTCGGACGCGGTCAAGCATTGGTTGACTCCTTAAAGCAAAAGATACAAGGGGCTTCTTACCAATCGCCCACCCGCTACTGTACAAAGTGCCCGGCCCACCCACCGCAGCGGCGGAGCCGTTCTAGCACTCCTGCTGCACAGGCCCCAAGTACGAGCCGTGCCCAAGATGGGCAACGTCCTGCCTCGTCGCAGGACGTTGCCCTGTGGCCGATCCCTGCCGACGAAGGCCCGTCAAAAAAACGTCACGGGACCACGTTCGACGCTCCCTTCGTCGGAGAAGCGGTCGGCTCCGGCTGCCAGGCCCCGCCGTCGGGGCTCCGGTACCAAGAGACGTCGTAGCCGGTCGAACCGTAGGTGTAGGAGTCCAAGACCGTGGTAGCGTCCTCCTTCAGGAATCGAACGTCGTCGCCGCCGTTGTTAAAGTACCGGTTCCGATCCAGCGTCCAGAACCCCTTCGCCGGGATGATGGTGCCCGCGGGGATCTGGTAGGGAGCACCGCCGCCATCGGCCACGTCATCGATGTAGCAATTGCCAATGTTCAAGGGACTGTCGGTGGTGTTGTACAACTCCACCCACTCGTAGCCGCTGGAGGGAGCGGGCAGGATCTCGTTGATCACCACCTGCCCCGGTTCGATGTAGCAGCCGTCGCAGTACTGGTAGAGCGGATCGCAGCCACCGTTCGGCGCGGGCGTTACCTCCGCGTCCCCGTCATCTGGGTCCACCTCGGCGAAGTAGCCGTCCCCGTCGGCGTCCCTGCGCACCGGGTCGGTAGCCGTGTACGGGGTGCCGTTGACGTAGTAGGTCAGCCCGTCGGTGGTGGTGATCACGATGTCGCCCGCCACGACCGCATCCCCGATGTCCACGTTCGGGTCGCCCCGCTCGGTCATATAGACATCGCTGGTCGCCAGCAGGAGGTCCATCACCGGCTGGCGGGGGTGACCGTAGGGATTGTCGGCTCCCACCGAGATGACCGAGACCTCGGGATCGAGTTGGTTGACGAAGACGGGATTGCTGGAGTGGTCGCTGCCGTGGTGGTTGACCAGATAGACGTCCACATCTCCCACCTCCGGCGCGACGCTCCATTCGATGTCGTGGTAGGCGTACCCGTACTCGCTGACGTAGTACTGACCGTCCAGGTCCCCGCCGAGCCACTCGTCGAACGCGCCGTAGCGGAGCACCGCCCCGATGCTGTAGTCGTTCTCCGAAGGCGGAGAGTCGTCGCCGCTGAAGTCGCCGGGGAGGATGGTGTCGTTGCCGTCCACGGTCACGATCTTGAAGGTTACCCCCTCCCCCAGGTCCACCTGACCGGTCCCCTCGACGGCGACGGTCGGGTTCAGTTTGTCCTTGCCCTCACCTTCGAGGTAGTCCCGCCAGTTCTGGAACGTGCCGCTGGTGGAGCCCAGGTACGTATCGTAGTCGCGGTGGAGCATCTGCCCCACGGTGAAGCCCTGCACTTCTACCAGGTGCCACAGCCCGCCGTAGCCCACGTAACCGATGTGGTCGACGTGGAAATGGGAGATCACCACGTAATCGATGTGCTTGCAGCCCAACACGGTCTCAACGTAGGGACCGATCTTCTCCGCGTCGGCGCTGCTGTTCCAGTAAGATTCGCCGACGTCGAAGAGGAGCGATTTACCGGTCGGGCCGACGATCAGGGTGGCGTTCCCCTGGCCGATGTTGATGTGGTGGATCTCCAGCGTCCCAGGGGTCCAGGTGCCCGTGCCGCAGCCATACCCCCCGTTCGGCGCCCCTTTGGTGGGCGAGGAGGTGGGCTCCGGCTGCCAGGCCCCGCCGTCGGGGCTCCGATACCAGGAGACGTCGTAGTCGGTCGAGCCGTAGGTGTAGGAGTCCAAGACCGTGGTGGCGTCTTCCTTCAGGAACCGAACGTCGTCGCCGCCGTTGTTGAAGTACGACGAGCGGTCCAGCGTCCAGAACCCCTTGGCGGGAATGATGGTGCCGGCCGGGATCTGATAGGGGCTTCCCCCGCCGTCGGCGATGTCGTCGATGTAGCAGTTGCCGATGTCCAGGTCGGTATCGGTGGTGTTGTACAACTCCACCCATTCCGTCCCGTCGGAGGGGGCTGGCAGCACCTCATTAATGACGACCTCACCCGCAGCGATGTCGCACACGCCGCCTGCGGCGGTCAGAGAGGAACGGAGGGAAGTGTCAACAGTGAGGAAAGGCCTTCCGGCTAAGGCAGAGGAGGGGAGAAGAAACAGCAAACCTACCACCGTCAAAGAAGCCAGTGCCGTCTTGAGCGCACGCATACCCACCGTCTCCTTATGCACTTTCGTGGACAAGTTCTCGCCTACGTTCACTTCGACCGGTCCGCTCTGTCGATCACCACTCTACCCCGATACCCACCTCCTTTCTTCCTTCCGTCGAGCGGCCTTCCTCCTCGTTCCCTGGAGTTATAGCACAACTGCCACGAAGAGGCAATCACTGAAGCTCGATCCGCGCAGACGCTCCTGCTTTCGCCGGCCCTCCCCCTGTTTGACGGGTGAGAGAACTATGGTTATAATCCCGCAGTCGAATCCATCCGACAAGACACAGCCGAAGGGGCCGAGACATCGATGGAACAGCACAGAGCGTGGCACACCCTTTCGATCGACGAGGTTGCCGCTTCGCTGGAGATAGATCTCCAGCAAGGGCTGAGTACCGAAGAAGCGCGCCGCAGATTAGCCGAGGTCGGTCCCAACGAACTGGCAGAGCGGCCTCGGCCCGGCTTCTGGCGGATTCTCTTCAACCAGTTCAACAACTTTCTGGTCTGGATCCTCATCGCCGCGTCGCTGATCTCCCTCGCCCTGGGAGAGATCGAGGAAGCGGCGGCCATCATCGCCATCGTCATCCTCAACGCCGTCCTGGGGGCGATCCAGGAGCGACGGGCAGAGGAAGCCCTGGCCGCACTGCGTAAGATGGCAGCCCCCGACGCCCGGGTTCTCCGGGACGGGCACCGGGTCACCATTCCGGCCCGGGAACTGGTGCCCGGCGACGTGGTCCTCCTCGAGGCGGGCAACTACGTCCCCGCCGACCTCCGGCTGACGGAGTCGGTCAACCTGCGCATCGACGAGGCCTCCCTGACCGGCGAATCGGTCGCGGTGGAGAAGACCGCCGACGCCGTCCTGGCGGAGGACACACCGTTGGGGGACCGGAGGAACTGTGCCTTTATGGGCACCACGGTGACCTACGGGCGCGGGATGGGCGTTGTCACCGCCACCGGCATGCAGACCCAGATCGGCCTCATCGCCGAGATGATCCAATCCTACGAAGAGGAGCCAACCCCTCTCCAGCGCCGCCTGGACCAACTGGGGCGCTGGCTGGGATGGGCCACCCTGGTCATCTCCGGCGTGGTCTTCGTGGTGGCGGTGATCCGAGATACGGAGATCGGGCTGTTGTTGCGCGCAGGCGCGGCCGCCTACCTAAGGGTCTACTCCCAGACGGTGATCGACCTCTTCCTGACAGCGGTCAGCCTCGCCATCGCCGCCGTGCCGGAAGGGCTCCCAGCCGTGGTCACCATCTGCCTGGCCCTGGGGATGCGGGAGATGATCCGCCGCCACGCCCTCATCCGCCGGTTGCCCGCGGTGGAGACGCTGGGCTCTGCCACCGCCATCTGCTCCGACAAGACCGGCACCCTCACCCAGAACGAAATGACCGTCGTCCGGCTCTACGTCGCCAACCTGCGGCTCGACGTCTCCGGCGAGGGGTACCGACCCGAAGGAAGTTTCTCCAACTACGGCACCCCTGTCGACCCCCGGGACCACCCCGAGGTGATGGCTCTCCTCACCGGCGGGCTGCTCTGCTCGGACGCCCGGCTGGAGCGGGACGACGGGGAGTATCGGATGGTCGGCGATCCCACCGAGGGCGCGCTGGTGGTCGCCGCGGCGAAGGCCGGGCTCTGGCGGGAAGAGGTCGAGGCCCGGATGCCCCGCGTGGCGGAGATCCCCTTCGATTCGGACCGCAAACGGATGAGCACGATCCACCGCCTGAACGGAGGCAGGCCGACGGGGACCAACGGGGAATACACGGCCCAGCACGTCGTCTACGTCAAGGGCGCGCCGGACGTCGTCCTCCCCCGCTGCCACTCCATCCTGGAAAACGGCGTCGCCGTCCCGCTCACGCCCGCCCGCCGCCAGCATATCGAAAACGTCAATCGGGATCTGGGAGGGGAGGCGTTGCGCGTTCTCGCGGTGGCCTACCGCCTGATCGACGACCTGCCGGAGGCGCTGGACCCCGAGGAGATCGAGCAGGATCTGACCCTTATCGGGCTGGTGGCGATGATCGACCCCGCCCGACCGGAAGTCCGGCAGGCGGTGGAGAAGGCGCGGCGGGCAGGGATCCGCACCATTATGGTCACGGGCGACTATCCGGACACCGCCCGCGCCATCGCCGAGCAGATCGGCCTTCTCCGGCCGGAGGGCGAGGTGCTGACGGGCACGGAGTTGAACCAGATCTCCGACGAGGATTTGAAGAACCGAATCGAGCAGGTGGACGTCTTCGCCCGCGTCAGCCCGCAGCACAAAGTGCGTATCGTGGAAGCGCTGAAGGCCCACGACCACGTGGTGGCGATGACCGGCGACGGCGTCAACGACGCGCCGGCCCTCAAGCGGGCCGACATCGGCATCGCAATGGGCATCACCGGCACCGACGTCACCAAAGAGGTCGCCGACATGGTCCTCACCGACGACAACTACGCCTCCATCGTCGCCGCCATCGAGCAGGGACGGGTCATCTACTCCAACATTCGCAAGTTCGTCTACTACCTCATCTCCTGCAACCTGGCGGAGATTATGGTGATCTTCCTCGCCGCTCTGGTTGGGCAGCAGCCCCCGTTGACGCCGATCCAGTTGCTCTGGCTGAACCTGCTGACCGACGGCGCGCCAGCCCTGGCCCTGGGGCTGGAGAAGGGCGAGCCCGATATTATGGAACAGCCCCCCCGCGACCCCAGGGAGCCGGTCATCAACCGGCCGATGCTGCGGGGGATCTCCATCCAGACCGTCGCGATCACCGCGGTCGTGCTGACCGCCTACGTGCTGGGGCTGCGCTGGGGAAACGGGCACGCCAACCTGGCGCGGACGATGGCCTTCGTGACCCTCTCCGCCTCCGAACTGCTGCGCGCCTACACCGCTCGGTCGGAACGGACCCCGTTGCTTCGCCTGGGTGTCTTTACCAACCCCTATATGCAGTACGCGGTGGGCACCTCGATCCTCCTTCTCCTGGGCGCGGTCTATCTCCCCTTCTTCCAGCCGATCTTCGACACGGTCCCGCTGGGGTGGAGGGAATGGATGACGGTCGGCCCCCTCCTCGCTATCCCAGCGCTGGCAGCGGAGGTCAACAAGTGGCTGTTGAACCGGCGCGGGCGGTGAACGCCTCCTTCAGCACCAAGTCCCGTTTGCCCTCTCTTCATCCCCCGATATAATATCGCCGACACAGCCCACAACGCAGCGAGGTGGACAATGGAACGACGTCGCAGCCTCTTGCTCCTTTGTTCGGTGCTCAGCCTGATCGCAGGCGGCCTCATCGGCTTCTTCACCCCTCATCCTCAGGGGCCGCCCGTCGCAGTCATCACCCCTGATCCCACTGCCACACCCCTCCCCACCCCCACCCCGCTTCCACTGCGGGTCTACGTCTGCGGGGCGGTGAGGGAGCCGGGGGTGTATCGGCTGCCACCGGGAAGCCTGGTGGAAGACGCCATCCGCGCCGCCGGTGGCCCCACCGACGAAGCCGACCTAGTGCGCATCAACCTGGCCCGCGAACTGCTGGACCAGCAGCAGGTGTACGTTCCCTCCGTGAGCGAGACGACACCCTACCCCACCCTTTCTGGAGGGGTAGCCCCCACGTCCACGCCCTCGCGCATCGACCTCAATACCGCCACCGCCGCCGAACTGGAGGCCCTCCCTCACGTCGGGCCCGCCCTCGCCCAAGAGATCGTCGCCTACCGGGAGGCCTACGGCCCCTTCCGGTCGGTGGAGGACCTGCTGAACGTCCCCGGCATCGGACCCTCGACCCTGGAAGAGATCCGACCCTGGGTGGAAATAGGAGGGTCCGGCGGCTAAGCCAAGGATGGGGAGAAACGTATCCGGAAGGCAGATAAGGATTCTTGTTCGTTTCCTCAAACTCAAGTACAATAGGGAACGTGCGAAGAGGACGCAGGTTCCGCCTGTTTACGGCAATTTTCCTGGCGCTCCTCCTGGCATCCCCGAGCCTCCCATCGCTGGCTCGAAGGCCCACCCAGGGGGAGGACGCGGCGGCCCGCCTGCTGGCCCGGATGCCTCCGGCGGCGCGGGTGGGTCAGTTATTCGTCGTCACCTTCCCCGGCACCGAGATCGAGGAAGGGACGGACATCTATCAACTGATCGTCGAAGAGCGAATCGGCGGGGTGCTCCTCACCCCGGAGAACGGCAACATCGTCAACCAGGGGAACACCCCGCTCCAGGTCGCCACCCTGACCAACGGACTACAACGGCTGGCCTGGGAGGCCTCCCAGAAGCCCATCGATCTCGGTCCCAGCGAAGAGGGCGGGGCGACGTTGTCCCCCTTCGTCCCCCTCTTCATCGCTATCAAGGGTGGGGGCATCGAGGACCCCTACACCGATCCCATCAGCGGCACCACCCCCCTTCCCCCGCCGATGGCCCTGGGCGCTACCTGGGACCCTGCCAACGCGCAGACGGTAGGCGCGATCCTGGGCCAGGAACTGAACCGGCTGGGGATCAACCTACTCCTGGGGCCCTCGCTGGACGTGCTGAACACCCCCCGACCGGGCACCCCGGCCGACCTGGGGGTCCGCTCTTTCGGAGGCGACCCGTACTGGGTGAGCCAGATGGGGAAGGCATACATCCAGGGGGTCCACGAAGGGAGCACAGGACGGGTCGCCGTCATCCCCGGCCACTTCCCCGGCCTGGGCGCGGCCGACCGCCCTCTCACGGAGGAGGTCTCCACCGTCCAGAAATCGCTGGAGCAACTGAAGCAGATCGAACTGGCCCCCTTCTTCGCCGCCACGGGCGCGGAGGAGCCGCTGGCCCAACCCGACGGGCTGCTGGTCTCCCACATCCGCTACCGGGGTTTTCAGGGCAACATCTACGCTTCCACCAAGCCGGTCAGTTTCGACCCTCAGGCCCTGCAACAACTGATGGCCCTGCCCGAACTAGCCCCCTGGCGGGAGGCTGGCGGGCTGACGGTGGCCGACGAACTGGGCGTGCGCGCCGTCCGCAGGTTCTACGACCCCACCGAACAGTCGTTCAACGGGCTGCGCGTAGCCCGCGACGCCTTCGTGGCCGGGAACGACCTCCTCATCCTCTCCCACTTCGCCTCCACCGACGACTGGGAAACCCACTTCGAGAACGTCCGCACCACGATCGCCTTCTTCCGCGAGAAATATGCCACCGATCCCACCTTCCAGGCCTGGGTGGACCAGGCGGTGCTGCGTATCCTGCGCCTCAAACTTCGTCTGTACGGGGATCCATTCACCCTGTCCGACGTCCAGGTCGATCTGGAGGCGCTCCCCGAGGAGGTAGGGCAGCAGGCGGAACAACTTGCTGCCATCGCCCAGGCCGCGGTCACACTGCTTTCCCCCCTTTCCCCCGACCTTCGCCCACCCCCACCCGCAGCCGACGAGCAGATCGTCATCTTCACCGACGATCGACAGGTCGCCCTGTGTGCGGGCTGTCCTCCGACCTACGTCATCCCCCCCACCCTGCTGGAGGAGACCCTGGTCCGACTTTACGGCCCGCAGGCGACCGATCAGGTCTCGCCCGGGCGGGTTCTGAGTTTCACCTTCAGCGACCTGCTGGACTACCTGAGCGCGCCCACCCCTCCGACGGAAGAGTCCGCCACCCCCACCCCGCCCCACCCCGTCGAGGCGGCTCTGGAACAGGCGGACTGGGTCCTGTTCGCGATGTTGGACGTTACCGATCAAGTACCGACCTCCACCGCCGTCCGCCGTTTCCTGGCCGAGCAGGCCGACCTTCTGAAGGACAAGCGGGTGGTCGTCTTCGCCTTCGGCGCTCCCTACTACCTGGACACCACGGAGATCGCCAAACTTTCCGCCTACTTCGGCCTTTACGGCCACACGCCGCCCTTCGTCGAGGCGGCCGCCCGCGCGTTATTCGACGAGTTCCCTTTCACCGGCGCATCCCCCGTCTCCATCGCCAGCCTCAACTACGACCTGATCGTTCAGACCCAACCCGACCCCGATCAGGAGATCCACATCTACTACCAGGTCGGCGAGGAGCCGGTCGAATCCACGGAGGGGACACCTCAGCCCCCGGAGATCTTTCAGGGGGACACCCTCCGGCTGCGCACCAGCGTCATCCTAGATCGGAACGGACATCCTGTACCCGATGGCACCCCGGTCGAGTTCATCTTCACCTACCCTCAGGAGGGGCTGGAGCACACGGTCCAGGTTACGACACAGGACGGCGTGGCGGAGACGGCGATCACCCTGGATCGGGTGGGGCAGTTGCAGATCTCGGTGCGGGCCGAGCCCCATCCGCGCACCGTGGGGCTGGAGATGGAGATCCGGGAGGGGGAGCCAGCGGTCATCGTCACCGTCCCCCCAACGCCGACACAGATCCCGCCGACGCCTACCCCCACCGTCTCCCCCTCCATCGAGGCGACCCCTACGCCAGAATCGGCCACCCCTCAGCCCGGAGGAACCACGGCGGCGGGAGGGACCGGGCCCGGGGGACGCGACCTGGCGCTGGGGCTGGGAAGCGCGCTGCTCGTGGCGTTCGTGGGATACCTGAGCAGTTGGGCCGTCCGGCGGGACCCCGTCGGCTCCCTGCGCGTCGGCCTGTGGAGCATCGCCGGGGGATTGATGGGCTACATCGGCCTGGCCACCGATCTCCCGTGGGCGGCGTGGACCCGCCAGCACGCCGGGGGATGGTCCGCCGCCCTCGCCGCACTGCTCGGCGCGGTCCCTTTGATGGTGCTCTCCCTGATCGCCGTCTCTCTCGGGGGGAGTAGGATAGACACCACAGAGGTACAGAGGACACAGAGGGATCTCTAATTTGCCCTCTCTGTGTCTCCGTGGTGAAACTCGGACATTAGAAAACGCTGTGTCCTCTGCGCCGCTGCGGTGACATTCACAAAAAAGTAACTGCGAAGGCAGTGAGGAGGAGCAGGCCGACGAAGGTCAACAGCCACCGGTTCGCCCGCACCGCCTCCTGCCACACACGGCGGGGTGGCACGATGGCGGTGAAGGCGTCGGCGAAGGAGTTGTCGTGGAGCATCCGCCGAAAGACCTCGACCGTGGGAGGCCGGTCGTCCGGATGCATTGCGATGGCGGCCAGGATGGCCCGCTCCGTCGTCGGAGAGATCCGGGGGTTCAGTTCCCGGGGCGGGATGAGGCTGTCTGGCCGAAGGAACCGCTGCTTGGCGTCCGCCGGAGGCCGGCCGGTGAGGAGATGGTAGAGGGTTGCACCCAGGGCGTAGATGTCGGATCGGACGTCGGTGTGGCCGGTGTCGCCGCCGTACTGCTCCAGGGGTGTATAGGCCACGGTCCCTCTCCCCTGGAGCACCGTCACCGTGCGGGCATCGTCGGTGATCATCAATTTCACCAGGCCGAAATCCACCAGTTTGATCAGCCCGCCAGGGGTCAACTTGACGTTAGACGGTTTGATGTCCCGGTGGAGCACCGGAGGGGTTTGACCGTGGAGGTAGGAAAGGGCATCGCAGAGCTGATCGGCCCAGCGCAGAACCTCCCACTCGTCCAGCAACCGGCCCGCCCGCAGTTCCTTTTCCAGGACCTGTCGGAGGTCGGGCCCGGCGACGAAGTCCATCACCAGGTATTCCCGCCCGCCCTCGGTGAAGTAGTCGGAGACCTTGGGCAGGTTGGGGTGGTCGAGGCGGGCGAGGATGCTGGCCTCCCGGCGGAACTGGGCCTGCAATTGCTCTGCGGCATCGGGAGGCAGGTCGGGATCGGGGCACACCTCCTTCACCGCGCAGACCCGTCCTTCCAGGCGGAGATCCGCGGCGCGGTAGACGGCCCCCATCCCCCCCTGCCCCACGCAGGCAAGGATCTTGTAGCGCTCGCGGAGGACCGTTCCCGGTCGAAGCAAGCGAGCCATACTCTTCTCCTCCTCCGCCCATATGATAAAGCAGAAAGGGAACCTGTCAAGTAACACCCGTCGAGAAAGAAAACCGGAGGTCCGTCAGATGGACGTATCCGAACAACCCAACATCCCGATGCTGGTCGCCTACGAGGGGAAACTGGCCGGTCAACGGTGGCTCATCGAGGGGGAAAGCCTCCTGATCGGCCGCAGTCCGGATTGCGACATCATCCTCCCGGAGCGGCCGGTCTCCCGCCACCACGCCCGCATCGAACGAAGGCCAGACGGTCAGTACACCATCCGCGACCTGGGGAGCAAGAACGGGACCTACGTCAACGGCGAGGAGGTCCGCGACGAACCACGGGTGCTGCACGACGGCGACGAGATTCAGATCGCCCTGTGCGTAAAACTGGGCTTCGTGGGGGCAGATGCCACGCTGCCGCTGGTCGTGGAGGGACCGAGCCGAGGACTACGGGTGGACCGGGCCAGTCGGCGTGTGTTCATCGGGGGGCAGGAACTGACCCCGCCGCTCTCCCCCGCCCAGTACCGCCTCCTGACCACCCTGTTGGACGCCGGAGGGCGGGTGGTCACCCGTGAGGAGATCGTGGCCGCCGTCTGGCCGGAGGAGGCTAAAGCGGGGATCACCGAGCAGGCCATCGACGCGCTGGTCCGACGGCTCCGCGAGCGGCTGGCCTCCCTCGACCCCGACCACAACTACATCGTCACCGTCCGCGGCCACGGCTTTCGCCTGGAGAACCGGTGATTCAAACCGCAGAGACAAAGAGGACGCAGAGGTGAAAGGCTCTGCGTCCTCCGCACCTTTGCGACAACGAACTCAGCGGCGAGCAATCTCCAGTCCGCCAGGCGGCTTTTTCTCCGGCGGCTTCTTTTCCTCCTTCGGTCCGCTTTCCACCATCGGGCGGGCCACCTCCAGGGCGATCGCTGCCCGCTCCGCCGCCTCCGCGTCGCCTCCCTCCCGCAACTGTTGCCCGATCTGCTCCAGCAACTGGAGGAAGGCCTGGTCGACCAGGGAGCGGTTCTCCTCCAAAACCCGCCGGACCTCCTCGACCCCCTTGGCCTCCAGCACCCTCGTGAGGAGGGTGACCTGGGGTGGGACCTGCGCCCGGATCAGATCCATCGTCAACTTCCAGATCTCCTCCAGACGGGCCGCGGTCTCCTGGTCCCCTTCCCGCTGCGCGCGCTCGATCTCCGCACCGAGCACGCTGAAGAACAACTCATCCAGGTCGGCCAGCCGACGGCGGGCCAGGAGTTCCGGTCGCTCCGTCTCCAAGAGGTCCCGCACCAGCGCCACCTTCGACTCGACCACCTGCTTGGCCTGCTCCTGCAGTTCCTGCCGGACCTCCACCGCCTGCCGACGGATGGCTTCCAGGCGCTCCCGCTCCTGTTCGTCCTTCGCCTCCTCGATCCGCTGGGTGAGCGTCTGGAAAAAGAAGTAATCCACCAGCGGCTGACCGAAGATTAGCAGTGCCTCCCGTGTCGCCGGGTCCTCGTGCTGGATCAGCAGGTCGAGCAGTTTCTCCCGTGTCGGCTCGTCGGAGAGCACCTGCAGGGCCTCGGCGCGGGCCGCCAGCCGCCGGCCCACCGGCGTCCGCTCGAACAGGAGTTGGCGCACCTCTTGCAGCCGCTGGACCACGTCCTGCACCCCCATCGCCTCCAGGTCCAGCAGGGTGGCGGAAAGGATGCGGAAGAAATCCTCGTCCAACAGCGATTCGTTCTCCTCGATCAGTGCGATCCGCTCCTCCTCGTCCTTCGCCTCGAGGAACTTGCGCAGCAGTTCCGAGCGGGCCTTACGGGCCTCCAGCATCTCTTCCGTGATCCCATCCGCCTCCAACACCGCCTTGACCAGGCTGTCGTAGGAGAAGAAGACCTTTGGGTTCAAGAGGTAACTCTTCCGTTGCTCCGGCGGCAGTTGGTTCATCACCGCTTTGGAGAGCGCACCGATGACCTGTTGCCGCTCCAGGTCGGTCCGTCCCGCCTCCATCGGCAGGAAGACGAACGCCAGTTCCTTCGATGGATCGTGGTAGAGGAACGGCAGGCTCACCGCACCTCCCGCCCCACAATGGGGGCAGACCACGAAGTTGACCTGTCCTGAGAGAAGCCGGGCCTTCGCAGAGGGGTCCACCTCCACGTCCAGAACCTGCTCCAGCGGCGCGGTGAAGGGCCGCCGGCAATTCGGGCAAGTTATCCGCACCATCGCCTGTACCATCGTCCTCACCTTTCGTTCGGTTGATGACGGGGGAGGGTAAACGAGAAAGCCGACCCCTTCCCCGGTTCACTTTCCACCCAGATCCGCCCTCCGTGGGCCTCGACGATCGCCTTCGCCAGGTACAACCCCAGCCCAACACCCTCGGCCCTCCGCCCCGTGGGATCGTCCACCCGGTAGAAAGGCTCGAAGATACGGGATTGCTCGGGGGCGGGGATGCCGATCCCCTCGTCGGTGACCGTCACCACCACCTCGTCCGGGCGAACCCGCCCTCGGATCCGGATCCGTCCTCCGTCGGGCGAATATTTGATCGCGTTGCTGACCAGGTTGTTGAGCACCTGTTCCAACCGCCGCGGGTCCCCTCGGACCGTTGGGAAGTCGGGCGGGAAGCGGGTGGCGATGTCGTGCTTGTCCGTCTGAGTGCGGAACCGCTGCACCACCCGCTCGGCCAGTTGGTCCAGCGCCACCTCCTCCATCTGGAGGGACAGCGCGCCCGCCTGCAACCGGGAGGCGTCCAGCAAGTCGTCGATCAACTGGTTCAGGTGCTCCGCCTCCTCCACGATGACTGCCAGCCCCTCCCGCAGCGTCTCCTTGTCCCATTCCGCCTCCGGCCGGCTCAGCGTCTCCGCGTACCCCCGGATGATGGTCACCGGCGTCTTCAGTTCGTGGGAGATGATGGAGACGAACGTGTTCTTCAGCCGGTCCGCCTCCCGGAAGCGGCTGATGTCCCGCACGTTGCCGATGATGTTGACCAGTCGGCCCTCCCGATCGAGGAGTGGGGCGTAGGTGATGCCGACGCTGATCCGCCCCCCGTCCCGCTGGCGGAGGTCGCCTTCGACGTAAAGCGGGGCCTGGGGCCCGGCGTCGGTCGTCAGCGGCCATCCACCGGCGATCGCCCTGGAGAGGTCCATCTCCGTCTCCAATTGATACCACTGGATCACCTCGTCGTGGTGGCGACCCAGGGCCTCCGCGACCGGCCAGCGGGTCATCTCCGAGAGGGCACGGTTGAAGACCGTGATCCGCTGGGCCGGGTCCAGCACCATCACCCCGTCGGCGCTGTACTGAAGGATCGCGTCCAGACGCCGCTTCTCCGTGGCCAGTTGGTGGTACAACTGGGCGTTGTGGACGGCGATGGCCGCCTGGTCGGCAAAGGTAGCCAGGATCTGCCGCTCCTCCGGCGTGAAGATCCCACCGTGGACCCGGAAGACGTACAGCACCCCGATCAGGTCGCGCCCAGCGAACATCGGCAGGGCGACGACCTGGCGGAGCGGGAGCGCCGTCTCCAGCGCCACCTGACGTAGTTTGCGCGCCAGATCCGGGATGAGGAAGTCGGACCGACCGGCCCGCTCCGGGATGTCTGAGAGGAGGATCGAGAAGTAGTCCTGCAGCCGGACCGGCAGGCCGTACACCGCGCGGATAGCGAACCGTCCGTCGGGCTGTCGCAGGGCGATCAGCCCCCCCTGCCCGTCCAGCAGGCTGACGGCCGCCTTCAGGACCATCTGCAACACGGTATCCAGGTCCAGTTGCGCCGTCAGCGCCTGGCCAATCCGCAGCAGATAGTCCCAGTGCCGTGCCCGCAGGGACAGGGCCACCTGCGCCTCCTAGAGATTCCGAAGACCACAGAGGCACAGAGGTCGCGGAGAAAGCATCTTGAAAATCGGGAGAAAACTCTGTGCTCTCCGTGGTGAGAACTACAGATACGGCTCGATAGCCGCCAGAAGGTCCTTCTTGGGACGGTATCCCACGATCCTCGCCACCTCCGCGCCGTCCTTGAACAGGATCAGGGTGGGGATCCCCATGATCCCCAGGCGGCCAGGCGTAGCGGGGTTCTCATCGACATCCATCTTGACCACTTTCAAACGGCCCGCCAATTCGGTAGCGATCTCCTCCACGATAGGGGCGATCATCCGGCAGGGGGCACACCACTCAGCCCAGAAGTCCACCAGCGTCGGCAGATCTGCCTTGAGGACCTCCGCCTCGAACGTCCTGTCGGTAACTTCCACCATTTTCCCTCCCTGAATCTCGCGCATCTGCGCGGCAAATTCTTTAGGCCGCCCCCGGGCGGCCGAAGGCGAATTATCCTACAGACCGGCCCAACTGTCAAGCAGATCGCGCACCCGTTCGACCAGTCCCTCCTCGGGGACCACCGCTCGATCTTCTGTCCAGCGGGCCTTCACCTCCACACCCCCCTGCTTCAGACTGCGGCGGCTCACGGTGAGCCGGACGGGACAGCCGATCAGGTCCGCGTCGGCGAACTTCACCCCCGCGCTCTCGCTCCGGTCGTCGTAAAGGGCTTCCAGGCCGTGGGCCTGCAACCCTCCGTAGATCCGCTCGGCGACCGCCCGCTCCTCGTCCGAACGGGCCAGCGAGACGAGATGGGCGTCGAACGGGGCGACGGCCGGCGGCCAGACAAGCCCGTCCTCGTCGTGGTGGGCCTCCAGGGCGACCGCCACCAATCGAGAGACGGCGAACCCATACGCTCCCATCACCAGCGGTCGCTGACGTCCCTCCCGATCCACAAAACCGGCCTCGGCCCGCTCCGCAGGCCCGGTGCCCCACTTCCCACACCGGCCGACCTCGACGGCCGCTTCCATCTCCAACCCCTCTCCACACCGGGGGCAGAGGTGCCCCGGCTGCACCTGCGCCACATCGGCCAGCAGGGTGACGGCGAAGTCGCGCGGGTAGTTGACGCCGGTGAGGTGGTACCCTTCCCGGTTGGCCCCGGCCACGAAGTTCGCCCCGGCCTCAATGGACCGATCGCCGACGACGAGAACGCCCTCCCCCTCCAGGTCCGACCGCACATCGAGCCCCACCGGAGAGGCGTACCCCGGCTCGGCTCCGGCCGCTCGGATCAGGCCGTCGGAGGCGGGATGCAGAGTCCCTTCCCCCAGCACCGCCCGCAGTTTCGCCTCGCTCACCTCCAGGTCGCCACGGACGACGACGAAGACCAGCGTCGGCTCCCGATCCGCCCGCTCCCAGGCGTAGAAGACCGCTTTGAGCGTCTGCGAGGTCGCCACCCCCACGTAGGCAGCCACGTCGGCGATGGTCGCGCAGCCCGGGGTCGGTACGGGGCGGAGCGGCTCTGTCGCCGCCCGGTCCACGGACGGCAGACGGAACGAAGCCGTATCGGCGGTGGCGGCGTATCCACAACCCGGGCAACGCACCAGCCGATCCTCACCGGCCGGATGGGGGATCAG
>DROW01000091.1 GCA_011388675.1 Chloroflexota bacterium | reverse complement strand
TGTAACCCATCCCCATCCGCCAGACGTACCCCAGTTCCGTCTCCACCCGCCGGTGCAGATCGTACCCGTGCAGGGGGCCCTGCATCAGGAAACCCAGAAGCACCTTTTCCAGCGGAAGCCGCCGTCGGGCCATCGTTTTCCTCGCTTTGTGGATATTCACAAAGTGAATACGTGTACCGATTATACCCCGATCCGGCGTGTTGTCAAGTGCCCGTCCGGATGTAAGTGTGCTTCAGAAGAGGGGCGGATTGAGAAGAGCCTGGACGCCCTCCCCCCTCCCCCGCCGATGGCGGGCCGGGACGACGGTGCCCGGCCCCTCCGGGGAGGGCCGGGCACTTCCCTTGTCGCCGGGGCAGAGAAGGGAGATCACACTTTGGATCTCCCCCTGCCGGTTTCGACCCGCTTCCAGGCCGCCACCACCGCCACGACGAGGATGCAGGCGACGATGATCTCCGGGATGCCGTGGGTGATACCGACACCCAGGGCGACGCCTGGGGCCATATAGCCCCGCACCACCGCCATCGTGAGCACCAGGACAGTGTTCGTCAGGGTGCCGACGGCTGCGGCGACGATCAATGCCACGTACTCGTTGAACCGTTTAAGGCCCACGTAGGTGAAGTAAGCGGTGATGCCGATGAAGATGCGAGGGAAGATCGCCACCAGTGGGTCTTTGAAAAGGGGAATCGTCGCCTGGAGGAAACTGAAGATGCCGAAGATGAAGCCGATGATCCCGCCGACGACCCATCCCTCCATAATACCGCCGATGATGGCTGGCACATGCATAATGGTGGCATTGCCTGCAGCGGTAGGCACAGGGATGAAACCGAGGCGGGTAGCACCCAGAAGGATCGCGATGGCCGAAAGGACCCCGGCGATCACGATCCGGCGGACTGTGAACCCTTTTTGTTCCATTACCCTTTCACCTCCTGTAGTGAGTGAGGGGGGAGGCACTGCGGGAACAACGAAGGCTTTCTCGCCATCCCCTCCCCGCAACGACCTCCCCTCTGTCCATCCTCGCCGACCGCCCGCTAGAAGGGCATACGGTTCCGGAAGGCCACCATCGCGGCAGAGAAGAGCAGCACGAGGACGTAGGCGATGTAGTCGGCCCGCTGAAACCGGAATCGGACCCGTTTCGTCCGATGTCGCCCACCGACGTAGCACCGCGCTTCCATCGCCAGGATCAGGTCCTCTGCCCGGCGGAAGGCGTCGATGAACAGCGGCACGATGAGCGCCACCATCTGTCGGGTGGTCTGAATGAACCGAAGCCGCCCCTTCGCTCCCAGATCGGCCCCCCGCGAGGCCTGTGCTTTCATAATAATCTCCAACTGCTCTGCCAGGATGGGGACGAAGCGCAGGGCAATGGCCCCCACCAACGCCAGTTCGTGGCCGGGCAGGCCGACCCTGGAGAAGGGGGAAAGCATCGCCTCCATCCCACTGGTCAAGTCGGAGATGGTGGTGGTGTTGGTCAGGAGACTGGCGAGGAACAGCAACTGCAAAAAGCGCAGGGTCGAAACGACGACCAACTGGACGCTCCCGCTAGTGACGTGGACCCACCCCCAGCGGAGAATGGTTCTGGATTCGGTGCCGTAAGGGACGAAGGCGTCTCCGTAGAAGAGCAACTGCAGGATCGCCAGGACGATGATGAACGGGAGGGCTGGCTTAACACCGGAGAGGATGTAGCCTAAGGGGATCTTGGAGAGCAGGACGAAGGAAAGACAGACGATCAGGAGGATGATGTTGGCCAAGTAAGAGACGTTGAAGGTGATGGCGACGGTCATAAAGAGCATCACAGAGATCTTGACCCGCGGGTCCAGCCGATGGACGAGGGAATCGCCGGGCAGGTACTGCCCGAGGGTTATGTGGCGGAGGAATTCAAAATCTTCCATACCACTTCCTTCCCCTCTTGGACGTTCACCACCGTCGTGAACGGGATCTTGCCCCGCCTGGCCAGTTCGTGAACGATCTCGGTCACCTGGGGCACCCCCAGGCCGTATCGGATCAGTTCCTCGGGGCGGGAGAAGACCTCGCGGGTGGTTCCGCTCATCACGGTACGCCCATCGTCGATCACGTAGACGCGATCCACCAGTTCGGCCACATCCTCCATACTGGAGGAGACGAAGATGACCGTGAGGCCCCTTTCCCTGTGAAGCGCGTCGATCCGGCCCAGCAGGTCCTTCCGACTCCGGGGATCTACCCCCGAGGTGGATTCGTCCAGGATCAGGATCTTAGGCCGGAGGGCGAGGACCCCGGCGATGGCCGCCCTCCGCATCTCACCGCCGCTGAGGGTGAAAGTGTACCGATCCTTGAACCGCCCGAAATCCAACCCCACCATCTCCATCGCCTCGCGGACCCGTTCCCGGACCTCCTCCATCGGCAGGCCCATCTTGAGAGGGCCGAAGGCGATGTCGTCCCCCACAAACCGCTCGAAGAGCTGCTGCTCGGGGTACTGAAAGACCAGTCCGACCTTCTGGCGCAGCGCGCGGATGTCGATGTCCGGGTCGGCCAGGTCCTCGCCGTCTACGATGACCTTACCCCGTTCCCGTGGGCGGATCAGGCCGTTGAAGTGCTGGACGAGGGTGGACTTCCCCGCTCCGGAACGGCCGATGATCCCCACCATCTCCCCCTCATAGATCTCCATCGTCACCCCCTTCAGGGCGACGACCTCCAGTGGGGTCCCCCTCAGATACCGGTGGTGCAGATCGTTGACCTGGATGATGGGCCTTCCTGCGTCCATCAGCGCACCCCCCCACCCCGCCGACAGATCTCCTCCACGACCTCCTCCACGGTGAGCAGGTCGGGGGGGAAGTCGGGCCGGAGTTTGTGGAGTTCGTAGGAAAGTTCGGTGGGCTGGGGCACGTCCAGCATCATCTCCCGCAGTTCCTCCACCCGGCTGAACACCTCGCGGGGCGTGCCCTCCATCACGATACGGCCCTCCTCCATCACGACGACCCGGTTCCCCTCTACGGCTTCGCGCATAAAGTGAGTAACGGCGACGACGGTGACCCCCTCTTCCCGATTGAGGCGGCGGATGGTCTTCAGGACCTCCTCCCGTCCCACGGGGTCGAGCATAGCGGTGGATTCGTCCAGGACGATGACATCGGGCTTCATCGCCAGCACGCCGGCGATGGCGACCCGCTGTTTCTGACCGGCGGAAAGGAGGTGGGAGGCACGGTCCCGATGGGGAAGCATACCCACCACGCCGAGGGCCCACTCCACCCGCCGCTCGACCTCCTCAGGGGGAAGGCCCAGATTCTCCGGGCCGAAGGCCACATCGTGCTCGACCACCGTGGCGACGATCTGATTGTCGGGGTTCTGGAACACCATCCCGACGCTCCGACGGATGTCGAGGACGTGCTCGGGATCCCTGGTGTCCATTCCCTTCACCCAGACCTCCCCTTCAGTGGGGAGAAGGAGGGCGTTGAGGTGCTTGACCAGGGTGGACTTTCCCGAGCCGTTGTGGCCGACGATGACCAGATAGTCCCCCCGATACAGGGTGAGGTCGACGTTTCTGAGAGCCACAGTGGGGTTCTCGGAGCCGGGATTGTAGACGAAGGTAACGTTCTCCACGCGGACAATTGGCCCTTCGGACAAGAGGCACCCCCTTCTGTGACGGTGGGCGGTCAACGGGGAGGTCAAAAAGGGCAGCACCAACGACGGCGCAGTCGGCGACGGGGTCGGTGTAGGGTTGCAGTAGGACCTCCGGTACGGTAGTGCTCGATTCGCTCACCGCTTCTCCCGGACTGCAGCGAGATCTGCGCGGGACCGACGCTCCGGTCCCCGCCTCCGCCGCCCCGGGGCTGCCCGCCGCTGCGGTTAACCGCCGACATTATGCCATAGACGAACAGGGGCGTCAAGCACCGCGGCCGCCGCCCAGGGTTCATCGAAATGCCTGGTGGAGCGGTGCGTCGGTTGCGAGCGGTGCGCGCAGGTCTGCCCGCGGGGGGTGTTCACGGTGGCGGACGTGGCTGCCCAGCCCTACGCCGACCGCTGCGAGCGGTGCGGGGCGTGCATCGTCCAGTGCCCCACCGACGCACTGGCCTTCGTCACCCCTGCGGGGAAACGCATCCCGCCAGAAGAAATCCGGCGCTATAAATTGAACTTGATGGGACGAAGGATGCGGGAAGGTTGAGGGGTGAGAAACGCGCTATAGGCGAAGCACACCGGACCCGGAGGAGGAGAGCAGCCGTCGCAGTAGGGGGATGGCCGCCTGGACGGCGCGGGCGCGGTGGCTGATGCGGTTCTTCTCCCCGGGAGGCAACTGGGCCATCGTGCAACCTCGATCGGGCAGGTAGAAAACGGGGTCGTACCCGAAGCCGCCTTCCCCAGCCGGCTCGGTGGCGATGACCCCCTCGCAGATCCCCTCGAAAAAGCGAAGCGCGCCGTCGGAGGAAACGACCGCCAGGACGCATCGGAAGCGACCGGTGCGCTGCTCCCAGGGGACCCCCTCCAGGTGGCGCAAAAGGGCTGCGATCCGGTCCTCGTCGGAGCCGGGAGTGTAGCGGGCGGAGCGGATGCCGGGAGCGCCCTCCAGCGCGTCCACCTCCAACCCCGAATCGTCGGCCAGGACCACGGCCTCGACGCCGCGCTCCCGTAGTGCGTGGAGGTGAGCCATCGCCTTGAGACGGGCGTTCTCCGCGTAAGTCGCGCCGCTCTCGACCACCTCCACCCGCAGGCCCAGGTCGGGTGGGAAAAGGACCGGGACCCTCAGGGGGGCCAGAAGGTCCCGGTACTCCCGCTTTTTCCCCTCGTTAGAGGTTGCCACGAAGAGCACAGGGGCCCCACTCATTCCCTTCTACTCCGCCTCGGCAAGGAGCGTGGCCTTGATAGGGCTGGCCTCGATGGCTTCCTTCCACTCCACCAGCCGCGCCTTGGGGTACTCGTAGGGCAGCGGCGTCTCGAACAGCCCCCATTGTGGCACTTCTTTCTTAAGCCGATCGAAAGCGGTGTGGCAATAGGTCTCCGAAATATCGACCCCGATGAACCGCCGCTGGAGGCGATAGGCCACCGCCGTGGTAGTACCCGCCCCGTTGAACGGGTCCAAGACGATGTCGCCCCGGTAAGTAAAGAGGCGGATCAAGCGGTAAGGGATTTCCTCCGGGAACATCGCTGGGTGTCCGAACTCTCGCATTCGCCCTTCAGGTGCAATTGCCCAGCGAGCATAGACCCACTCTTTGAACTCCTCGGCGGTGATGTCGATCAAATCCTTTCGCCCGGCCTTCTTGTGGGTCATTTTGTCGAAGACCTCGATGAATTCCCAAGTATACTTCAGATACGGCATTGAAGGCGATTTCCAACTCCCCCACGCGGTATACTTGGCGTTGTAGTTGCTCTTTTCCCAGAGGATCTCTGCCTTCCAGAGGAACCCGATCTCCAATAACTGGGAGGAAATGATATGGTGGGTCGGGACGTAGTCGGAAAACAGGGGCTGGACGTTCACGGCGATTCGCCCACCAGGTTTGAGGACCCGGTAGCATTCCTCCCAGATCCGATAGAGCTTAGCGAAATACTCATTCCACTCGCGGGTGTCCTCCGAAGGATCGCCTGCATACTGGTGCCCGAAATTGTAGGGAGGGGACGTGATAACAATGTCCACCGAGTCATCTGGAAGCGCTTGCAGAACCTCCTCTGCGTCGCCAATGATGATAGTGTTGACGAAGGGGCGGATCTCTGCTGGTTCCTCTGTGACGATCGCCTCTTTTTGGTGCTGCGTCCCCCGCCGGATCTTCGCCTTGCCCGGCTTATCCCGGATTTTTTCTTCCCGACGCAATTTCATAGGATCTTCCCCTCTCTCCGCATCTTCTCCTCGATGGAAGACCAGTCCCGCGTCAGGTGCTCGTGGACGAATCCGAAAAGGTCCAGAACGACATCCGGGTCGATCGGCTGTGAAGATTCTTCTCGTCGCTTGCTACGCCGTAACACATAGATCTGGTCAATGCGGGAGTACTTCGGATCCACCTCGTAACTCACATCGTACCACTCGGTCACGACGACAAAGAGGCAATATGGGTTGCCCATCTTGATTTTCTCTGCGGTGGCGATCGAGCCTTCTAGCATCGTCTTGTCGATGTAGGTCTTGCATTCGATGGAGACAACGGGAACTTTGATGAGTTTTTCCTCCCCATCTGCACGAACTCTGACCGACCGGTAGATTGCGAAATCTTGATCTTTCTCGTTGATCCGCATCCTTGGGGTGTGGATGAACTCCTGGAGGCTTCTAGGGGCAAAGAACAGGTTGCTGTATGCCCGCGCTTCTTCCAGATCCATCCTAGGCCTCCTTCTCCACCTCCGGCAGTTCCTCCAGCGAGAACTCGCTGCCGCAGTTGGTGCACCGGGCCATCCCCTTGCGCCCCTCGGTGAGCAGGCCGCCGCAGGCAGGGCAGGGCTGGGGCAGCGGCCGCCGCCAGACCCAGAAGTCGCACTCCGGATAGTTAGAGCAGCCGTATCCGATCCGCCCCTTGCGGGTCCGCTTCTCCACCAAGTCGCCGCCGCACTGGGGACACTTCACCCCTACCTTCTCCAGCCACGGCTCGGTGTATCGACAGGCCGGGTATCCGGAGCAACCGATGAACTTGCCGTACCGTCCCCAGCGGACGATAAGCGGCTTGCCACACTCCGGGCAATCCCGCCCGATCTCCTCCGGCCCCAGGTCCACCTTCTCGATCTTCCGGTCGGCCTCGTCCAGCCGCTGCTTGAAGGGGATCCAGAACTCCTCCACCACCGGCACCCACTTCCGGCGCCCGGCGGCGATCTCGTCCAGTCGCTCCTCCATCTGCGCCGTGAAATTGTAGTCCATCACCTCCGGGAAGTGCTCCACCAGAAGATCGTTGACCAAGAACCCGGTCTCGGTGGGCACCAGTTGCTTCCCCTCCCGGCGGACGTACCCTCGCTGCTGGATGGTGGTCAGGATGGGGGCGTAAGTGGAGGGCCGGCCGATGCCGTACTCCTCCAGCGCCCGTACCAGGCTGGCCTCGGTGTAGCGAGGCGGTGGCTGGGTAAAGTGCTGCTGGGGAATCAGCCGCACCAGGTCCAGCATCTCCCCCACGGTCAGCGGCGGGATCTGCTGCACCCGCTCCTTCTCGCCCTCCTCGCCCTCGTCCTTCGCCTCCTCGTAGACGATCAGGAAGCCGGGGAAGCGCAAAGTGGAGCCGGAAGCACGGAAAAGGTAAGGGGCCTGTCCCGGATCGAGGCCATCGCCGTCGGGACCGGCGACCACCTCAACGGTGAGCGTGTCGTACACCGCCCGCTCCATCTGGCTGGCGACGAACCGTCGCCAGATCAACTTGTAGAGCCGGTACTGGTCGCGGGTGAGGTGCTCCTTGATCTGATCCGGCTCCCGGAAGACGGAGGTGGGCCGGATCGCCTCGTGGGCCTCCTGCGCGCCCTTGGCGCGGGTCTTGTACTTGGGCGGCTTCGGCGGCAGGTACTCCTCGCCGTACCGCTGGGCGATGTACTGCCGCGCCTCCGCCTGGGCCTGCTCGGCCACGTTGGTCGAGTCGGTTCGCATATAGGTAATCAGGCCCACCGGTCCCGTACCGCCCAGGTCGATCCCCTCGTACAACTGCTGGGCGATGCGCATCGTCCGCCGGGGGGTGAACCCCAGCCGACGGGAGGCCTCCTGCTGCATCGTGCTGGTGATGAACGGGGGGGCGGGCCGTCGCCGCCGCTGTCCCTTCTTCACCTTAGAGACGACATAGGCGGACCGCTCCAGTTCCTCCACCACCGCCTGGGCCTCGGCCTCGCTCCCCAGGCTGACCTCCTCGCCCCGGATGCGGTGGAGTTTGGCGATGAACGTGCGCGGATCAGGTCGGTCCTCTCGCTTCGCCAACTCCGCCTCAATCGACCAGTACTCCTGGGGGACGAAGTTCTGGATCTCCCGCTCCCGCTCCACCACCAGCCGGACCGCCACCGACTGGACCCGACCGGCGCTGAGCCGTCCGCGCACCTTGCGCCACAGGAGCGGGCTCAGGCTGTAACCGACCAGCCGGTCCAGGATACGGCGGGCCTGCTGGGCGTTGACCAGGTTCATATTGATCTTGCCTGGATGGGCGAACGCCTCTTCGATGGCCTCGCGGGTGATCTCGTGGAAGACGACCCGCCGGACCTGGGAAGGCTTGATCTTCGCCGCCTCGATCAGGTGCCAGGCGATCGCCTCCCCCTCCCGGTCGGGGTCGGTCGCCAGGTAGACCTCCGCGGCCTTTTTGACCTCCTGCTGGAGTTCTTTGACCACCTGCCGCTTCTCGTTGGGCACCCGATACCGGGGCTTGAACCCGTTTTCGATGTCCACCGACATCGACGAGCGGAGCAGGTCGCGCACGTGGCCGACCGAGGCACGGACCGTGTAGTCTTTGCCCAGGAACCGTCCCACGGTGCGGGCCTTGGCGGGCGACTCGACGATCACCAGACGGCCGTCCTTCTTCGGGGGCGGCGGGGGGTCCATCCCCTCGTGGGCCGGCGTGGCCCCCATCCGAAAGAGGGTCGTCCCGCACACCGGGCAGGTCCCCCTCGTCGCCGGCCGCCCGGTGGCGGTGAAGACCGGCTTCGGGTCCTTGATCTCGCGTTTGGCCTTGCAACGGACGCAGTAGGCCTCCAGTTTCAGGTCCTTGACGTCACCCATCGAGCCACAACCTCCCGAAAAGATGTCAGGTCATCCAGATTCTCTCGCAAGATGTGGTACACCCTCCGGTCGTCCACCTCCCAGTAAAGATGCACCAACAGATTGCGGAAACGAGCCATTCGGCGCAACGATCCCGCAAGCCCCTCGGGCAGGACGCCCATTTCCTGAAGAACGGTAAAGCAATCGGCGTAACTCTCCGGCGCGCGACCACCTCCCCGCACGGCCAGGTGCTGGCACAGATCTAGGGCTGCCTCGATCGCAACGAGCAGAAGATACTTGGCACTCTCGGTGTTACGGAAGTCGCTCAAGAATTCCTCTTCAGGAAGGTCTCCCAACTGCGCAGCCCTTTCCTGCGCCTCGGCGATCCGTCCCAGCAGTGTTCGCACTTTATCTCGATCGACGCCGTTCATCGCTCCTCGGCCATCCCTTCTAGGTACTGGCGAGCGAAGGGTTCGAAGTCGAAGTACAGATCCCACGATCGCTCCACAAAATCGTACCACGCATCCAAGTCCTGCACCAGGAAGGGCCTCCCCCTTGTCACGTTGTAGCGCAAGGGAGCAGGAGCCTCATTGACCACGTGGACATCGACCGGAAAAGGGACGCCTTTCTCTAACCGGTCGGCGACCCGGTTCACCAGGTCCCAGTCCCCATCCGGCGGATGCGTTTTCCGATCCACGACCAACGCCACATCCAAGTCCCGGAAGGGGAGACCCTCGGCGGCGGACCCATAGAGGATTGCGGCGATCAGGCCTGGCATATCCTCCAGCACCCTGGCCATACGGTGTAACATGTCTTCAATCTCTTGCTCACTCAACGCACCCTGCCGAAGCACCTCGTTCACCTTACCTTCCCCTGCTACAGGAGATCGTTCCGATCAAGTTCCTTCAGCCGTCGCACGACCTCCCGCACCTCCTGCTCCCGCTCGACGGGGCAGATGAGGAGGGCGTCCTCCGTATCCACGACGATCATCTCCTCCAGGCCGATGGTAGCGATGAGACGCCCTCGCCCGAAGACGATGGTATTGCGCGTATCGATCCCTAGGTGCTCCCCCACGACCACGTTGCCATCCTCGTCCGCCGGGAGGATGTCCCGCATACTCGACCAGTTCCCCACGTCCGACCAGCCGATGTCCACCGGGATGACCACCACGTCCTCCGCCCCTTCCATAATTCCGTAGTCGATGGTCTGGGGGGTCACCTGAGGCCAGATCCGCTTCAGGGTCTGCTCGTAGGCGGGCGTTCCCAGCACGGCCTCGACCTGAACTAACTGGTTGTAGAAACCGGGCATCTGACGGGCGAACTCCTCCAGGATGCGGTCCACCCGCCAGATGAACATCCCGCTGTTCCAGGTATACTCGCCCGATTCGACCATCATAAAGGCGGTCTCAGCGCTGGGCTTCTCGGTGAATCGCTCCGCCCGATAGACGGCGAAGCCGTCCACGTCCCCCAGTTTCTCCCCCTGTTTGATGTAGCCGTAACCGGTGGAAGGAAAAGTGGGAGAAATCCCCAGTGTGACCAGGTGGCCCTCCTCAGCGACCTGAGCGGCGGCGCGGAGCACCCGGCGGAAGGTATCCACGTCCCGGATGAAATGATCGGCGGTGAGGACAACCATCACCGCATCGGGGTCCCGTCGCTTTATATGGATGGCCCCCAGGCCGATGGCCGGCGCCGTTCCCCGCCCCAGGGGCTCAACCAGGAAGTTGGCACGGGGGAGGTCCGGCGCTTGGAACATCAGCGGCTCCTCCTGATCGGCCGTTGTGACCACGTAGATCTCGTCGGGCTGGAAGATGGGGGCGATCCGATCCACAGCGTGCTCGAACATCGTCCGCTCGCCCACCAGCCGCAGGGCCTGTTTGGGCAGCGAACGCCGGCTGAGGGGCCAGAGCCGCGTGCCCCCTCCACCTGCCATAATCAGCGCGTAGTATCCCATTGGTGCCTCCCTTCGCGAAATCAAGATACAGGGTACAAAACGCGACTAGCCACCCGGACCGAGGCGACGCAGGATACGACGGACGAGGGCCTCTTCCTCTTCGCGGGTGGTTACTTCCCCGTCCAATCGGGCGTCCAGCACGATCGCCAGCAGACGGCCGAAGAGCGGACCGGGGCGGAGCCCCATCCGCTTCAGGTCGTCTCCGGTAATCGCCGTCCTCACGTGCCGGTACTGGGTCTGATACCGGAGGATCTTTTCCCGCAGGCCCTCGCCCTCGCTGGCGATCCAGGCCACGGCAAGGAGCCGCGAGGGGAAAGGCCGCAGGGCCCGATAGATCCGGCTCGGACGGCGGGCTGGCGCAAGGCGACGCATCGCGCGCCGCAGACCTGGCAACATCCGCAGGTTGTCCGCCTCGGAGCGCGGCATCTTCAGCCGCCGCAGCACCGCCTCCAGCGAATCCGCGCTCAACCGATAGAACAACAATCCCCAGAGAACGAACCGGCGGTCGCCCGGCCCCAGTTCCCAGACCTCCGGCTCTAGTTCCTCCCGCGCCATCCGGAAGCGGGCCTGAACCCACGCATCGCACCGGAGGTCGGGGTGGATCTGGCGCAGGACGCCCAGTTCTTCCAAGCGGTACAGCGCCTTCTCCGGCTCCCGCTCGTCCAGGATCTGCTCCAACTCGTGCCGGATCCGATCCCCGCTCACCCGATCCAGCAACGGCAGCGCGTTGGCGATGAGCGACTCGCTCCGGGGGTCCAGATGGAACCCCAGGCGGGCCTCCAGCCGAGCGGCGCGGAGGATGCGGGTGGGATCGTCGACGAAACTGAGGCTGTGCAGGACCCGGATCACCCCGTTGCGCAGGTCGGCCTCGCCGCCGTAGAAATCGAGCAACTCCCCCCAATGGGGCGGGTCGAGGCGGATCGCCAGGGTGTTGATGGTGAAGTCCCTCCGGTGGAGGTCCTGCTTGATCGAACTCCGCTCCACCTCCGGCAGGGCGGTCGGGTGGGTGTAGAACTCGGTTCGAGCGGTGGCGAAATCGATAGAGCGGGGAGTTCGCTCCGGCGGTGGAGGGCCCCCAGCCACCGCCTGCCACACTCCCCGGCCGATCAGCCACTTGGCGGTGCCGAAGCGGCGGTGGGCCACCACCCGGCCGCCCAACTCCCGTGCCAGGCGGCGGGCCAGGCGGATGGCGTCCCCCTCAACCACCAGGTCGACGTCCACCACCGGCGTGCCCAGGAGCAGATCCCGCACCAGCCCGCCGACGAAATAGAGGCTGTACCCCATCTCCCGGGCGGTCTCGGCGATCCGCCGGACCAGCGCCAGGGTTTGTGGAGGCAACGCCTCCTTCAGCAGCGCGCGGATGCGCTGGACCTGCTGTGAGTGGTTGGACGCCGCTCCCCAGAGGGTGATCAGGTCGGTCCGGGTCACCACACCGACGATCTTGCCGTCCTCCACCACGGGCACCTGCCCCCACCCCGTCTCGATCATCAGCCTCCGCAGTTTCTCCACCGAATCCCGCGGCGTGATGGTCACGCTGCCCGGCTCCATCACCTGGCGCACCGGTGCGGCGGCCATACCGAACTGGATCGCGCGGTCCACCGCCCGGCGGGTAAGGAGGCCGACGACCCTGCCCTTCTCCACCACCGGGAACCCCTCGTGGCCGGTCCGCCGCATCCGGTCGTCGGCCTCGGCCACGGTGGTGTCGGGGGAGAGGACCTGCACCCCGCGGGACATGATCTGCTCGACCGTCAGCGCGGGATGCACGTGGCGAGGGAGCAGGTCCAGCAGTTCCGCCCGCACCGACTGGAGCGACCGGCTGCGGATCAGGGCCGCCGCTGCGCGGGCGTGCCCCCCACCGCCGAAATGGGCGGCGACCTCGGCCACGTTGATGTCGTCGGTGGTGGATCGGGCGACCATCTGCACGTGGTCGTTGAGGCCCACCAAGACGAACAGAGCGGACGGCTCCAGCACGTCCCACAACTTGTGGGCGAGCGTGGAGATCTCCTCCCGGTAGTCGGGGGCCTCCACGGCGGCGATGAGGATGGAGTGCCCACCGATCTCGTGCGTGGTCGCCTCGTCGAGCAGCCGCTCGTACAGCCATTGCTGCCCGGGGGTCAGCGAGTGGTGGAGGAACTCATTGGCGACGGTCAGATTGGCCCCGCGCTCCAGGAGCCAGGCCGCCGCCCGCACGTCGCGGGGGGTCGTATCAGGATAAGAGAGGCTTCCCGTATCCTCGTAGATCCCCATCAGGAGGAGCGTCGCCTCAACGCGGGAGAGGGAGATGGAACGACGAGCCAGTTCCTCCACGAGCAGCGTCGTCGTCGCCCCCAGCGGCTCCCCGGAGTAAACCCACCCTTCGGGCAGGTCCCGATCCAGTTTGTGGTGGTCGATGATGGTTACCTGGACGTCGGATCGCATCCCTTTGAGGGTGGTCAGGTTCTGTGTGTCCACCAGAACGGCTCGGCGGATGCGGCGGCGGGGGAGGTCGTCGGGATGAACGAAGGGGAACTCCGCGCCGTAGAGGGCGAGGAACGCCCGACAGTTCCGGTTGATGCGCCGGGGCAGGACCGGAACCGCATCGGGGAAAAGTTTGTGGGCCCCCAAAAGCGACGCGATGGCGTCGAAATCGGCATTTTCGTGGGTCAGGATAACCTCCACCACTACCTCCGGCGGGATTATAACATAAAGGAAAGAGGAGGCAAGGAAAAGCCGCCGCCCCAGGGCGGCGGCAAGGTTCTCCGACTTGCGACTACTGTCGGCTGCTGCAGCCTGCGCACGAGGTGGCGGAGCAGGAAGTGCAGGAGGAACCGTTCCCGGCGATCACTCCCTCGCTGCCGATGGCAGCGAAGAGGGAGAGCGCCCGCTTCGCGTGCTGCCCGCCACAATGGGGACATTCGATCGGGGCGTCTGCCTCCCGCATCGGCCGCAGCGCCTCGAACCGCTCTCCACAGTCACCACAAACATACTCGTACAGCGGCATCTCATTCCCTCCAAACGTCCGGGCGGGATTTTACCCCTTCCCCGGGGATTGGTCAAGCGGAGACACCGGATGTCCGGAGAGGGCGTCGATGACGGAGAGAACGGTGCGGGCGCACTGATGCCAGGAGAAGCGGCGGAGGTTGACAAACCCCCGTTCGACCAGGTCGGCCCGCAGGCCAGGGTCCTCCGCCAGGCGGGCCATCGCCTCCGCCCACCCCTCGACGTCATAGGGGTCCACCAGCAGCGCCCCTCCTCCCGCCACCTCGGGCAGGCTGGCAGCGGTGGAGCAGATCACCGGACAGCCGCAGGCCTGCGCTTCCAGCACCGGCAGGCCAAACCCTTCATAGAGGGAAGGGAACACCAGCGCCAGGGCCCCGCTGAGCAACGCCGGTTTATCCGCCTCGGGAACGTAGCCCAGGAAAAGGACCCGATCCTCCAGACCGTACCGCCGAACTCGCCCGAAGAGATCGCGGTAGAGCCAGCCCGGGCGACCGGCAAGGACGAGGTAAATCGCAGGTCGCGCGGCCTCGGGCCGCAGGCGGGCGAAGGCGTCGATCAGACGGGCGAGGTTTTTGCGAGGCTGGAGAGTCCCCAGATAGAGAAAGTAGTTCCCTTCGATCCCGTATCGCGTTTTGACCGCGGCGATCGCGGACGGATCGCGCACCGGAGCGAGGCGCTCGTCGTAGCCAGGGTAAGCCACGGTGACCTTTGCCGCAGGCGTGCCGTAGCGAGCCACCAGGTCGGCCTTCGTCGCCTCGGAGTCGGCAAGGACGCGGGTGGCGACGCGGGCGTTCCAGCGGGTGGAGAGATCCAGATACAGCCGCTGCAGCAACGGGTGGGCACGGGGGAAGTAGAGGTAGCCCAGATCGTGGACGGTTACCAGGGTCCGCGGTGGGCGGATCGGGGGGAGGACGTGAGCGGGGACGAAGAGCAGATCCGGCGGGCGGCGGGCCATCTCCCAGGAAAGCCGCAGGTGGGTCCAGAGACGGGGGAAGGGAATGACGCGCAGTTCGGCACCGGGAAAGAGGTCCGGAGCAGGGGCGGAGCGGAAATAGAGGCGAAAGTGGTAGCCCGATCCAAGGGAAAGGAGGGCCTGGATCAACCGCCGGGAGTACATCTCCGTCCCCGTGGGATGGGGAGAGACCGCCCGGCTGGCGTCGATCCCGACGATCATCTGAAGATCACGCCCCTCGACGCAGTTCCCGCAGCAGAAGCAGCGCGCCGACGAGGATCAGCAGGGCAGGCCAGAGCCGTCCCAGTTCCTCCGCGGTGTCGGGCCCCAGCAGTTGCAAATTGACTGCCAGGGCCACGCCTCCGAAGATCAACCCGCAGAGGGCGAGGAACAGGATGCCCCAATCCCGCAACCCCTGGGCCAGCCAAAGGGCCAGAAACGCGATCCCCGCGATGGCGACGAAGATCGGCCACCAGGTGCGCAACACCGAGTAGTCCTGATCCCCCATACTGATGAGGAAGAGAAAGAGGCTGGAAAGGACGAGGGAGGTGCCCCAGAAGACCCGCGTCTCCACCCTGCGGGCGTCGCGGAAATAGGCCACGAATGAGGTGATGCCCCACGCCAACGGGAACACCGGCCAGATGCGATCCAGGGTAGGAAGGCCCAACTGGAGCTGGACGAGGAGGAAGTAGAACCCCAGGACGATCAGGACGAGGGCCAGGAAAACGGTCGTCCTACGCATTTACCCCTTTTCCCCCCGCTCTATTGCCTCGATCTTTCCGACCCTGCGGGCGTGCCGCCCTCCGGCGAAGCGGGCCTCCAGGAAGGCCCGGACGATCTCCAACGCCGACCCCGTGCCGAGCACCCGTCCGCCCAGGCAGAGGACGTTGGCATCGTTGTGCTCGCGGGCCATCCGGGCCATATAGCAATCGGTCGCCAGCGCGGCCCGCACGCCCCGCACCTTGTTGGCAGCGATGCTCATCCCGATCCCGGTGCCACAGACCAAGACTCCCAGGTCCGCCCGCCCCTCGGCCACGGCGCGGGCCACCTGAACGGCGTAATCCGGATAGTCGGTGGAGGTCTCGTCGTGCGTGCCCACGTCCTCCACCTGGTGCCCCTCGGCGATGAGGTAACGAACCACCGCCTCTTTGAGCGAGTATCCTCCGTGATCAGCCCCGACTGCGATGCGCATTCTTCCTTCTCCCCTTGCTCCTCCGCTCCCTCGCCTCCTTGCTCGCCTGCCCCCCGCCCTCGCCTCCCTCCTTTACGCTCTCAGCGGCGTCGGTGCCCTCGGGCGGTGGGAGGAGAGCGACCTCCAGCACCTCCTCCATCCGTTCCACGCGGACGATCTTGAGCGCCCGCCGCACCTTGCGGGGGATCTCCACCAGGTCCGGCTCGTTCCGCTTGGGGATGATCACCGTCTTCAGCCCGGCGCGGTGGGCGGCGAGGATCTTCTCCTTGAGGCCGCCGACGGGCAGGACCCGCCCGCGCAGCGTGATCTCCCCCGTCATCCCCACGTCCCGCCGGACGGCCCGGTTGGTGAGGGCCGAAATGAGGGCTGTCGCCATCGTGATGCCCGCGGAGGGGCCGTCCTTCGGGATCGCCCCCTCGGGCAGGTGGATGTGGATGTCGGTCTTGTCGAACAGGTCGCGGGGCAGGCCCAGTTCCTTGGAGCGGGAACGGGCGTAACTGAGGGCCGCCTGGGCCGATTCCTGCATCACCTCGCCCAACTGACCGGTGAGGATGAGGGTACCTTTCCCGGGCATCAGCGTCACCTCCACCGGCATCAGGTCGCCGCCGGCCTCGGTCCAGGCCAGCCCGGTCGCCAGGCCCACCTCATCCTTCTCCTCCGCCCTATCCCGCAGGAAGCGGGGCGGCCCGAGCAGTTTAGGGAGCATCCGGGCGGTGACCTGTCGCAGTGGCTTCTTCCCCTCGGCCAGCCGCCGGGCCGCCTTGCGGCAGACGGAAGCGATCTCCCGCTCCAGGTTGCGGACCCCCGCCTCGTAGGTGTACTCGCGGATGATGCGCCGCAGCGCGGCATCGGTGAAGCGGACGGGGTGCTCGGCCAGCCCGTGCTCCTCCAACTGGCGCGGGATCAGGAACCGGCGGGCGATCTCCATCTTCTCCTCCTCGATGTAGGAGGGAAACTCGATCACCTCCATCCGGTCCCGCAGCGCCGGTGGGATGGGATCGAGGGTGTTGGCCGTGGTGATGAAGAAGACCTTGGAGAGGTCGTAGGGGACCTCCAGGTAGTGGTCGGAGAAGGCGTGGTTCTGCTCCGGGTCGAGGACCTCCAGAAGCGCGGCGGCGGGGTCGCCCCGGAAGTCCAGCCCCAGTTTGTCCACCTCGTCCAGCATAAAGACCGGGTTGATCGTCTTGGCGCGGCGCATCGTCTGGATGATCCGGCCGGGCATCGCGCCGATGTAGGTCCGCCGGTGGCCGCGGATCTCCGCCTCGTCCCGCACCCCGCCCAAACTGACGCGGACGAAGTTCCGCCCCAGCGCTTTGGCGATCGACTTACCGAGGCTGGTCTTGCCGGTCCCCGGCGGGCCGACGAAGCAGAGGATGGGGCTACGCATCTTATCGGGCGCCAGTTTCTTGACCGCGATGTACTCCAGGATGCGCTCCTTGGCCTTGGGCAGCCCGTAGTGGTTGGATTCCAGCACCTCCGCCACGTGCTGGAGGTCGAGGTTGTCCTCCGTCTCCTCCTTCCAGGGCAGTTCGAGGATCCAGTCCAGGTAAGTGCGGATGATGCCGACCTCGGGGGCCATCGGCGGCATCGCCGCCAGCCGCTCCAGTTCTCTCTCCGCCTGCGCCCGCACTTCGTCCGGCAGGTCCGCCTTAGCCAGCCGCTCCCGCAACTCGTTGACCTCGCGGGTGAAGGCATCCGTCTCCCCCAACTCCGTCTGGATCGCCTTCATCTGCTCCCGCAGGAAGTGCTCCCGCTGGGCGCGGTCCAGTTCCTGCTGGACCCGGGAATGGATCTCGTCCTCCAACTCCAGCACGTCCAGTTCCTTCGCCAGGAGGACGCTGATCCGCTGGAGACGGGCGGCCGGGTCCAGCGTCTCCAGGATCTCCTGCCGTTGGGCGGTATCCAGGCTCAGGCTCTGGGCGATCAGGTCGGCCAGCCAACCCGGCTCGTGGACGTTGAGGGCGAAGACGTAGAGGTCCTCCGGCATCGACCGGTTGAGTTGGACCACCTTCTCGAAGAGGGCCAGCGTGGCCCGCATCAGCGCCTCGGTGAGGCGGGTCCGCTCGGTGGATTCGGCGATGGGGATGGCCCGGACCCGGATGTAGGGCTCGGTCTGGATGTATTCGACGATCTGGACCCGCTGGCGGCCCTGGGCCAGGATGCTCAGAGAGCCATCGGGCATCCGGAGCATCCGGCCGATGAGGATGTCGGTGCCGAACTCGTAGAGGTCCTCCGGTTCGACCTCCTCGACCTCCGGGTCCCGCTGCGCCACGGCGATGAGCGGCTCGTCCCGCTCCAGGGCCACCTCCACCGCCTCGATGGACCGATCCCGCCCCACGACGAGGGGGGAGACCATCCGCGGGAAGAAGACCAGGTCCCGCAACGGGAGCAACGGCCCCTCAAGGACCCCGCTCGCCTCCTCCGAAGGACCGACGTCCTCCAATTCGAACTCGTCGAACAAAGGGAATGGGCTCGGCTGCGGCCAGCCCATCTGCATCCACCATTCACCCCACTCACGATCCCAACTCATCGTTCGCCTATCGCTCCCAAGCCAAACTCAAGGTAAAGAGGGAAAGATGCAAGATGCAGGATGCAAGATGCACCTCAAGTACCTATACTCTGCGTCCTGCGTCCTGCTTCTTGCCTCCTGCTTCCTGCCTCTTGCTTCCCGTCTCCCGCCTCACCGGTCGTTCTCCGGCAGCGGATGCCCGTTCCGCTCCGCCCACACCTCCCGCGCTTCGGCGACCAGGAAGATGGAGCCAGTGACCAGGATACCCTCCCCCCCCTCCAGCCGCTCCACAGCCCGCTGGAGGGCCCGTTGCGTGTTGACGGCGACCTCCGCTCCCCCGCCGACCGAGGCTGCGATGTCCGCCAGTTCGACGGGAGCGGTCGCCCGCGGGTGCTCGGAGCGCGTCACGATGAGATAGTCGGCAATCGGCAACAACGCCCTCAGCATCCCGGCGATGTCCTTGTCGGACGACGCACCGAAGACGAGGACCCACCTCCGACCCGGGAACCAGGTCTCCAGGGTAGACCGCAGGACCTGGGCTGAATAGGGGTTGTGGGCACAGTCGACCACCACCAGGGGGTCCGTGCTCAGGATCTCCAACCGCCCCGGCCACTCCACGCGACGCAGCCCTTCTTCCACGGCCGAGCGGGGCAGGTCGAACCCGCGCTCGCGCAGCACCTGGAGGGCCGCTATCGCGGTAGCGCCGTTCTCCAACTGATGGCGGCCCAGGAGGGGGATCCAGTACTCCCCTGCCAGCGTGTCCTCCCCCTCCCCCACCCGATGAACGGTGAAGGACTGCCCCTCCAGGTCGAAGGGGCCGGGCTCCCAGATCCAATCCCGCCCTACCTCGACTAAAGGAGCATTCCGCTCCCGGCTGACCTCCTCAAGGACGTAGAGGGCTTCCGGACGCTGCGGCGCGGTGACCACCGGCACACCCGGCTTGACGATCCCCGCCTTCTCGCGGGCGATCTCCGGCAACGTGTTCCCGAGCAGGTAGGTATGATCCAGGCTGAGGGAGGTGATCACCGACACCTCCGGCAGCAGAACGTTGGTGGCGTCCAGTCGCCCACCCAGGCCCACCTCGGCGACCAGGACCTCCACCCCCTGCCGGGCGAAGTAGGCGAAGGCCATCGCCGTGATCGCCTCGAAGGTCGTCACGCCCGGGACCTGCGCTACCAGCGGTTGGATCTCCTCAACCAGGGCGACGACCTCCTCCCGGGAGATCAGTTGGCCCCCGACGCGGATGCGCTCGCGGAAGGTGTGCAGGTGGGGAGAGGTGTACAGCCCGGTCCGGTACCCGGCCACCCGCAGGACGGATTCCACCATCGCAGAGGTCGAACCCTTCCCTTTGGTGCCGGCGATGTGGACGGAGGAATACGCCCGGTGCGGGTCTCCCAACATCGCCAACAACCGCTCGACCCGGGAAAGGTCCAGCGTCTGCGGCGAATACCGCTCGATCCGCCGCTTTTCGTAGTCGGTCAGCGAGTGAAGGTACTCGATCGCCTCACGGTAAGTCATCTTTCCTCATACAATTCACACATTGGCACGGGATTGTACAACGTTTCGCCGGAATTGCAAATCACCGCTCGGCTTGACTTTCCCTCCCGTATCACTATACTCTTAAGTGAAGGGCGGGAAAATGTCAACGTGAAGGAAACGAAGGAGCCCCCGGGCGCTCCCGCAGCGGACCCGAGATCGATCCCCCACACGGTTGACGCACTTTTCTTCAAGCAAACGTAAAGGAGGTGAGGGCTTGTAAGGTCAACCCAATCGCTGGCGATTCAACCCACCAATTTGTTTAACCTGTCGTCCAGGCCCCTTTCACGTCCCCGGCTAGGAGGTAAATAGCGATGGAGGAGATCAAGCGTCCGTGGCTTGAGCGATACGATCCAGGTGTCCCCCACCACCTGGAGTACCCCGACGTGCCTCTCTACTATTTCCTCGAGGAAGCAGCCCGCAAACATCCCGATCATACCGCCACGATCTTCAAGGGAGGGAAACTCACCTATCGGGAACTGAACGATCTGACCGACCGGATGGCGGCCGCCCTCGCCGATATGGGGGTCAAGAAAGGCGACCGGGTAGCCCTCCTTCTGGTCAACTGTCCCCAGTTCCTCATCTCTTACTTCGGCGCGATGAAGGCTGGCGCGATCGTCGTCGCCTGCAACCCCCTCTACGCCCCGCCCGAACTGGAGCACCAACTGAACGATTGCGGGGCGGAGACCATCATCACCCTCAGCCGGTACTATCCCGTCGTCAAGCAGGTGCAGCCGAACACGAAGGTCAAGAACGTCATCGTCACCAATATCAAGGAATACCTGCCCCCTGTGCTGAAGTTCCTCTACACGCTGCTGAAGGAGAAGAAGGAAGGCGACCGGGTCGAACTGGCCTCCGGCGACCACTGGTTCCAGGACGTGCTGGCCCGCTACTCGCCGTCCGATCGGCCCCAGGTGGAGATCGACCCCGACAAGGACATCGCCATCTTCCAGTACACCGGCGGGACCACTGGCGTTCCCAAGGGAGCGATGGCGAGCCACAAGAACCTGGTCGCCAACGCGCTCCAGATCAAAGCCTGGCTGCCCGACACGAAGGATGCGGGGGAGATCGTCCTGGTCGCCCTGCCCCTCTTCCACGTCTACGGGATGGTGACGGCGATGTGCTACGGCATCGCCTCCGCCGCCACGCTGATCCTCATCCCCAACCCTCGCGACCTCGACGACCTGCTGGATACGATCAACAAGTACAAGCCGAGCATCTTCCCCGGCGTCCCCACGATGTACAACGCCATCAACCACCACCCCAAGGTGCTGGAGGGGAAGGTAGACATCCGCTCCATCCGCGCCTGCATCAGCGGCTCGGCCCCGCTGCTGCGGGAGACCCAGACCCGCTTTGAGCAACTGACCGGCGCCAGCCTCCGCGAGGGGTACGGCCTGAGCGAGGCCCCCACCGCCACCCATTGCAACCCGATGTTCGGCGAGAACCGGGAGGGGAGCATCGGCCTGCCGCTGCCCGACGTGGACGCCGCCATCGTCGATCTGGACACCGGCACCCGGTTCCTCGACGTCGGTGAGGAGGGCGAACTGGTCCTCCGCGGCCCCCAGGTCTTCAAGGGGTACTGGCAGATGCCCACCGAGACGGCCAACGTCCTGCGCGAGATGCCCGACGGCAACGTCTGGCTCTTCACCGGCGACATCGCCAAGATGGACGAGGACGGTTACTTCTACATCGTCGACCGCAAGAAGGATATGATCATCTGCGGCGGCTACAACGTCTACCCGCGCGAGGTCGAAGAGGTGCTGAAGCAGCACCCGAAGGTCCTGGAGGTCGCCGTGGCGGGCATCCCCGACCCCTACCGGGGGGAGACGGTGAAAGCGTGGATCGTCCTCCAGCCGGGCGAGACGGCCACCGAGGAGGAGATCATCGAGTGGTCGAAGCAGCGGCTGGCGAAGTACAAGTATCCGCGCTACATCGAGTTCCGCGACGAACTGCCCAAGACCTTCGTGGGCAAGACCCTGCGGCGGATGCTGGTGGCC
>DROW01000090.1 GCA_011388675.1 Chloroflexota bacterium | reverse complement strand
CAGCGCCTCCACCAGCGCGTCGATCTCCTCCCGCGGGTTCATCTCCGTCACACACAGGAGCATGTGGTCCTTCAGATGGGGATAGTCCCGCCCCAGGTCGTACCCGCCGATGATCCCCCACTCGTCCAGGAGGTAATCGTTGATCTCCTGGACCGGGCGCGGGCAACGGACCACGAACTCCTTGAAGAAGGGCTTATCCCGCAGGACGGCGAATCCATCCAGCGCGTCGATGCGGTCTGCCGCGTAGTGGGCTTTGTGGTAGCAGAGTTCGGCCACCTTGCGCATCCCGCACTTGCCGAGGGCGGCCATATAGACCGCCGCCGCCAGCGCGACGAGCCCCTGGTTGGTACAGATGTTGGAGGTGGCCTTCTCTCGGCGGATGTGCTGCTCGCGGGTGGAGAGGGTGAGGACGAATCCGCGCTTCCCCTCGGCGTCCACCGTCTGCCCCACCAGCCGCCCGGCCATCTTGCGCACGTATTTCATCCGCGTGGCGAAGAAGCCCAGGTACGGCCCGCCGAAGTTCAGCCCCGCGCCCATCCCCTGGCCCTCCCCCACCACGACATCCGCCCCGAACTCCCCCGGCGGCTTCAACAGCCCCAGGGCGATGGGATCGGCGACGACGACGAACAGCGCACCGAGCGCGTGCGCCGCCTCCGCCAGCGGGGTCAGGTCCTCGAACCGGCCCAGGAAATCGGGATACTGGACGATCAGGCAGGCGGTGTCCTCGTCCAGCAGCCTCGTCACGTCCTCCGGCCCGTCCACCTCGTCCCCGACGATGGTCAGCCCCATCCCCTGGGTGTAGGTCCGCACGACCTCCCGGTACTCCGGGTGGAGGTAGGGGGAGAGGACCACCCTGCGTCGCTTCCGGCGGTGGACGTTGAGGGCGGTGATGACCGCCTCGGCGGTGGCGGTGGCTCCGTCGTAGTGGGAGGCGTTGGAGACCTCCATCCCGGTCAGTTCGCAGATCATCGTCTGGTACTCGAAGATGGCCTGGAGGATCCCCTGGCTGATCTCCGGCTGGTAGGGGGTGTAGGCGGTGTAGAACTCCCCCCGGCGCAGCACCGCATCCACCACAGCGGGGACGAAATGACGATAAGCCCCCGCTCCTAGGAAGCAGGGGCCGTCGGCGGTGGTGAAGTTAGCCTGGGCCAGCGTCTCCAGTTCCCACCGCACCTCCATCTCGGAGACGCCCGGTGGGAGGCTCAGTTCGGGGAAACGGGCGTGCTCCGGCACGTCCTCGAACAACTCCTCGATGGACCGGACGCCGATCGCTTCCAGCATCGCCTTCCGGTCCGCCTCACTGTGCGGAATGAACGGCATATTCCTGCTCCTCTGCTCCCTTGCTCCCTACTACTCCCCCTCCTCCTCCGCCACGAACGCCTCATACTCGGCGGGGTCCATCAGTGCGTCGAACTCGGAGGGATCGGAGGGCTTGAAGCGGATCATCCAGCCTTCGCCGTAGGGGTCCTGGTTGACCAGTTCGGGGGCATCCTCCAGCGCCTCGTTGACGGCGGTGATCTCCCCACCCATCGGCATATAGAGGTCGGAGGCGGCCTTCACCGACTCGACCACGCCGAACACGTCCCCCTTCTCCAGTACGTCCCCCACCTCCGGAAGTTCGACGTACACGACATCGGAGAGAGATTCCTGGGCATGGTCGGAAATACCGCAGACGATCTCGTCTCCATCCCAGCGGGCCCACTCGTGGGTCTTGGCATACCGTGCTTCGGGATCCAGTTTCATCGCTCCTTACTCCTTGCCTGAGTCGTCAAAGATAATGGACAATCACTGCAAATACTTCTCCGCTCCCGAAAGGACCAACTTCATCCCCGTATCCTCATCCCACGATTCCATAAACTCCCCAAACCTCACCCGGTCGTACTCCCCACCGAAAAACGCTTCCATCACCAGATCCATATCCTCGTCCGCATAAAAGCGGGCCACCGCCGCCTTCCCATTCAGCCCGTTGATGAACTCCAGATACTCCAAACGTTCCTGCTTCGCGTACTCGTTCGTTCCCAGCCACGTGACGATCAGCACCCCTCCCTTGTAGTCCCTCACCACCAGGTCCCACTTACTCGTATGCCGCGCCCTGTACACCTCCCCATCCTGCTCCACTTCGTACCCCAGGTACTCCAGATGCTCCACTACCTGCCCTACTACGCTCACCGTTCCCCCTTTCAAGGAAAATTTGCAAACGTTCGTTGTCGTCTCGGCGGACGTCGGGGCCTCGCATTGTTTCTATTATACCACAATCTCGGCGGCATCACACCACCCGCGGCACGCGGGCCAGGATCTCGGAGATCACCTCGTAGTTGATAGTCCCCAGCCACTCGGCGACCTCCTCGGCGGTGATCTCGTCGTCCCCCTGGCGGCCGATGAGCACCACCTCGTCCCCCACGCGGACGTTGGGGATGTGGGTCACGTTGATCATCGTCTGGTCCATACAGACCCGGCCCACGATGGGCGCGCGCTGCCCCCGCACCAGCACCGCCTGCCAGCGGGTCGGCGCGCGGCGGAAACCGTCGGCATACCCCACCGGGATGACGGCGATGGTCTCCTCTCCCTTCGTTCGGTACGTGTTGCCGTAACTGACGTAACTCCCCGGCGGGAGGGTTTTGACCTGGGCGATGGTCGTTTTCCACGTCAGCGCGGGGCGGAAGCCGGGAGGCAGCGGCACGTGGGGAGAAGGCTGAAGGCCGTACATCGCCAGGCCCAGCCGCACCATATTGAACCGCGCTTCGGGCAATCGAAGGGTAGCCGCCGAGTTGGCGCAGTGGACGTACCGGAAAGCGACGCCGATCTCCTCCAGCCGCCGCAGCACCTCCCGGAACCGGTTCAATTGCCAGTGGGTGTACGAAAGGTCAGGCTCGTCGGCCACGGAGAAGTGGGTGAAGATGCCCTCCAAATCCAGACCGGGCAGGTCGCGGATCTCCTCGACGAAGGGAACAACCTGGTCGGGCAACAACCCCAACCGCCCCATCCCGGTGTCCACCTTGATGTGGACCCGCGCGGTGCGCCGCAGGTCGACCGCGGCGCGGCTGAAAGCGCGGGCCAGGTCGGGATCGTAGAGGGTGAGGGTGACGTCGTACCGAAGGGCCTCCCGGGCCAGCCAGGCCGGGGTGTAGCCCAGGACCAGGATAGGTGCGTCGATTCCGGCTTCGCGGAGGCGGATCGCCTCGTTAAGGGAGGCCACGCCGCAGAAGGACGCCCCGTTGTTGAGGGCGGTGCGGGCCACGGTGATCGCGCCGTGGCCGTAGGCGTCCGCTTTCAAGACGGCCAGCACCTCCACCTCGGGCCCGACGATCTCTTTGATCTGCCGGACGTTGTAGGCGATGGCCTCCAGGTCGATCTCCACCCAGGTCGGTCGGTTGGGACGGGCCACCCGCACCCGATGGCGACCGTCGAAGCGACGGACCAAGTTGACCGCGTCGCTCGGGTCGGCCAGGAGACCCTCGACCACCGCCTCCATCTGGGCCTCCACGTCCCCTTTGACCAGGACCACGTCGCCCGGCCCCAACTGGGGGCGTAGATGCCGCACCGCGTCGTGGGCGGTGTAGGTAACGAAGAGCCGATCGCAGGAGAGTCCGGCCTCCTTCGCCGCGTCGGCGATCCAAACGGCACGCTCCCCCTTCGTGACCAACAGGTCCACGAAGGCCGCTGCCGCCCTTCCCACCTGTCGGTGCCCTTCCACCGCGTATCCACCCAGTTGGGCCATATCCCCCAGCACCGCGATGCGCCGCCGGGCCGGGTAGTCGGCCAGCGCGGCCAGCGCCTGCAACATCGTCGCCGGGCTTGCGCTGGCCGAGCCATCCAAGATCAGCGAGTCGCCCGCCCCGCGCAACACCCGCAGCCGCCCCGGCCCTGGCCGCAGTTCCTCCACCGCGTCCAGAATGTCGTCCCACGGGATGTGGTACGCCAACCCGACCGCGATCGCCGCCAGGACGGTATAGACCTGGTGGCGGCCCAGCAGCCGGGTACGGACCTCCGACTTGGCCGGGTAGCCAGGGGTTCCCATCCCGCTGACGCCGGGGAAGTGGACCACGAACTGGAGCCCCTCGGGGTCGGGGCGGAGTTCGGAAGCGACGATGTCGGCGTCGGGGCTCAGGCCAAAGGTGATAACCTGGGCACGGGTCCGCTCCCGCATCGCCCGCACGCGGGGATCGTCGTAATTGAGGATGGCGACGCCGTCGGGCGGGAGGGCTTCGACCAGGCGGCCCTTCTCCTGGGCGATGGCCTCCAGGCTGCCCAGGTAGGCCAGGTGGGCGTGGTTGACGGCGGTGACCACCGCGACCCGCGGGCGAGTCAACTGGGCCAGCCGACCGATCTCGCCGAAGGCGCTACAGGCCAGTTCCAGCACCGCCACATCGTGCTCGGGGGTGAGGCCGGCCAGGGAGATGGGGAGCCCGAACCGGTCGCTCAGGTCCGGCGGATTGGAGAACACCCGGTGGCGGGCAGCGAGGACGGCGGAGATGGCCCCGCAGGCGTCCGTCTTGCCGGTGGAGCCGGTCACGCCCACCACCTCCGGCTCGTACTTGCGCAGGACGTAGGCGGCCCAGTCGGTGAGGGCCAGTTGGGTGTCGGGGACCACGATGCAGGGGACCGTGGGGTGGTCGGGGGGGAACTGGCAGAGCACCCCGCCGGCCCCCTTCCGCACCGCGTCGGCGATATAGTCGTGCCCATCCCCCGTCTCCGTCTTCACGGCGACAAACAGTTCGCCAGGCCGGATACGGCGGGAATCGTAACAAAAGGCGGGAAACGTCTCTGGAGTCGCCGGGCCGATCCGACGGCCCCCGGTGGCAATTAGGAGGTCATCCAGGTAGATCATCGCTATGCTGCCAGGTCAAACGGTCAGGCGTTGATATCACAGGTGACGCGCACCTCAATACCCTTTCCTCTTGTCCACCACATTCACCAACGGCTCCCCCGCCACGTACCGTCGCAGATTCTCCAGGAACAGTTCGATCTCCCGCTCCTGGATGCGGGGGGAGTTCCAGGAGTTGTGGGGGGTGATGATGACGTTGGGCAGATCCCAGAAAGGGCTATCTTCCGGCAGCGGCTCCTCGGTGAAGACGTCCAAACACGCCCCGCCGATGCGGCGCTCCCGCAGCGCTTCCAGCAGGGCCGCCTCGTCCACGATCGGGCCTCGGGCGATGTTGATCAGCCAACCATCTGGTTTCATCGCCTCCAACTCCGCCCGCCCGATGAGGCCGCGCGTCTCCTCAGTGAGGGGGCAGGAAACGACCACGAAGTCGGACCGGCGCAGCAGGTCGTGGAGTCGATCCGAGGGGAGGACCTCGTCGGCGTGGGGATGGGGCCGGGGATGCCGACGCAGACCCAGCACACGCATTCCGAACGCTTTGCACAGCCGGGCCACCTCACCGCCGATGTCCCCCAGGCCGATGATCCCCACCGTCAACCCACGCAGTTCCCGCAGGTCCAGTTTGCGCCACCGATGCTCGCCCTGCTGTTTCAGGAACTCGGGCAGCCGCTTGACGACCGCCAGCATATACGCCAGGACCGTCTCGGCGATGGGGGTGTTGAAGACCCCGCTGGCGTTGGTGAGCACCACGTCCGATTCGGCCAGTTCGGGAAAAAGGACGTGGTCCACCCCCGCGCTGACGGTGTGGATCCACCGCAGGTTGGGGATGGAGGTCACCAGCCGACGGAATGTCTCACCGGTCACCCCCCAGCGAAGGAAGACGACCTCCGCATCTTCCAGGTCGCCCTCGATCTCCCCCTCCGCGCTGATGGGGACGATCTCACAGTCGGGGGCGATCCGGCAGACGTGGGGGGACAACGCATCGATCAGATGGTCAGGCACCACTAACTTCACCGCGCAACCCTCCATATCGCAAGCCGGGCACCTGAATAGCGCCCGGCGTCTGAGTGGGCGGTGCAGGACTCGAACCTGCGACCTCCTCCTTGTAAGGGAGGCGCTCTAACCAACTGAGCTAACCGCCCGCAGCGTCATTATAACCGTGAACTCCCGCTCCGTCAATCGGCCCTACAGCCTCGGCAGTACGATGTCCCGTTGCTGCTGATACTTCCCCTTCTTGTCGGCGTAGGAGACCTCGCACACCTCGTCCGCCTCGAAGAAGAGGACCTGGGCGATCCCCTCGCCGGCGTAGATCTTCGCCGGCAGCGGGGTGGTGTTGCTGATCTCCAGCGTCACATACCCCTCCCACTCCGGCTCGAACGGGGTGATGTTGACGATGATACCGCAGCGGGCGTAAGTGGACTTCCCCAGGCAGACGCAGAGCACGCTGCGGGGAATACGGAAGTATTCGACCGACCGAGCCAGGGCGAACGAATTGGGAGGAATCACGCAGACCTTCCCTTTGAAATCCACCATCGCCCTCGTCTCGAACCGTTTGGGGTCCACCACCGTCAGATCCCCTAGGCCCGGCGTGAAGATCTTGAACTCGTCGGCTACCCGGATGTCGTAGCCGTAAGAAGAGAGCCCGTAGGAGATCACCCCGTCGCGGACCTGATGATCCACGAACGGCTCGATCATCCGGTGTTCCAACGCCATTTTGCGAATCCAGTGATCCGGTTTCAGGCCCATAACTTCCTCCGTGCCATCTGATGTTCGACGTTCAATGTTCGACGTTCGATGTTCGACGTTCGACGTTCGATGTTCGACGTTCCAAGTTCACATCCGTTCCGGCGCGGTCATCCCCATCAGGTGCAACACACGGGCAAGGACCGATTTGGCGGCCCGCACTAGCCGCAGGCGCGCGCGGGTCAGGTCGGCGTCGGCGGGGTCGGAGGAGACGACCCGGCAGTCCCGATAGAAGGCGTGGAAGGTCGCCGCGAGTTCCTGCGCATAGAAGGGCAGGAAATGGGGGGTCAGTTTCCGCGCCCCCTGCTCGATCACCTCCGGCAACTCCAGCATCTTGCGGATGAGCGCCATCTCGCTGGGATGGTGCAGCAGCGAGAGGTCGGCCGGCTCGTCCAGGCTCCACCCCCGCTCCTGGGCGTGGCGCAGGATGCTGGCGATGCGAGCGTGGGCATACTGGACGTAGTACACCGGGTTCCGTTCCGACTGCTCCACGGCCAGGTCGAGATCGAAATCCACCGGCGCGTCGGCGGTGCGGGCCAGGAGCATAAACCGGATGGGGTCCGGCCCGACCTCGTCCAAGAGATCCCGCAGGGTGACGAACTCGCCGCTGCGCTTGGACATCCGCACCTCTTCGCCGCCCCGCCAGAGGGTGACCAACTGGTAGAGGATGAAGACCAGCCGGTCGGGGTCGACCCCCAGCGCCTTCGCCGCCGCCTTCACCCGAGGGACGTCCCCGTGATGGTCCGCCCCCCAGATGTAGATGGCCCGGTCGAACCCCCGCTCCACCAACTTATCCCACAGGTAAGCCACGTCCGAGGCCAGATACGTGGGCCGTTCGGAGGGCTCGGGGATGACCTTGGGGGAGCGGATCAGCACCGCGTCCTTCTCCAGGTCGGGGTGGCGGAACCAGACGGCGTCGTCGTACTCCACCACGTATCCCCGCTCCCGCAGCATCCCCAGCACCTTGTCGAACAGCCCTTCTTCGTAGAAGGAACGCTCGTGCCGCCAGGTGTCGAAATGGACCCCCAGATCGGCCAAGTCCTTACGGATCCACTCCAGCACCCGGTCCACCGCCCACCGCGCGATGGCGCGGACCGCCTCCTTGTACTCCATCTCCAGGTAGCGCCGACCCGCCTCCTCTGCCAGTTCCCGCCCCAGGTCGGCCACGTACTGCCCTCGGTAGCCATCCTCGGGGAAGGGGGCCGACTCGCCCAGCGCTTCCGCGTAGCGGGCGTAGACGCTCTCGCCGAACTTGCGCACCTGCGAGCCCGCGTCGTTGACGTAGTACTCCCGCTCCACCTCGTAGCCGGCCGCCGCCAGCACCGAGGCCAGCGTGTCCCCCAGGACGGCGTTGCGGGCGGAGCCGACGGTGAGCGGACCCGTGGGGTTGGCGCTGACGAACTCCACCTGGACCCGTTGACCGCGGCCGAGGTCCAGCGCGCCGAAGGATTCGCCTGCTTCCAGGATCGATTCGACCTGGACCGCAAGCCACCGCTCGTCCAGCCAGACGTTGATGTACCCCGGCTTGACGGCCTCGACCCGGCCGACGAAATCCACCTCGGGCAGGTGGGCCACCACCCGCCGGGCGATCTCCAGGGGGTTCATCCGTGCCTCCCGCGCCAGTTTCAGGCAGACGGAGGAGGCGTAATCTCCGTGCTCCTCCCGGCGGCCCCGTTCCACCACCACGGGAGGAACTTCAAAAGCGGGCAGATCGCCCGCCTCCTGGGCAGCGACAAGACCCTGTCGTATCCAGTCGGAGATCCGAGTACGCAACGTTGCAGCCACAGACTACCTCCGGAGTGCTAGACTATGCGGAGCCTATCCGTCCCTCCACGAAGCGGACCACCTCTGCAGCCAACGCCACGGCTTGCTGGGCCGCGCGGGCCGTATAGACCTGAGCCGGGATCCCGTCGGGCAGGCCATTGGGGTAACGAGTAGGAATGTAGTACCCGTCCAGCATCCCCCACTCGGCCCCGGCTTCGACGAAGGCGTCATCGTATCGACCGGCCTCTTCCACCAGCCGGGCCACGGAGTGACCGAGGACGATTTCCTCACCTTGAGCGTAGAGAAACGCTTTCAGGGCCTTTTCCGCCACCTGCTGAGCGAGGAAACAGGCGACGTGATACCCTCCTTCGCGGGCAAGGTGCTCAGCCCAACGGAGGTCCTCCTTAGCCTGCGCGAGCCACCTCTTCCCCTCCTCAAGTGGTTCTCTTCTCATAGAGCACCCTTCCCCCTTCTAGGATGCGCCGTCCGAAAGCGGTCTCCTTCATCCGGGCCCATTCATCTGGCGTGTAGACCAAGATGTCAGCGTCTACGCCCAATCGCCCGCCGATCATCCGGTACATCTCAGCAACCCGATCCACAAAACCCAGGGGCGTCTCCTTGACCACGAGCACATCCAGGTCGGTACGAAGATCCCGTCGTCCACGGGCATACGATCCGAAGAGGATGATCCTCTGCACCGCCGGATCGGCTGTCAGATGAGCGACCAATCGCTCAAGCGCTCTCTCTAAAGCGCGTCGGTACACCTTTCGCCGCTCACCGATCCCTTTCATCCTATTCTATCCCACTCGCGGAACCGTTCTCGCAGCCGCGCCTTCTCGTCGTCGGGAAGGAACGCCGCCTCGATAGCCCAGTGGATCGCCTGCCGGATCTGCACCAGGCCCAGGCCCACCGCTCGCACCGCGACCATATACTCGTCGGTAAGCGTCGTGTCGGAGACGCTGGGGTCATCGGTGTTGATCGTCACCCGGATTCCCAGCGCGAACAGGTCGAAGAGGGGATGCTGGGAGAAGGAGCGCACCACGCCGGTCTGCAAATTGCTGGTAGGACAGACCTCCAATGTCACCCCACTCTCCCGCACGAGTCGGACGACGTTGGAATCCTCCACCACCCGAATGCCGTGGCCGATGCGCATAGCGTGGAAATCGCGGATCGCGTCGCGGATATTCCCCGGCGGGCCCGCTTCTCCGGCGTGGACCGTGACTCCCAGGCCTTCCGCCCGTGCCCGTCGGTAGAGGGGGGCCAGGTCCCGAGCCGGATAGTTCGCCTCGTCCCCAGCCAGATCGACGCCGACCACCCCGCGGTCCCGAAACGCCAAACCGACCTCGATGATCTCCGCCGCGGTACGGACATCCTCGTCCCGCCCGATCTGAAGGATCAACCGCACCCAAATGTCGTGGTCCTGCTGGGCTCTGGCGACGGCCTGCGCTACCCACTCCGTCACATCGACCAGCGAGAACCTCTGGTTCCGAGCGAGAGCCACCGGATTGAAGCGCAATTCCAGATAGCGGACGTTGTCCGCTGCAGCGTCCGCCACCGCCTCGTAGGCAATCCGCTCCACCGCGTCCTTGCTCCGATAGAACTCCCGCAGCAGGCGGAACTTAGCCAGAAAGCGGTGGAAATCCGGCTCCTCCCCACTGAATTGGACGTAGGGTCGGAGTTCTTCGCTACTCCGCGCGGGCAGATCGATGCCGTGCTCACGGGCGATCTCCACCAGGGTCTGTAGCCGCAAAGACCCCTCTAAATGACGGTGGAGATCGATCTTGGGCAAACGTTGCAGCACCTCCCGCAACGTCCGTCGATCTCCAACTGGGGTCGCATCCTCGATCGAGCGCATCCTCAACGTCCTTCCGACGACGTCATCCTCGCCGATCCCCGATCACCACCCCTCCCTCAAGAGCCAGGACCAGTACTTCCACACAATGATCAGATCGATCACCACCCCGAGGAAAAGCGGGATGTGGTAGAAGAGCAGCCCAAAGACGGGGTAGAGCAGGAACGAGACCTGAGGCGCGCCGGAGAGATAGGCCGTCTTCCGCTCGACCTGGGCCACCAAAGCCACACACAGGAGCGCCGTGGAGACAGCGAAGCCCCGGTAGTACGGCGGCATCTTGGTCACCGCACCCAGCCGTCGGCTGAGGTTCGTGTAGAGGAACGTGGCATAGATCAGCCCAACCAACCCTATCGGCCCCCAGGGCGCAGTCAGTATCTCCTTCATCGCTCCCCCATCATCACCTGGTGGAGAAGGACCGAGGCAACGAGCAGTAACCCTCCGCCGATGAACAACAGCACGTCTCCTCCCATACTCTGGACAAAGGAGGGATCTTCTATCAAGTAAAAGACCGCACCAGCAGGGAGGAGGAGCATTGGCGGCAGAAAGAGCCACGAATAGGCCGTCTCATTTGAGGAACGCTCATAGAACCGCGCGATCCTCCACAAGAAGAAGATGAGCAACCCCACCCCCAGCCAGGAAAGCACGTCCAAGACGATCGTCAGTGCTTCCATCGCCCCTCCTCACCGTCGAACGAAGGCTTCTACGAAGGAGGCAGCCATCCGTCGCGGGCTGCCGCTCATAATGCCCTCCCGCCCCTCGAACCGGGATTTGACCTCGATCCCGCGACTGGTGATGGTGAACTGTCGGATGTCCTTGTCGTGGTCGCTACCGCGCATCTTCAGGACCAGCAACGCCTTATGGATCGCGCTGTCCATCTCGACGTACCGCAGCAGGATGTAGGTATCGACGAGGAAGGCCAACCCCTCATCGTAGGATTCGGCCTCGCCCAGCAACGCCGGACTCTCGCGGGTCAAGACGGCTGTCAGTCCCTCTCGCTTCAATCCGTTGATGAACCCGTAGACCATCTGTCGCAGTTCGACGGGGTCCCCACTCAGCCGCTCGAAATGGGAGAGGCTGTCGACCAGGATCCGCTTCGCTCCCATCTCCCGCGCCCACCGTTCGATCTGCCCGCCAACCTGTTCCAGATCCAACCGGGAGACCTCGGGACTGGTCATAATGATCCGCAGTTTTCCCTCTTCCTCCAGCCGCCGGAAGTCCCATCCGAAGGAGGCGGCATCCCGATAATACTGGCTTGGAAACTGCTCGAAAGTGAGAATAATGCCGGGCTCGTTCCACTTCACGATTCCGTTGTAAATGAACTGCATCCCCAGCGTGGTCTTACCCGTACCTGGGGCCCCCTCGACCAGCGTAGCCGTTTGCGGGAGCAGTCCCCCGTGCAACATTTGATCCAGGCCCGCGATTCCTGTTTTCACCCGCTCCATCGCTACCTCCCTTCACTGCAGTGGTCCCCCTCGTACACCCCCTACCGCATTCCCCGAATGATGTGATAGATCGCCTTTACCCGAAACTGGCGATCCTCCGAGGCCTCGACGAAGCGACGGACCAGATCCCGGACCTCTGGGTCGCTGGAGAGGGAGTACACCGTCATATCGCCCAGCCGATTCTCGACCAGCACGCCGTCCGCAGCCAGTTCCTCCAGTTCGGCCCGCGTGGTCTCGGGGTTCCGCCCTGCATACCGCGCGATGTTCTCCGCCGTGTCCGTCGTGTGCGGGTTTTCATAAAAGAACCGGATGAGATCCCACTTCAAGAACGAGTTGACTTTGGTCTGCAAGAACTCCAGCAGATCGGGGTCCATTTCGGCCATCAGCCGTCCTACCAAATCCTGATCCATTTCGCACTCCTCCCCTGCACCGGTGCCCGCTACCGCCTCCGCCTCCGCCGGGGCGTCTGCGGCGGGCGCGTGTGAACGAGGGACGCCCGGTCGGCCGCCATATCCTCGCGCATATGGCAGTGCTTGTACTTCTTACCGCTTCCACACCAACACGGATCGTTCCGTCCGGGCCGTTTAGCCGGAGGGGGGGCCGCCCCAGCCGACGAGGTTGCCGCTTGCCCCGCTCGCCGCACCCCGGCCCGGTCGGCCCGCATCCGCCGACGCGGCCGCCCGATCGGAATCGTCATCGGGGCCGCGAACAGGGTGTGCACCACCCGCGTCCGGATCTGCCCCAGGAGGAACTGGTACATCTCATACGCTTCCCTACGAAAAGCGACCAGGGGGTCCTCCTTGCCAAAAGCCCGCAGTCCGATCCCTTCCCGCAACACCGCCAGGTCGGTCAGGTGGCGGACCCAGAGACCATCCACTGCCCGCAGGATCGTCTGCCGGTCGTAGTAGACCCGCGCTCCGTCCACGAAACCCGCCTCTATTTTCTCCTTCATCTCATCGGGCAGACGCCGCAGGGGCCGATCCAACACCTTCTCGTCCGGCTCCCCTCCCAGATGTTCGACGATCCGCTGGTAGATCAGTCGATGGAGGTAATCCCCCGCCGCCCGCAGCCCAGCCAGCGTCTCGTCCCGCCTCCGGGCCTCCTCGTACAGGTGGCGTCCCAACGACCGGTAGTGCAGATCGTAGGCCACCTCTGCAGCACGGAACAGTTCCTCCCGCAGCGCGTCCAAGGAGATCTCCGCCCATCGATCGGCCGGGATCTGGGGGAGGACCGGCATAAAGGTGCGCAACTCCTTGAACAGTCCATCGACGTCCCAATCCTCCGGCCCGTACCCCGTGCAATAGGTGGCCAGTAATTCCTCGATCTCCTCCTGGAACATCCGCAGGATCTGGTCGCGCAGGTCGTGCGCCTCCAGCACCTCCCGCCGCTGGGCGTAGATGACCTCGCGCTGCTTGTTGATCACGTCGTCGTACTCAAGGACGTGCTTCCGCAGGTCGAAGTTGTACCCCTCCACCCGCGTCTGGGCCGACTCCACCAGTTTGCTGAACATCCCCGATTCCAGGGGCATATCGCCGGCCCCGACCTGCCGCATCAGGTTCTGCACCCGCTCCCCGCCGAAGCGGCGCACCAGTTCGTCCTCCAGGGAGATGTAGAAGCGGGAGGAGCCGGGGTCGCCCTGACGTCCTGCGCGCCCTCGCAACTGGTTGTCGATCCGCCGGGCCTCGTGCCGCTCCGTCCCGATGACGTGCAGGCCCCCCATCGACTTCACCCGCTCCCGGTCCCGTCGGCACATCTCGCGGATCTCCTTCACCCGCTCGATGACCTCCGGCGGCAGTTCCGGATAGCGGGTCAGCAGCTCCTGCGCCCCTTCCTCGTCTCCCTCCAGGACCCGCCGGATCACCGCCATCACCACGTTGTGATAGGTCGAAGAGAGGGTGTTGGCCACGTAGTGCTCGGTGTCTCCCGCCTTCTCGAACCGCTCGCGGATGCGCTGGAGGTGGGAAAGGGTATCCAGGCTCAGCCCTTCTGCCTCCTGTGCCAGTTGCCCCGCCTTGTCCCACGCCCCCTCCAGCACGTAGCGGGCCAATCGGACCGCCTCGCCGCGATACCGGGGGGCGACGCCTCCTTCGGCGATCAGCCGCTCAGCGAAGAAGCGCGGCAGCGCACTCCCTCCCTCCGCTTTGGCCGCTTCGTAGGCGGCGAACTCCTCCGCCAGCGTTTGCACCGCCTGCGTGGTCTCCTGCGAAACGTTTCGCTTTCCCTTACCGTCCCCGCCGACGGCCCGCCCCAGGGCGACCGGCAGGCGCTGCTCCAGCAGACGGCGCACCTCCTGCGCTGCCAGCCCCTCCGGCTCGCCGCCGAGGACGATGTCCACGCCGCGACCGGCCATATTGGTGGCGATGGTCACCGCGCCGGGGCGGCCCGCCTGGGCGATGACCGTCGCCTCCTGCTGGTGCCGCTTGGCGTTGAGGACGTTGTGGGGGATCCCCCGCTTCTTGAGCAACCGCGAAAGTCGCTCCGAGGTCTCCACGGCGATGGTGCCGACCAGCACCGGACGGCCCGCCTTGTGCAACCGCTCGATCTCGCCCACGATGGCCTTGAACTTCGTCGCCTCGTCGACGTAGATCACGTCCGGCAGGTCCAGCCGACGGAAATACCGCTCCTGAGGGGGGTCTCCTCGCTCGTACACCGTCACCGGCACATCCTCGCGGCCGTCCAGCACCCCGGCAAAGGTCACATAGCCCAACTGACTGGCTGGCCGTTGTCGCTCGGTCAGGTCCCCGTACTTGGCCCGATACTCGACGTTGGTCGGCAACACCACCACGTCCAGGCCGTAGATGGTGTAGAACTCCTCCTTCTCGGTAGCCGCCGTGCCCGTCATCCCGGCCAGTTTCTGGTACATCCGGAAGTAGTTCTGGACGGTGATCGTGCCGTAGGTCAGGCTTTCCCGCTGGATGGCGAGCCCCTCTTTGGCTTCGATAGCCTGGTGAAGCCCCTCGGAGTACCGCCGGCCGTAGAGGAGTCGGCCGGTGAACTCGTCGACGATGACCACCTGCCCGTCTTTGACCACGTAGTCCTTGTCCCGCTGGTAGATCACGTGGGCGTGGAGCGCGTTGTCGAGGTACGGGAGCATATGGGCGTGCTTGGCGTCGTAGATGCTCTCGCCGGGCTTGATCTCCGGCAGCATCGACTCCACTTTGTCGATGCCCGCGTCGGTCAGCGTGACCACCTTCGT
>DROW01000089.1 GCA_011388675.1 Chloroflexota bacterium | reverse complement strand
GCCGACCGCCGTAGCGGGGGCCCGGCTCGAAGTGGGAGGAAAGGTCGGAGGGGGCCTCTGCCTCGCCGTGGCCTAACACGAGCAGGGGCCGGTCCGTCACCCGCTCCTGCCACTCGTCCCAGGTCAGGTAGGGGAGCGGGTAATCCGGAGGCAGTTCCCCACTCCGCTCCGCCGTCTCCCGCAGCCCCACCGCCTGCTCCTCCAGTTCGGCCCACGTCTCCGCCAGTTCCGCCGGGTCGTCCACCGCCAGCAACCCTTCCGACGGCAGGTGGTCCAGCAGGCAGGGGAGGGGGTGGTAGAAGTAGGGGAGGTAGAACTCCAGGCCGGGGAAGGCGATACCTGCGTCCAGGGCGACGCGGTGCCTGGCCAACTCCTCGGCGACCTCGGGCGGGTGGTCGGCTCCGAACCACTCCGCCAGTTCCTCGGCGACGCGGGGGCCGTAGCGGGGAAGGGCCTCGCGGGCCGGAGGGACGGTCACCGAGTCTAGCCGGGTCTGCGACCGCTGGGTGGCGGGGTCGAAGGCACGGATGGAATCGACCTCCTCACCGAACAGTTCGATGCGCACCGGGTAGGGTTCGGTCGGCGGGTAGATGTCCAGGATGCCGCCGCGGTGGCTGAACTGGCCCGGCCCCTCGACCACGCTGACCGGGTCGTACCCCAGGCCGGTCCACCGGTGGACCGTCTGCTCCAGGTCGATGGCCTGACCGACCCGGATGGTGTGGGTGGACAGGCGGAGGGCGCGGCGGGAGAGGGTGGGCTGCATCAGGGCGCGGACGGAGGTGACGACGATCAGTCCTTCCTCACCGGCGGCCAGGCGGGCCAGGACCGCCACGCGGTTGGCGGGGGTCTCCCGGGGCCAGGGGGCGCGCTCGTAGAAGAGGACGGGAGGTTCCGGGAAGCGAAGGACCCGCTCGGGCTGGGGGTGCCAGTGGCGGAGGGTCTCGTGGAGGGTGCGTGCTCGTTCCACGCTCCCAACGACGACGAGGAGGGGCCGGCCCAGGTCGCGGGCGAGGGCGGCCAGGATCGCGGGGCGAGCGGCGCGGAGGAGGCCCAGCGGCGGGACGGCCCCCTCCCGCTCCAGGTCCTCCAGCAGCCGACGGTAGGCGGTCAGAGCGTGGAACCGGGAGAGGAGACCTGAGACGTTCATCGCTCCCTGTCGCTGTTGAACCGCGACATCGCCTCGTCGATCCCCTCCGCCAGCCAGGTCTCGACGGCAGCGACGGCCCGCTCCAGCACCTCTTCGACGACCGCTTCCTCTTCGGGAGAAAAGTCCTGCAAGACGTAGTCGGCGGGGTCGACCCCCTCCGGCGGCCGACCGATGCCGATCCGCAGGCGCGGGAAATCCCGGCTCCCCAGCGCGTCGATGATCGACTGCATCCCGCGGTGGCCACCGCTCCCCCCCTTGGGACGGATACGGAGGGTGCCCAGGGGGAGGTCCATATCGTCGTAGATCACCAGCAGATGGTCCAGCGGTACCTTGTGGAATCGAACCAGGGGGGCGATGGCCCGACCGCTTTCGTTCATAAACGTGCGCGGCCGTGCCAGGAGAACGGGTCTCCCAGCGATGGTACCCCTGGCGATCCGGGCCCGCTTCCGGCCGCGGAACTCCAGATCGTGGGCCTTCGCCAGGCGGCGCAGGCAACGGAAGCCGACGTTATGCCGGTTGCGGGCGTAACGGGTGCCGGGGTTGCCCAGCCCTGCGATGAGGTACATTCCGTCCCAGGTTCCCTATTTCCGATCGCGCCGGCCGCGAGGGCCAACACGCCGGGTGCCGCCCGCCCTCAGCCCTGGTCTGGGGGCCGGGAACGGTAGGCCCGCAGGTAGTAACGGTAGCCGATCTTGCCCGCGACGTAGAGCCCCCACAGGGCGAAGAGGAGCAGGGTGATGCGAACGCCGCGCAGGAAGGCGGCCCGTGCGAGGCCCAGGTCGAAGACGGCTCCCCCGTCCCCCCCTTCCTCTCCAGGTGGGGGAGGGGTCTCCCCCGGTGCCAGGGTCGGCGTGGGACGGGGGGTGGCGGTGGGTGGTTGTTCGATGGGGACCGGGGTCGGCGTCATCGGGACGGGGGTGGGCAGCGGGGTGAGGGTGGGGGTGGGCGTCTCGACCCCCTCGTTGCGCACGGTGATGTTGCGGACGAAGACCTGGTCTGGGGACGTGCTGCCCTGCCGCCAGCGGACCAGCGTGAGGGTGTAGACGCCGTCCGGCACGACTCGCTGGCCGTCCTCCGTCAGCGCCGCCGTATCCCACGTCGCCAGCACGTCGTTGACCACCGGCGTGCGCACGTCGAGGACGATGGGGGTCCATACGGATTGGGCGGTTGGCGCTGGGCCGGGGGCGTAGTAGAGGCTGTACCGGTCGAAGTTGGGATGGGTCACCGTTCCGACGATCTCCACCACCCCGCTGACGACGGCATTGTCGGCGGGGAAGAAGATGACGATCTGATCCTCCTGGCGCGGTGGAGCAGCCAGGAGGGCGCTCGTCGAAACGGCCAACAGGAAGAGCACCAGGGCGAAAGACGTTATGCGCGCCAGCCACCTTCCAGACATCGCGGCTCCTTGCTTCGATGGAATTCGAGCAAAGAGGGAGTGTAACACAGAAGCAGAAGAATGACAAGGCGATGGCGTTCTTGCCAGGAGAGCGAGAGCGTTCCATTGGGGCCAGGGAACGGGCGGCTGACTTCCACGCACCGTGGGCCCCCAGCCCGCTTCCACGTACAGGTTGACAGCCTGCGGGCGATAGGGTAAGATAGGTGACGTAAGGAGAACCGGCCGATGTCCGCCAGCCACGCGCGACCCCAGCGGAACATCCCTGCCGCGCCGACCAGCGCTCCCCGCTTCCTGGCGCTGGTCATCCTCCTTGCCGCCCTCGGCGCGCTAACCCATCCCTTGTGGAGCGGCTTCCGTCCCCCCGCCCAGGCCGTCCCAGCATCCCCCACCGAGGCGGAGCCCTCCCCGACCCTTGTCTCCTCCGTCCCGTTGACGACCCCTCTCCCCGCGCCGACCGCCACGCCCTCGCTTCCCCTCCCCGTCGGCATCGTCGCCGGGCACTCCGGGAACCTGAACGGGGTCCACGATCCCGGCGCTGTCTGCCCGGATGGTTGGGAAGAGGTGGAGATCAACCTGGACGTCGCGCAGCGGACGGCGGAGTTCCTCCGCCTCCTCGGGTACGAGGTGGACCTGCTGGGGGAGTACGACGAGCATCTGCGGGGGTACCGTGGCCGCGTCCTCGTCTCCATCCACGCTGATTCCTGCTTTCCCTCCGAGGCATCCGGTTTCAAGGTCGCCCGCGCCGAGGACAGCGTGATTCCCGAGGTGGAGGACTACCTGGTCGCCTGTCTGACCAGCCGGTATCAGGCCCGCACGGGGCTGACCATCCACCGGTGGAGCATCACGCCCGATATGACCGAGTACCACATCTTCTACGAGATCGACCGGAAGACGCCGGCCGCCATCATTGAGGTAGGGTTTATGGGAGGGGATCGGGACCTTTTGCAGGGGCATCCGGACGTGGTGGCGCGGGGTGTTGCCGAGGGGATCCTCTGCTTCATCCGTGGGGAAACCCCCTAGCGAGGTGCACGATGTCGTTCGCGAAGGCGGGGCTGTACGTCGGCAAAGGGCCGCTGACGCCGACGGAGATAGAGACCCTTCGGCAGGCAGAGATCGAAGCGGTGAAGTTCTCGGCTCGGGCCGACCCGCTCCTCTTAGACGCTTGCCGGGGGATCGGCATCCACACGTTCTTCGTTCAACTGCTGAGCCCACAGCCGGGTACCCAGCCGACCTCCCCGGAGGCGTTCGTGGATGAGATGGCCCCCCGCGTGGAGGCCTTCCTGCGAAAAGGGGCGACCCACTTTGAGGTCCACGGCGAGCCCAACCTCACCGGACGGGGGTACGGCGTCTCCTGGGGCAGCCCCGCCGCCTTCTCCGACTGGTTCCTGGAGGTGGCGGAGCGGCTGCGGACCGCCTTCGGTCCCCCCCTGCAGGTGGGGTTCCCCGGCTTGGCCTGGTCGACCCCCCGGCTGTCCGCAGAGGCCCCCGCCGTCCCCGACGACCAATTCCTGGAAGGGTGCGGGCCTGCGTTGGAAGGGGCGGATTTCGTCTGCTGCCACGTCTGCTGGACCTCCTGGGAGGAGATGCGGGATTATCACGGTGCCCTCCGCTTCCTTCGCCTCTATATGGAACGGACGGACCGTCCGCTGGTGGTTTCGGCCTTCGCCAACGTCGCCCCCGAGCAATCCCCGGCGGAAAAGGGGGAGCAGTACGCCGAGTTCTACTTCTTCTGTAGCCAGTACGACCGACTGGAGGCGGCTTACGCCTACCTGCTCCGCTCTCCCGATCCGACCTTCGCCGGTGTGGCCTGGGCTGGCACCGAGATCCCGACCCGCGTCGGGAGCCGCCGCCGGATGCCCCACCCGTCGACCGTGCGGCTGGCGTGGCCAACCGTAACCCGGGCCTACACGCAGGCCTTCGGGGAGCGACAACGCCGCTACTTCGAGGCCTCCTTCGACCCGGTCCACCACGTCCACTGGCTCCACGGCGGGCACGAAGGGGTGGACCTTCAGGCGGCGGAGGGCACGCCGGTCCGCGCCTGCCTGGCGGGCCGGGTGAGCATCGGTCCATCGGGAACGGCCTACGGCAACTACGTGCGGGTCGTCAGCCTGATCCCTGCCGTGGGCGAGGTAACCCTGCTCTACGCCCACCTCCAGCAGATCCTGGCCGAGGACGGCGTCGACGTGGCCCAGGGGGAGGTCCTGGGGTTGGCCGGGCAAAGCGGCAACACGACCGGCCCGCACCTCCATCTGGGGTTGCGCATCCGCGGGCTCACCCTCCGCGCCACCTCCCACTACCTCAACCCCCGCCCTTACCTCGACCCGGTGCGTGGCTCGCCCCGGGTCCAGTACGAGCGGACCTACGTGCTGCTGCCGCCGGGGGCGGACAAGACGTGGGCGCGGGCGGTGGTGGAGGCCACCTGGGACGCCCGTCGGTTCACCGTCGGCGGCAGCGCGGACGACGCCGGCATCGGCGACCTCGACGTCCGCCGCGTCGTCGCCGTCAATCCGTCGGCCTGGGGCGGTGACCTCCAGGCGTTCTTCGAGGCTCATTACCCCGGTGTCCTCTACGTGCCGATCGCGGCGGAAGACCCGGAGGCCCTGCAGGTAGCGCTGGCACAGTTGCCGCCGGTTCCCGATCTTCCGCCGCCCGCGCCCTCGCCGCGCGGCCTGCCCCGGGTCCAGTACGAGCGGACCTACGTGCTGCTGCCGCCGGGGGCGGACAAGACGTGGGCGCGGGCGGTGGTGGAGGCCACCTGGGACATCCATCGGTTCACCGTCGGCGGCAGCGCGGACGACGCCGGCATCGGCGACCTCGACGTCCGCCGCGTCGTCGCTGTGAACCCTGGGAGGTGGGACGGCGATCTGGAAGCGTTTTTCAGGACTTACTACCCCGGTATCGTCTACGTGCCGGTGGAGGCGACGACGCCGGAAGACCTGATGGAACGGTTGAGCAGACTCTGACCGGTACAGAGTTGACACAGGCGGTGGATTCCCTTATGTGGAAACTCACCATCTCCACTATCCTCCTCGGGGGGCTGCTGCTCGTGCTGGGGCGCCGGACCCGCTATCACAAACTGCTCTCCGCCGCTGGCGTGTTGGTGCTCTGGCTCGGCCTGACGGGCATCTGGGGATACCTGCGCGCTGGCGTGGCGGGGATTCTGCTGCTGACTGTGCCCTCGCTCGCCACCTTCGTAGGCCTCCTGTACTTCTTCGCCCCCTACCTGCTCCCTCTGTCCGATCCCGGCCAGCGGAAGGATGCGTTCAAAGCATTGCGCGCTTGGGTGCTGGGCACCAACTTCCCCTATTACCTGATCCACAGCAACCAGTGGGGGGCGAACAAGGTGGAGCAGCAGAGGCAGATGGGGGGGCGGCCCTTCGCCAAGTTCCTCTCCGGGCCGGGGGTGGTCATCAGCCGGTGCGATCACGCCCCCGTGATCAGCGACGGGGTGAAATTCAAAGGGGTAAAACGGCCCGGACTGAGTTTCCTGGGGTTCGCCGACAGGGTTACCCAGGCCATCGACCTGCGGGAACAACTGCGGGCCTTCAAAGTCGAGGCTCGCACCAAAGACGGGATCGGCGTGTCGGTGCTCGCCTTCGCGCCGTTCCGGATCGACTGCGGGGAGATGCGTCCCAAACTAGGGCAGCCCTTCCCCTTCCGGGCCCGCTCCGCCTTCCTGGCCCTCCACAAGGCTCAGTTCATCGAGCACAAGGGGAAAGGGCAAACCCCGGAGCGGATGGAGGTCCACGACTGGGACGACCTCCCGCGGGTCCTGGGCACGCGCATCTTGTGCAACATCATCGCCGAGTACCGGTTCGACGATCTCTGCGCCCCGTACCGACTGACGGACGACCCGCGCAAGGAGATCATCGGGCGGTTTAAAAAGGAATTGAAAAAGGAACTCCGCGACTACGGGATCCAACTGATGGGCGGCGGTATCAGCAACATCCTGCCGACGGAGGAGAAGAGCCGCCAGATCTTCGAGCAACGCATCCGGGCGTGGCAGGCCTACTGGGTGCGCCGGGTGATGCAACGACAGGCCGAGGGACAGCGGTCGCGGATGCGCCAAATCGAGAAGGCCCGGGCAAAAGCCCAGGTGGAAGCGATCCGGGCCATCAGCGACCGGCTCAGCCGTCTGAAGGAACGACGAGGAATGGTCTCCCCGGAGGAGATCGTCGATCTCTTCATCGACGTCATCCAGACGATGGCGGTTCAGCCGTTGGCCAGGCGGCTGCTCCCCAAGACCGCCCTGGAGCCCCTGCGGGAGGCGCGGCATCGGATCGGGGAGCAAGGAGCGAAGGGGAAAGGAGGGGAATAGCCGAGATGCCCTCGCTGAAACGATTGCTCCGAGCCCTGGCGAAAGCCCTCCTCGTCCTTGCGCTTCCTTTCCTGGGCCTTCTCGTCGTTGCAATCGCCGTGGAGATCGTCGGCGCTCCCCTGAGAGGGGAAGAAGAGATCCACCTGCTCAAAACGGCCGGGTTTGCGCTTCTGAACCTCGTCCCGGCGATCGCGGTGATGTGCGCGGCGTTGCTGATCCCGGCCTGGTATCTGGATCAATTGTACGACCTGGGCGGGATCGGCGCGGGCCTGGACTATCTAAGGATCGCTGTCTTCGGTCAGGTCGAAGCCGATCCCTGGCTGGTGGTCAAGGAGGGGAGGCTGCAGGGGGACCTCACAAATTCCCTGGCGAAGATCGGCGGGCCGGGGCTCCTGGTCGTCTACAACGACAGCGCGGTCGTCACCGAATGCCGGGGGGTGCTCAAACGGGTTCTCGGCCCCGGCTACCACCGCCTGGAGCGGTTCGAGCGGGTGTGGGAGATCGTGGACCTGCGTCCACAGCATTGGAGATATACGGTGAACGCACTGACGCGGGATGGGATCCCCATCGCCTGCGACGTGGACGTCTTATTCAAGATCGACGACCGCCCGCCTGGAAGCGACACCCCCATCCGGCCTACAGCAGACCGTCCATACCCCTTCACCGAGGAAGCGGTGTTGCGGGCAGCCACGGCCATCCGCATCCGGGAGGAGGAACGAGAGGACCAGGTGATGAAGTGGACCGGGCGGGTGGTGATCGGGGAGGCCGAAGGCTTCCTGAGAGGTCTGATCAGCCAGTTCCGTTTGGATCAGTTGGTCTGTCCTGGTGATGAGAAGGAGAAAAACTCCTGCTGGAAATCCATCCGTAAGCAGATGCAGAAGGAGTTGCCCAATAAGGTCCGTGCGGTTGGCGCGCGCATCATCAGCGTGGACATCGGTCGGATCGACATCCAGGTCAGCCTGCCGGAGGGAGAGGAGGAAGCGGCGAAAGAACTCCGCGACGAGGTGCTCGATCAGTGGATTCGGACGTGGCAGGCCGAACTGGAACGGGATATGCTCACCCTGCAGGCGGAAGGGGAGGCCGCGTTGGCCAGCCTGGAGGCGGTCAGCGCCCAGGCAAAGGCGGAAATGGTCCTCACCCTGACCGAAGCCATCCAGGCCCTGGTCAGTCGGGAGCAGGTCTCCGCTTACCAGATCGCCCTCCGCCTCATCGAGACGCTGCGGTGGATGTCCTACGATCCCGGCGTCCGGGCTTTCGTCCCGCTGGAGCCCCTTCGGTTCCTGGAGAAACTCCACGAGACGGTCGAGCGCGCGGTGCCGCCGACGGGTACGACGCGCCCGGCCCGAGAGAACGGTCGGGAAGGTGGGGAGGCACGAGGATGATCAACGTCCCGCTGGACTACCTGCCGATGGAGTTGGTCGTTGAGGAAAGGCTTTCCTCTCTCCTCAGGGCGATGCTCAGGCGCTGCCGTGCAGCGCTGGCACGGCAGCAGTGGGCCCTCGCGGAGCGGTACGCCGCCAACGCCAAAGAGGCCGCACAGGGGGGAAGCGACTGGCCCGTGGGTTACGCCCTGTCGCTCATTCACCTCGCCGACGTTTACCGCTCCTCCCTGCGGCTGGGACGGGCCCTGGAGTACAACGAGGAGGCTCAGTTGACCCTGGATAAGCAGCCGGGGCCGAAGTACTACCACAACCGGGCCGTCGCTAACTACGCCCTCGGCCTCACCCACCACGCTTTGGGCAACGACACCAAGGCGGCCGAGTGGTACGATCGGGCCAGCGATCTCTTCCGCCGGGCCGCTCGGCATTGGGCGTGGGAAAACGCCCCGGACCGGCAGGAACAGTGCGAGCAGGCCCTCCGCTGGATCGAGAGCCTGAACCGGTCCCTTGAGGAATGGGTGGACGTCCTCCAGGAGGAACCGCTCTGCGCGTCGATCTGGATCCCGATCTTCCAACGCAACACCGGGGGGGAGATGGAGCCGCGCCTGTTCTGCCTTCCGGCGACGCTGCGGAGGCGGGGCGGGACGCTGCGGATCGGAGGGCGGACGTACCACGTTCTGCCCCCGACCGTGGACCCCCACGAGATGGAGGAGGAAAGGGATCTGATGATCGACTTCCGCGTCCCTTACTTCGCCATCGAGATCGGGCCGGACGGGGCACCCGATTGGTTGAAGGAACTGCCGATCGGATGGGAGGAAGAGGAGCAGAAGATGTGGGAGAAAGCCGTCCCTCGGCCGGGGGACGTCATCTTGGTTCGAGGACGGTGCCTTGGGGAGCGAGGCGCGCTCGAAGGGGTGGAGGTGAGTGGTGCGGATTTCCAGGGAGGACGATTCATCCGCGAGGAGCACGGCTTCCGGTTCATCGTTGAGAGGGAGCGCATCATCGGCGGGCGAAGCGAGGTGGAAAGGAACGCCCTGGGACAGGTCGTCGCGTTGTTGCGCCCCACGTCACACCCGGAGGAAGGGTGAATGGACGCGTTGGTGATCGGCGGAATGGGGCTGGACGTGAAAGGGCAGGTTCAGGGGCCGATGGAGGGTGGTACCTCCAACCCGGGGATCATCCGCTGTAGCCCCGGTGGCGTGGCCCGCAACATCGCCGAAAACCTGGCCCGGTTGGGCCTGAAGGTCGTCCTCCTCTCCGCGGTGGGGAACGATTGGACCGGACGATACTTGCTCGACCAGGCGCGGGAGACCGGGATAGACGTCGAACACGTGCTGGTCCACCCCGACGTCCGCACCGGGACCTATCTGGCCTTCTTGGATCAGGAGCGGCAGTTGATCACCGCCCTGGCCGATATGCGGGCGATGGAGCAGATCACCCCTCGCTACCTGAACGACCGTCGCCGTCTCTTCCGCGACGCCCGCATCGTCGTCGTCGACGCCAACCTCTCTCCCGCCGCCCTGCGGACCGTCTTCCGGCTGGCCCGCCGGTACGATCGTCCCGTCTGCGCCGACCCGACCTCCACGCTTCTCGCCCCCCGCCTCCGGCCGTACCTTCCTTCCCTCCACCTGGTCACCCCTAACCTGGAGGAGGCCGGGGCCCTGCTGGGAGAGATGTCCGCCGGCATCGAGCCGATCGAGATCGCCCGGCGGCTGGTGGCCCGAGGGGTAAGTATGGCGGTGGTCACGCTGGCCGAGCGGGGGTTGTGCTACGCCACGGCCGACGAGAGCGGACACCTGCCCGCCATCGCTGTGCCCATCGTCGACCCCACCGGGGTCGGAGACGCCCTGACCGCTGCCGTGGTCTTCGGCATCCTGGAAGACCTGCCCCCCAGCGAATCGGTCCGGCTGGGCCTCTCCGCCGCCGCCCTCACCCTTCAGTGTCGGGAGACGGTCTGCCCCCACCTAAGCCTGGAAGACTTGTATGCCCAGTTGGTAGTGTAGAGGCGTATTGAGGATGAGGGATCTCCCTGTTCTGCTCGGTGCTTATCTCTATCTCTTCGCCGCGCTCGGGGCGGCCGAGTGGCTGCGCAGACGGCAGGGGTACTCGGTCGACTTCACCCGCAAGGTGGTCCACATCGCGGCCGGGATGACCGTCCTCTTCCTCCTGGCCTTCCGAAGTCGATGGATGGCCCTCATCCCCCCGGTCTCCTTCGTCTTCATCAACGCCCTTTCGTACTGGAAAGGGACCTTTCGGGCGATGGAGACCGGGGAGCGGTGGCGGCTGGGCACCATCTACTTCCCCATCGCCTTCGCCGCCCTGACCTGGTGGCTGTGGGAGACCAAGCCGCTGCTGGTGGCCTCGTTGATGCCGATGACGTGGGGAGACGCACTGGCCGCGGTGGTCGGCAGGCGGTGGGGACGGCGGAAGTTCCGGGTGCCAGGCGGCTACCGCACCCTGGAGGGCTCGCTGACCTTCCTGGTCGTCGCGTGGGCGGCGACGGCGCTGCCGCTGGCCTTCCTGAGCGGGACCCCCTTCCCGGGCTGGCGGGCCGTCCCCGTCGCCCTGCTCGTCGCCCTTACCACGGCCGTGGTCGAAGCGATCTCCCCCTGGGGGACCGACAACCTGACGGTGCCGGCCGTCTCCGCGCTGATCCTCTGGGTGATGGCCCCTGGAGGGTAGCCGTCATTCCCCCTCTTCCACGATGGTGAAGGAAAGGCTCCCCTGGAACCGGTCCTCGATCCAGATGCGCACTTCGTAGGTCCCAGGGACGTATCCGTTGGGATACTCGCCCGTCTCCACCGACCGCGGGTTGAAGAAGAGGAAGGTGTTCCCTCTCTCCCCGAAGACGCGAGGGCACGTTTCCTCTACCACCCCCCACAGGCAGGTGTTTCCGTCCAGGTACTTCCCCTCGTGATACCAGCCGTAGGTCCAGACCGCCCCCTGCTGCATCCCCTCGTAGGTGAAGAAGAGGTAGACCCGATGGTCCCCGGGAGGGAAGGTGTCGCCGGGATCGACGGGCCGACCGCCCTCCTCACCCAGGGCGAAGGTCTGCAGGGTGATCCGGGCGTCTGGAGGGGCGGGCGTGGCCCCCGGCTTGGGGGTAAGGGCGGTCCGGGGAAGGGGATAGGCGGGAGTAGACGTAGGGGTCGGCGTAGGGGATGGGGAGGGGGT
>DROW01000088.1 GCA_011388675.1 Chloroflexota bacterium | reverse complement strand
GCCCCCCGCCACTCCTGCGATGCTCCCCGCATCCGCCTCCGCATTCCCATACGGACCAACGCCCGTGCCAGCCGACGGCGCACCGGCCCGTGGTGCTTTCGGTAGAGCCGCGCCCGACTGGTCCAGAGGTTGACGAACGAGGGGATGGGCACCTGTTTGGTGGACTGACCGGCGTGATGGACGACCTGCGCCGTGGGCACACACAGGGCCTTCCATCCCGCCTTCCGCATCCGCCAGCACCAGTCGATCTCCTCGCAGTACATCCGGAACCCCTCGTCCAGCAGGCCCACCTGCCGGATGGCCTCGGTCCGGACCATCATCGCTGCCCCCAGGGGGTGGTCCACGGGGAACGGTGCCGTGCCTTCGTATAGTCGTCGTGGGTACCGTCCGTTGAGGGGGGTCTCGTAGAGGCGGGCGGGGAGGGGGAAGAGGTCGAACGCCAGTTGGAGGAGGCCGGGGAAGCGAAAGGCGGAGTGCTGGAGGGAGCCGTCGGGGTAGAGGAGTTTCGCGCCGACCACGCCGGCCCTCGGGTGGGACTCCAGGGCTTCCACCAGCGCTGCCGTGGCCCCGGGCAGCACCTCCGTATCCGGGTTCAGCAGCCAGACGTGCACCCTGCGCCCTGCGCTCTGCGCCCTGCGCCCTGCAACCTGCGCCCCGCGCCCTGCGCCCCGCGCCCCGCGCCCCGCGACCTGCGGCGCACCCTCACCGAGAATCTCCCGCATCGCCCGGTTGTTCCCGGCGGCAAAGCCCAGGTTCTCCTCGCTGGCGATGAGGCGGACGGGGGGAAAGTCACGGGCCACCATCTCCGGCGTGCCGTCGGTGGAGCCGTTGTCCACTACCCAGACCTCCGCCGCCCCTCCCCACCGCTCCAGGTCAGCGAAGAGGGACCTCAGGCACGCGGCCAGCAGGTCCCTCACATTCCAGCTCACGATCACGACTGTCAGTTCGGCCATAACGTTTCACCACGGAGACGCGAAGGGCACAGAGTCTTTTCTCTGTGTTCTCCGTGCCTCCGTGGTTATTTTACACAAACCGTTGCCGGATCTCCGCGCTCACGTAGTCCAGGATCGCCACGGTGATGGCGATGAACCAGACGGCGATCCCCGCTGCCCGGTAGTCCAGCAACTTGATGTACTGGATCAGCACGAAGCCGATGCCGCCGCCGCCCACCAGGCCGATGACCGTGGACATACGCACGTTGATGTCCCAACGATAGATGGAGAAGGAGACGAAGGGCGGGATCATCTGCGGGATGACGGCGTATACGATGGTCTGAAGCCGGTTGGCGCCGGTGGCCTGGATCGCCTCGATCGGCCCGGGATCGATGCTCTCGATGGCCTCGGAGTAGAGTTTGCCCAGCGCAGCGATGGAGTGAATGGTCAGGGCGAGGATGCCCGCGAAGGGCCCAAGCCCTACGACCACGACGGCGATGATGGCCCAGATCAGCGGCTCGATGGAGCGGACGATGTTGAGGATGGTGCGGGTGATGTAGTAGATGACCAGGGTGACCGGGGAGCCGGACATCAGGTTCTTGGCGGCCAGGAAACTGATCGGGATGGAGAAGAGGATGCCGAAGATGGTGGCCATCATCCCCAGGAAGATGGTCTCGATCATCCGCGCGATGCTGATGCGGAGCGGCTCACTGGGGCGTGCGGGGCCAGTGCCCACCACCTGGCGGGCCTCCACCCGGTGGATCTGCGGACCGGCAGCGCTGGGCGGGATGAGCCGGTAGGGCATAACCAGATCCATCTCGAACGACCCCGTCTCGTCCGTCTCGAACACGATGTACTCGCCCCCCTGACGGACGACGAACTCGTTGCCCAGGGGGTCGACCCACCAGATCTTGGTCTCCGTGTTCGGCGCGAAACCGCGGCCGACGAGGTGGAGCGTCGTCCCGGGAATGATCTGGTTGTTCTCGTCCAGCGTGGAGAGTTCGCCGCAGGTCGGCGTAGCGACCAGATAGGGCTGGCCCGGCACTTCTTCAGGGGGCGGGGGAGGGTTCTCGTCGCACGGCACCAGAATGTCCGCCCCGGCGCTCAGGACTTCCTCCTGCCGCTCTATGGCTGCCGGCCAGGGCCAGAGGACCTGGGAGAGAGGCCGCCAGGCGTCGGGAAGTTCCGTCACCAGTTTGTACAGGTCGATCTCACCGATCTGCCAGCCCAGGGTGAAGAAGAGGACGATGACGAGGATGAAGACCCCCCCCCCCCCCCGCCGCTCCGGATGGGCCTGCTGGTAAGCGTCCCACGCGGACCACAGCCAGAGGGCCACGATCCCGACCAGAAGGGGGATCAGGAAGACGGGCCTTCGCTGGACCGCCTTCGTTAGCATCGCCAGGGGGCCCGGCTCCAGATGGGCCAGTTCGTAGATCCGCCAGGCGGTCAGGCCGATGATGCTGACGATGGAGCCGAACAGCAGCAGCCCCCGCCGCGTTTCCCGTGCCAGGATCTGCCCCAGCCCGGGGATGAACAGAGAAGCGATCCCTGCTGCACGGGGAGAAACTCGGCTGGGTTGTTTGTCCTTACGGATGGTCCGCGTTGCCATTTACATCCCTCCCTCGCGCGGGCCCACGCTGACCCGGACCGCTTCCTCGCCGTAGATTTCCTTGAACTCTTCGTCGGTCATCCGGCGGATGTCCTCCCGCGTGCCCCGGTAGACGATCCGGCCGTCCCGCAGGCCGATGACCCGCGTGGCGTACCGCTGGACCAGGTCCAGGTAGTGCAGGCTGCACAGGACCGTGATTCCTTCCTCCTGGTTCAGTTGCTCCAGGTAGCCCAGGATGGAGTGGGCGAGGACGGGGTCCAGGCTGGCTACGGGCTCGTCGGCCAGGATCATCTTGGGTTGTTGCATCAGCGCCCGTGCGATGCCGACCCGCTGTTGCTGACCGCCGCTCAGTTCGTCCGCCCGCTTGTGGGCCTGATCGGCGATGCCCACCCGTTCCAGCGCTCGCATCGCCATCTCCACGTCCTGCTTGGGAAAGCGGTGGAGCAGGCTGGCCCACGGGTTGACGTACCCCAGCCGACCGGCGAGCACGTTGGTCAGTACGGTCGACCGCTTGACCAGGTTGAATTGCTGAAAGATCATCCCGATCTGGCGACGAATCTGGCGCAGTTGTACCGGGTCGGCCGCCGTGATGTCGACCCCGTTCCAGATGATCTGCCCCTCCGTCGGCTCGATCAGCCGGTTGATACAGCGCAAGAGAGTGGACTTACCGGAGCCGCTGAGGCCGATGATGACCAGAAACTCGCCGTCCTCTACGGTGAAACTTACATCCCGCAGGGCAACGGTCCCATCTTCGTAGATCTTGGTGAGATGTTTGACCTCTAGCATCTTCCCTCTCGCTGGTGTGAGGGGGGACCCGGAGGTCCCCCCTCTGCATCTCCTTCGGATCGGCTGTCTTGGGGACTATTCCTGAATCAGTTCCTCGATGCTCATGCCGGAGGCCTGAAGTACCTGCCGGAATGGATCGTAGAAGGAGTCGTCCGCCTTGACCAAGCCGTCCCACTGGTAGGCGATGTTCAACGCCTCTTTGCCCTCGTCCGTATCGGCGATGGCCAGCAGGCCCTCGACGATCTTGTCCCGCAGTTCCTGAGGCATGGAGGGGACGAACTGAACGCCGTCGTTGGGGATGTCGGCGGTGACCTCGATGACCACGACCTTCTCCATCACGTCGGGATGCTCGTCCTCAATGCGGGCGCGGGCGTCCACGTAGGTGGCACCGGCGTCGCAGTCGCCGTTGTAGACGGCGGCCACCACCGCGTCGTGGGCACCAGCATCCACGATCTCCGCCAGGTCGGTCTCAGGATCCAGACCGGCGGCCCGCATCGTGAGCATGGGGATGATCCAGCCGCTGGTGGAGAGCGGGTCGGGACGGCAGAAGGTCTTCCCCTTCAGGTCCTCGATGCTGTTGATCCCGCTGTCGGCGCGGACGATGATCTGCCCGTTGTATGTGGGGCTGCCGTAACGGACGGCCACCAGAGCCGCCTCGGCGCAGCCACGATCAGCCGCCAGGACGTAGGAGAATGTCGCCAGGGAACCCATATGGGCCTCGGGCGGATCGCTGCACATCGCCTCGATCACGCCAGCGTATTCGGTGGCGACGAAGGTCTTGAAGTAGAGGCCAGTCTGCTCGTGTAGCAGGTCCGCCACCTGCTGCGCGCCAGCCGAAACCCGCTCCATCTCGCCGGAGGGGACGAAGGCCCAGACGATGGGGTTCTCCTCGGACCCCAGTTCCGGCTCGGCCGGCTTGCAGCCGCTGAACACCAAAACCGCAGCGACGAGCACCAGCACGAGAACACTCCAGGCTGTCTTTCGGGACATCTCACCTTCTCCTTTCTATAGAGTTAGAGATTAGTGGTGCAAAATTTGCTCGAACCGCATCATAAAGTGTAACCACCCTGTGTTTTGCCGAGGCATCCTCCTTTCTCCTGGCCTGAGGGCCAGATGCATACTGGTGTAAATATGATATACCAGAAAACCGAAGGTGGCAAGCGGGGGCAGGATTGACTTCTCCCGCTCTTTTGCAGATTCCTTTCTCGTGCTATAATCCTCCTGTAAGGAGGGGGGATGAAGCGAAAAAGAGGGGCGGCTCTGTGGATGCTCGCGCTACTTCTCCTGGCCGCTTGCAGCCGGGGAAATTCGTTGCCCTGGGTTGAGGATTTCTCCTCCTCTGGGAACTGGCGGGCCGAATCGGATGCCACGGCTCAGGTCGTTGTACAGGACGGTGTGTTGCAGATCCGCGTGTTGGTCCCCAATCAACTCGCCTGGGCAGCGGCAGGAAAGGATTTTCGGGATTTCCACCTCTCCGTGGAGGCCACTCAGGTCGCCGGCCCGGACGACAACGAGTACGGCGTCCTCGTCCGCGTGCAGGACCCCTCTAATTTCTACCGCTTCTCCATTAGCGGAGACGGATATTTCCTGGTCAGCAAGTTCGTCGATGGGCAGGAGGTGTTGCTGGGGGGCGATTGGACACCTTCCGAGGCCGTCCACCGCGGGAACGCGACCAACGTGTTGGAGGTGATTTGTCAGGGTGATGTTTTGACGTTCATCGTCAACGGGGAACAACTGGCGCGGGAGGAGGACTCCCAGTTCCCCCACGGCGACGTTGCCCTCTACGCTGGCGCATTCTACGAGGCAGGGGTCGAGGTCCATTTCGACAACCTCCAGGTGACGGAACCGTAGGATACCTTCGCCCCCAACTGAAGCGCACCCCCGGTCGTTGGGAAGGTTGTCTCGGGGTGAAAACGTGCTATACTGAACTAAATTTGAAACTTCGCACGTCCTTCACTTCGAATACCCAGGGGACCAGCGCGTTGTCAAAACTACCGGAACCCGGTATACTATCGGCAGAGAGCGAGAGGACCGGCGTGGAGCGACGGGCCGAGATGTGGCTGCACCGTCTGGCGGCTGCCGGATGGTTTCCGGTTCTCCTCCCCCTGCTGGAAGGGGCCCGCGCGCTGGGGCCGGTGGTGGGCCACGCGATCCTGTTCGGCGAGCCGTTGCTGACCGGCTTCATCGACCAGTCGTTCGTTTCCAAGATGGCGGAGTGGCTGATGGACGGGCAGGCCGTAGACCGATTGCTGGCCCAATTGGAAACACGGCCTGTGGAACAGGAGCCGTAACGGATGGGAAAAGCAGAGGTCATCGCGTTGTTGTTGATCCTTCTCGCCCTTCTCTTTCTAGCCCTGGCCTGGGTCCAGATCCGCCGCAGACGGGCCCTCTACGCTCGCCCGCTTTCCGCCTTCGACCAGATCCCGGCCGAACTGGGGCACGCTGCGGAGGCAGGGCAGGCCCTCCACTTGGGACTGGGGTGGGGGGGGATCGGGGGGAGCCAGACGGGGACCTCTCTAGCAGGGCTTCAGGTGCTTGAGGGGATCGCTGATGCGGCGACGGCGTACAGCACCCCGCCGATCGTCACAGTGGGCGATCCGACCTTGATGCTCTTAGCGCAGGATGCCCTCCGTCGAGCGAGCAACCGTCTGGGCGCTCCGGAGCGGTACGACCCGGCCGCCGTCCGTTTCATTGCAGCCGATCCTGTGGTGTACGCCCTCGGCGCGGCGGATTTCGTGCGCCACGATCGGGTGATGGGGAACGTGCTGGCTGGCGCCTACGAAGAGGAGGTCGCCCTTATCGCTGCCGCGGGCATCGGGGCCCGACAGATGGTGGCGGCGGATCGGCTTCGGGCTGCTAGCGCTCTTTATCCGGCAGACACTTCTCTGGCTGTGGGGGAGGAGTTCTATGCAGGGGGGGCGAGGCTGGTCCGCCTTCCCCAGTATCTAGCCAGCCTGAGAGCCCAGGACGTTCTGCGTTTCGTTATTATTGCCTTGATCCTGTTGAAGGTCCTCGGATTGTTCTGAGAGGGAGAACGGATGGAACGCTTCACGAAGCGGATCCTCCCTACAGCGATCGCCGTCGGAGCAGGTGTGTTGACCCTGCTGGGTTACCTGTTCCCCGTCGAGCCTTTTATCACGGTCCGCGATGAGATGGTGCGCTGGGCGGTGATCGTTGCCGCCTTTGCCTTTATCCTCGGCTTCCTCAACATCCTCCGCGTCCATCTCGGCCGCCTGGCGGGCCGAGGCGCGGGGCGAGGCTACAGCCTGGTCCTCATCGTCACCGCCTTGGTCTCCCTCTTTGTTACCTCGGCCGGGCTGGCGGTGGATTCGGCCCGCAGGATGAGCGACTGGTGGTTCGGAAACGTGTTGTATCCCCTCCAGGCCGCGGCAGCGGGGCTGGTGGCGATCGTCCTTGCCTTTTCCGCCTTTCGGTTGCTCCGTCACCGGCGGGGCGTGGAGGTGCTGTTCTTCCTCGCCGCTGCGTTGATCGTTCTGCTGGGCACGATCCCCCTGCCCGGAGTGTTGGGCACGGCGTTGGCCACCCTCCGCCAGTGGTGGATGGAGGTGCCAGCGATGGCGGGGATGCGGGGGTTCTTGATCGGCGTGGGCTTGGGGACGCTGCTGGTAGGGCTGCGCGTAATCGTGGGGATCGACCGTCCCCACAGCGATGTGTAGGTTGGGGGAAGTATGATCTCCTGTCCGAAGTGCGGAGTGAGCAATCCGGAGGAGAGCCGCTTTTGCAGAGCGTGCGGGGCGCCGTTGCCCGGAGCCTCCGACGGGGAGGGGGGCGGCCGCCGCTGCCCGATGTGCGGCGCGATGAACCCGCCGGACAGCGTCGTCTGCGAGCGGTGCCAGGCCAGGTTGGTGCCCCTGATCGCGGAGGAATCGGCTACCGAGGCTGAGGAAGCACCGGAAGCGGCTCCTCCGCAGGCTGCGCCGTTCTCCGCAGAGATCTCGCCCCCTGCGGAGGGAGAACCGGATTGGCTGGCCGAGTTGCGCGCCACGATGGAGGAGGCGGAGGAGCCGGGGCCGGAGGAGACTCCCCCGGTCGAGGAGGTCGAGGTCCCCGAATGGCTGACCGGTTCGGCCCCTCCCGCTGCCCCGGCGGAAACGGCCGAGGGAGAGGAGGAAGTCCCCGAATGGCTGCAGGAGGTGGCCCTCTACTCCGCTCCCGCTGAGGAGCCTTCACCGCCGGGTGGGGAAGGGGCAGCGGCCCCTGAACCGCCGTCGGAAGCAGCCCCCCCTGGAAGGGAGGAGACAGAGGTTCCTGATTGGCTGCGGGAGGTGCTCCCAACGGAATCACCGCCAGGCGAGGAAGAAGGGCCGCCGGAGTGGCTGGAGGCGGCGACTCCGTCCGAGGCTCCGGAGTGGCCTGCGGAGGGTGGCGAGGAAACCGCTTTGCCCAGGGGGGACGAAGGGGCTGTGCCTTTCACGGAAGTTCCTCCCGAGGCGGCCGAGACGGCGGAATCCGCCGCCTCCGAGATCCCCGCGTGGCTCCGGGAGGTCGAGGAAGCGGCGGCTCCACCCCCTCTTCTTCTTGAAGAAGAGGCGAGGGAAGAGGAGGGGCCTCCTGCAGCGGAGGAATCGGTGGAGTCGATGCCGACCTGGCTTCTGGAGGAGGCCGCGCCCGCCGAGGCCCCGGCCGAGGAGGCCGGGCCAGAAGCGCCAGGGGTCAGTAAGGGAGGCCACGTTTTCACCTCGGAGGAGGGGGTTCCGTCGCTCGAGCCGGGCGAGGTGCCGGACTGGCTGAAGGAACTGGCACCGCCAGCGGAGGAGACGCCCGCTGCGCCGCCGCTGGAAATGGAGCCGGAGCATTTTGAGGGGTTGGTCCCAGCCGAGATCCCGGACTGGCTGCAGGCGCTCCGCCCCCGGGAGGAAGGGGAGGCCGCGGAGGAACCGGTCGAGACGGAGGGGTTGCTGGAAGGATTGAGGGGCACCCTCCCGCCGAGTCCACTGATCGGGGCGGTGGAAAAGGCGGTGGCGGTCCCCTCTGTGACGACCAAGCCGGCCAGTGTCGCCCGTGCAGAGTTGTTCCAGGAATTGCTGACGCGCCCGGTCATTTCCCCACGGCGCGTTGAGAAGAAGCCACGGGGGCCGATGGGGCTGGCGATCCAGCGGCTCGTCGTCGGATTGTTGGTGCTGGTGGCGATTCTGGCCCCTATGGGTGGGGTGTGGCTGCCGATGGAAGAGGGGCCGGGCTCCGCCGTGCCCGCGGTACGCGCGGACGTGCAGGTCGCCTACGATACGATCGAGACTCGGGTCGATCGGGGAACCCCGGTGCTGGTGGCCGTCGAGTATGGGCCTGGCGAGGCGGAGGAGGTCGACCTGGTTGCCAGAGCGCTGCTCCAGCACGTCCTGGACCGGGGGGGGCGGCTGATTTTCGTGAGCACCCGGCCGGAGGGCCCGGCCCTGGCGGATCGGTTGGCCTCGTCCCTGGACGGGGCGGACGAAGCGCGGACGGTGAACCTGGGGTATCAGCCTGGAGGAGCCTCCGGGGTCCAGGGGCTGCTCGCCGACCTGGCCCGACGTCCGATCTACCCTACGGGCGGGCCGGCGACGGAAGCCGCTGCGATGGAGGGGGTGACCTCCGCAGAAGACGTGGGCCTGATCGTCGTGCTGGGGGGGCAGACGGAGGACCTCCTCGCCTGGATCGAGCAGACCTCCGCGCGGTATCCCGACCTGCCGCTGGTGGCGGGCATCAGCGCGCGGGTGGAGGTGAGCGCGCAGCCCTATTTGGAGCGGGCAGGTGCGGGAGCGTTGCGAGGAATGGTCGTCGGGTTGCCGGGCACGGCTGTCTACTACGATCTCCGAGGGGTAGAGGACGTGCATCTTCCATACTACCTCCAGGCGATGGCGATGAGCCAGTGGGTGGTCGCAGCCTTGATGGTGGTGGGGATGGTCGTCTTCCTCGTGGTGGGAGGAAAAGGGCGATGACGTCAGACCTGATTGGGGGGATCGTCGGAGCCGCGCTGACGGTCCTGATCCTCAGCTACGTCCTGTTCGGCGACAACCCTCTCTACCGGCTGGCCCTGTACACCCTGATTGGAGCCAGCGTTGGATACGTAGTCGCCATCGTCGTGGGAACCGTCGTCTTTCGCGTTGCGTTGCCCTCCCTGCAGCAGGGTGGGGCCCGCCCCTACAGCCTACTGGTTCCGGTCGTCTTGGGGATTCTCCTCCTGTTCAAAGGCTTCCCTCGCTGGTCCGCTCTGGGGAACATATCGACCGGCTTCCTGGTGGGGGTAGGGGCGGCGGTGGCGATGGGGGGCGCTCTCCTCGGCACGATCATTCCCCAGGTGGGCGCGACGGGCCCGATCTCCGAGTGGGCGCGGGGAGGAGCGTCTGCGCTGGGCAACGGGCTCATCGTGTTGCTGGGAACGGTGTGTGCGCTGCTGGCGTTCACGTTCACCCTTCGTCGACGGTCCGGGTTGAGCGGGATGGGGGCGTCGATCGTGGGATTCCTCGGGCAGATCGGGCGGTTGTTCTTGCTCTCGGCGTTCGGTGCCGTGTTCGCTGGCACGTTGATCGCCGCCCTCACCGTGCTCGTGAGGCGGGTTTACGCCGTCGTCGATGTGGTCCTGGAGGTCTGGAGGCTCTTTGGAGGATGACGTAGCGGATATGGCAGAAGAGGGAATTCGCTCGATCCTGGTCGCCGACTGCGGAACGGTGCTGACGAAGGTCGTCTTGCTCGACCGCGTCGCCGGGGCCTACCGCTTCGTCGCTCGCGGGGAGGCGCTGACGACGCTGGACGATCCCTGGCAGGACGTCATCCTCGGCATCCAGCACGCCATCGAACAGATCGAGGAGACGACGGGCCGGGTCCTGCTGGACGAGCGGGGCACGTTGATCTCGCCGGAGCAGGAGGACGGCGTGGGGGTGGACGGTTTCGTAGGGCTGGTCAGCGCACCGCCCCCACTGCGGGTCGTGCTGGCGGGGTTGGTCCGCGATCTGAGCCTGGCCAGCGCGGAGCGGGCGGTCGCGGGGACCTATTCTCAGGTCGTCGGGCTCATCACCCGGGACCCCCGGGCAGGGTGGATGTCGGAGGAAGAGCAGGTTCGGTTGATCCTGGATCGGGAGCCGGAGGTGGTCTGCATCGTCGGCGGCACGGACGGCGGCGCGACCGAGCCAGTGCTGGAACTGGTGAGCGCGACTGTGCTGGCCTGTTCGATGCTGGAGGAGGGGCGACGCCCGCTCGTGCTGTTCGCCGGTAACAAGGCGCTGCGAGAGCCCGTCGTGAAAGCGGTCGGCGGCCTCACCGAGATCCGGTCGGCCGATAACGTCCGGCCGGAGCCGGACGTCGAGCAGCAGGAGGGGGTCCGCGCGGAGTTGGAGGCTTTCTACAACGAGCGACGGCTGGCGAGGCTGCCCGGGGGAGAGTGGTTCCAGCGGTGGAGTATGACGCCTCTCACTCCCACCGCCTCGGCCTTTGCTCAGTTGATTCGGTACATCTGGTATCTGGACGAGTTGCCCAAAGGGACGCTGGGGATCGACCTGGGGGCGGCCCACACGACCGTGGCTGCCGTCTTCGACGGCGACCTGTATCTGACGGTGCGCGCGGGCAAGGGGGCTGCCTTCGGGGGGCTGGAGAGGCTGGAGGAGGACCCCGAGAGCATTCTGCGCTGGGTTCCCACCCCGATGGACCCGGAAACGGCGCGGGGGATCTTGCTGAACAAGGAAGCCTTCCCCTGGACGGTGCCGGAGGTTCCAGACGAACTGTGGCTGGAGCAGGCAGTGGCTCGGGAGATGATCTGGGAGGCGATGCGGGTGGCCGAGGGTGGATGGACCGCCAGGAAAAGCCGGCGGTATCCCCATTTGGTCCCCCAATTCGACCCGATCCTTTTGAGCGGTGGGGTCCTGGCGGGCGCACCCCGCCCGGGACAGGCTGCGTTGATTGCGCTAGATGCCATCCAGCCGGTGGGGATCTCCACGTTGTTGCTGGACCTCCACGGGTTGGCACCGGTGTTGGGAGGGGTGGCCCGGCTGAAGCCGCTGGCGGCAGTGGAGGCCCTGGATGGAGGAGGCATCCTTAACCTGGCCACCGTGGTCACGCCGGTCGGTCGGGCGAGGAAAGGGGAGGTCATCCTTCGCGTGCGGATTCAGTACGAACGGGGCGGGGAGTTGGAACTGGAGGTCGAGCAAGGGTCCCTGGAGGTTCTCCCCCTCCCGCTGGGCGAGGAAGCGATCCTGGAACTCCGCCCGCGTGGGGGGATCGATGTGGGATTGGGGAGGCCGGGCAAAGGAGGGCGTCAGCGGGTTCAGGGCGGGCTGGTTGGGCTGATCATCGACGCGCGTGGTCGCCCTCTGCGGCTTCCGGACGACCCAGAGGAGCGTCGAGCGCAGGTTCAGCAATGGCTGTGGGACGTGGGAGGGTAGGCGTGAAGGTCTATCCGCCGCAGACGATAGCGACACCGCTGACCGTGATTCGCCGCGAGCGCCTGCTGCCGGTCCCGGGCGAGGTGCTGGCACAGGAGGGAAGCCAGGTCGAGCCGGTGGACGTGGTGGCCCGTGCCGGCCTCCCGACAGGCTTCCGTATTGTAAACGTCTCTCGGTGCCTGAAAGTGCCGGCCAGTGCCGTCCGTAAGCACCTCAAGGTCAAATCGGGGGAAGCGGTCAAGAAAGGACAGGTGATCGCGGCGACGCGAGGCCTTGTCCGTCGCGTCTGCCGATCTCCGATCGAAGGAGTCGTCACGGGGATTGGTGGTGGGCGGGTTCTGATCGAGGCCCCCTCTCAGGAACTCGAACTCCGGGCCAATCTCTATGGCGAGGTCGTTCAGGTGATCCCTGAACGCGGCGTGGTGATCCAGGCCCACGGGCTGTGGATTCAAGGGGCGTGGGGGAACGGGCAGGAGGGGTACGGTGTCCTGCGTGTCCTCTCGAAGTCCCCCGAGGACCCCTTGCGGTCGAGGGATGTCGATGTCTCCTGCCGTGGGACCGTGCTGGTTGGCGGAAGTCGATTCGGCGTGGAGGTGTTGGAACGGGCGGTGGAGGTGCAGGTGCGGGGGATCGTCTGTGGGGGTATCCTCCCGGAGGCGCTCCCCCAAGCGCAGACGATGCCCTTCCCCGTCGTCGTCACCGAGGGGATTGGATCCGTGCCGATGTGTCCGCACGTGTACCGGTTGCTGGCGGCGCACGATGGGCGGGAGGTGATGCTGGATGGGCGGTTCCGAAGCCGCTGGGGAAGGGTGCGCCCGGAGATCGTCGTGCCTTTGCCCGCCGTCCCCGAGCAGGACTCCTCCTTCGACCCCAACGTTGCCCTGAGGGAGGGGGACAGGGTGCGGGTGTTGCGCTCCCCCCACCGGGGAGTGGTGGGCGAGGTGGAGACGTTCCCGGTCTGGACGCGGACATCGGTGGGCAGCCGGCTGCCTGCGGCACGGATCCGCGTGGAGGGAAAGGAAGAGACGTTGTTTGTTCCCTTGATCAATCTGGAAATCCTGCGGTAGGTGTCATCTTACTTGTAGCGTTGGCCTCGGCGAGCCGACAGGAGGAGGGAACGATGAGCATCGACTTAGAAGAACTGGAGATCGAGGATTTCGAGGAACCGGAAGAGGGGGAGGAACGGCAGAACCGCACGTTCATCATCCTCGTCGGCGTGATGAGCGGTCTGTTGCTGATCGGGATCGTGGCCTTCTGTGCCTGGGCTTTCTTCATCGCCCGGGGGCCTCTCCTCGGCGGTGGGGGGGAGGTAGCGCCGCCGCCTGCTGAGACCGTCGTGACGGCCGATGTAGCCTCGGCGGCGACGACGGAGGCGGAGGCGAAGGCGGCGGAGGTCACGATGACGCCGACGGTCGCGCCTTCGCCCACGCCGATGCCGCCGACACCGACACCGACGCCCTCGCCCTCTCCCACACGGGCGGGGGGGACGCCTATCGGTGTGGCGCAGGTAACGCCGACCCGTAGTGCCACGCGGGCGGCGACGACGCCCACGCCGACGGCCCAGGTGCCCGCTACCGTCACACAAACGGGCATAGGAGCCTTCACCGCGGTGTTTCTCGGGCTCGGGTTCCTGTTCCTCCTGCTGGCCGCGAGGCGGTTGCGTACGGCCCACTGACCTTTTGTGTAACAGAGGACGCCGACGTGTGACCTTGCGGGGTCGCCGTTGGCGTCCCTTGCTGTCTGGCGGAGTGGAGGGGGATGGCGGGGAAACGGCTGGTCGTGGTCGGCGGTGGGTTGGCAGGGAGCGAGGCGGCGTGGCAGGCGGCCGAGCGGGGGGTGGAGGTCGTCCTCTACGAGATGCGGCCCCGCAAAATGACCCCGGCGCACGTTACCGATCGGTTGGCCGAGTTGGTCTGCTCAAACAGCCTGGGATCGGACCTGCCCGATCGGGCTCCAGGGCTGCTGAAGGCGGAACTCCGGCGGTTGGGATCGCTGATTCTGGCCTGCGCCGATGCGACGCGCGTGCCGGCCGGAAGCGCGCTGGCGGTGGATCGGGAGCGGTTCGCTGAGGAGGTAACGCGACGCATTGAAGCCCATCCTCGGATTCGCGTGGTCCGTGAGGAGGTCACGGAGATCCCGGAGGGGCCTGTCGTGATCGCTACGGGCCCGCTGACCTCCGAGTCGTTGACGCGGGCCATCGGTGATCTGACGGGTCAGGAGTATCTTTACTTTTACGACGCGATGGCCCCTATCGTGACGGCCGAGTCGATCGATATGTCGATTGCCTTTCGGGCCTCGCGTTATGGGAGGGGAGGGGCTGACTACATCAATTGCCCGATGACACGGGAGGAGTACGAGCGGTTCGTGGATGCGCTGGTGACGGCGGAGCGGATCCCACTACGGGACTTCGAGCGCGAGGATCCGCGGTTCTTCGAGGGATGCCTACCGATCGAGGTGCTGGCGGCGCGGGGCCGGGACGCGCTGGCTTACGGTCCATTGCGCCCCGTTGGGTTGATCGATCCGAGGACGGGAAAGCGACCGTACGCCGTCGTTCAGTTGCGGCGGGACAATCTGGCGGGGACCTTGTACAATATGGTCGGCTTCCAGACCAACCTCCGGTATGGGGAGCAGGAGCGGGTGTTCCGGATGATCCCTGGGCTTGAGCGGGCCGAGTTTGTGCGCTACGGGCAGATGCACCGGAATACTTTTCTGAATGCGCCGCTTCTGCTGGAGCCGACGATGGCCTTCCGGGGGCGGCCTGGGCTGTTCTTCGCCGGGCAGATCACCGGTGTCGAGGGGTATGTGGGAAGCGTCGGCAGCGGGTGGGTGGCCGGGGTCAACGCGGCGCGGTTCGTCCTCGGGGAGGAGCCGCTGGTCCTGCCGCGGACGACGATGCTGGGGGCGTTGTGCTATTACGTGAGCCACGCCGATCCGAGGACGTTCCAGCCGATGAAGGCCAACTTTGGTCTGTTGCCGCCGCTTTCCCCGCCGGTGCGGGACAAGCGGCGGCGGTATCGCGCGTATGTGGAGCGCGCGCTGGCCGATCTGGAAGCCGCGCTGGCAGCCCTGCCCTGATCAGCGTTTCGTGTAGTCATAATACGAAGGGGGAGTGTTTTGTCTTGTGGTGTAGCCGGGACGGCGTTCAACAGGCTATGCGAAAACCGGCCGACTTGTGGTCCATTGTGTTTTCGATATAATGACGATGTGGCGTTATCGCTGCTCGGATTGCCGAGGGAAAGCGAGGGAATCTCCCCGCCGAATCGCTGCTTAGACGCTTCCTGCCGATCCGACCGTTCCCTCAGTGGGGTGGGCCTCTGAGAAAGGACGAAGGAACAGACCGAATGTCTCCTTACATTCTTCTGGTGGAAGGCCGTAAGACAGGACGTCGGTCGTGGGCTCCTACGTTGTCCGAGAAGGGGTACAGTGTGATCAAGGCGCACACACGCCGGGAGGCCCTGCTTCAGTTGCGGCAGACAGCGCCCGATTTGGTCGTCTTGGATGGGCGACACCTCCGGTTCGATGTGTACCGGTTCTCTCGGACGGTGCGCGCTGATGGACATCAGATTCCGATCCTGTTGATTGTGCCGTCGGATTGGGAGGTGGAGAGGGGAAGCGGGGTCAACGTTCACCTGCGAGAGCCGTTCACCGCCCGTAAACTGCTCAACCGGATCGGCCGTCTCCTCCCCTCGTTCAGTGATAACGTGCTGCAGGTCGGGGATCTGGTGTTGGACCTGCAGCAGCGAACCGTGACCCGTGGCTCGCTCAACCACCGCCTCACGCCCAAACAGGCTCGCCTGCTGGAAGTTTTTATGCGCCACCCAGGGCGGGTACTCACCCGTCGTTTCTTGATGGAGCAGGTCTGGGAAACGGACTTCGTTGAAGACACGCGGACGCTCGAGGTCCACGTGCATTGGCTGCGCAAGGCTATCGAGGACGACCCCGCCCATCCGGTCTTTTTGACAACGGTTCGTCGGGTGGGATACCGATTCGAGATCCCTCCGCAGACACCTCCTGGAACGACGGAGTCTGAGACGACGGAGCAGGAGGCGTAAGTCTGCGGACGTTCGACCATCGTTTGCCCACCCAGCCACTTTGTGGTAGAATCAACCCCCGGGCTTGTTCGCCCGAGAACGCACGCCCTTGGACCGACGGGGTCGTGCCGGACTGGCAGCCGGTCCGGTTCCCCGGCGGGAGGAAGAGGGCGGAGGTCCAAAAACGAGAAAAAGGAGGTATCCTCAATGGCTGTTACATCTATGAAAGCGCTCCTCGAGGCAGGGGCCCACTTCGGCCACCGCACCCGGCGCTGGAACCCCAAGATGAAGCCCTACATCTTCACCGAGCGCAATGGGGTGCACATCATCGACCTGCAGCAGACGATCAAGGCCCTGGAGACGGTCTACGCCCTCGTCCGGGATACGGTCGCCGAAGGGGGGACCATTCTCTTCGTCGGCACGAAGCGACAGGCCCAGGAGATCATCGCCCAGGAGGCCCAGCGGTGCGGGATGCCCTACGTCAACCAGCGTTGGCTGGGCGGTACGTTGACCAACTGGAACACCATCCGACAGCGGATTAACCACCTGCTGGACCTGGAGGCCCGTCGGGACCGCGGGGAGTTTGAGCGGTTGACGAAGAAAGAGGCCCTGGGGCTGATGCGCCAGATCGAGAAACTGAACCGCCGTCTGGGCGGTATCAAGGAGATGCAGCGTCTGCCGGATCTGCTGTACGTGGTCGACGTGCGGCGGGAGGCGACGGCCGTCAAGGAGGCCAACCGGCTGGAGATCCCCGTCATCGCTATCGTGGACACGAACTGCGATCCTGACCCCATCGACTACGTGATCCCCGCCAACGACGACGCCATCCGCTCGATCAAACTCATTACCGGGCTGATCGCCGACGCGGTCTTGGAGGGAATCGCGCTCCGCAAGGTCGAGATGCCGGAGGTCGCCGAGGTGGAGATGTTCACCGAGGAGGACGAGAAGTACCTCAGTGCGGCCACGATCGCCCGGCTGCGGGAACTTTCCTTCGCCGACGAGGAGGCCGAGGCCGCCCCGACCGCCGAGGCGGCCGAAGAGGCCGAGCCTGCCCCGGTCGCCGAGGCGGCTGAGGAGGTCGAGGTCGGGCCCGGAGAGGAACCCCCGGACGCCGGACAGGAGGAGGGAACGGGTGCGGCTATGGAGGCAGCGGAAGGGGAAACGCCGGCCTCGGAGTAACCTGTCGAATTCGTAGTAATTCAGAGCAAGGAGGAGGAAGTTGGAGATCACCACAGCGATGATCAAGGAACTCCGGGAAGCGACCGGAGCGGGAATCCTCGATTGCCGAAAGGCCCTGGAGGAGAGCGGGGGGGACTTCGAGGCGGCAGTTGCCTATCTGCGGGAGAAAGGGCTGGCCGAAGCGGCCAAGCGGACCGACCGGGAGGCCTCCGAGGGCCTCGTCGAGGTGTACGCTCACCCGGGCAACCGGGTCGGCGTGATGCTGGAACTGAACTGTGAGACGGACTTTGTGGCCCGCACGCCCGAGTTCCGCGCCCTGGCCCACGATCTGGCGCTCCATATCGCCTTCGCGGCTCCTCGTTACATCTCCCGTGACCAGGTCCCGGAGGACGTCGTGGAGGCGGAGAAGGCCATCTACCGAGCCCAGGCCCTGGAGGAGGGAAAGCCGGAGCGCATCGTCGAGCGGATCGTCGAGGGGAAACTGGAGAAGTTCTACAAGACGGTCTGTCTGATGGAGCAGCCTTTCGTCAAGGACGAGGACATCACGGTGGAAGATCTGATTAAAGAGCACATCGCCCGGCTGGGCGAGAACATCGTGATGCGCCGCTTCGTGCGCTACGAACTGGGAGAAAGCCTCGAATAATGGTCGACCGGAGGGCCCTTGAGCCGCACTACCGGCGGGTGTTGCTGAAACTGGGAGGGGAATCGCTCGCCGGCCCCTCCGGTTTCGGGATTGCGCCCGACCGGGTGGAGGAGGTGGCGCGGAAGGTCATCGAGGTGCGGGACCTGGAGGTCGAACTGGCGATCGTCGTAGGGGCAGGGAACCTGTGGCGGGGGCGGGACGGCTTGCGCCACGGGATGGACCGGGCCACGGCTGACCATATGGGGATGTTGGCCACGGTGATGAACGCCCTCGCCCTCGCCGATGCCCTCAATCGGCTGGGGGTGGATACGCGGGTGCAGACCGCCATCGAGATGCGGGCTGTCGCCGAACCGTACATTCGGCTGCGTGCCATTCGGCACCTGGAAAAGGGTCGGGTGGTCATCCTGGGGGGAGGAACCGGCAATCCTTACTTCACCACGGACACGGCGGCCGCGCTGCGGGCGATGGAGATCGACGCCGATCTCCTGATCAAAGCGACTAAGGTGGATGGCGTGTACGAGGAGGACCCGCAGCAAAATCCGAACGCCCGTCGCTTCGACCGGCTCTCCTATCTGGAGGCCCTTAACCTGCGGATCGGTGTGATGGACGCCACCGCCATCACGTTGTGTATGGAACACGACCTGCCGATCATCGTCCTCGATCTGTGGCAGCCGGAGAGCCTGAAGCGGGCCGTGCGCGGGGAGAAAATCGGCACGCTCATCGCTCGTTAGATCGAAACCTGCTTTGAAGTGCGGAACGGGAGTCGACGATGATCAAGGAACTGATGCGGAACACCGAGGAACGGATGAAGAAGACCCTGGAGGTGCTGGAGAGTCAGTTGCGGTCGATCCGCACCGGACGGGCCAGCCCTGCCCTGGTGGAGCGCGTGATGGTCGAGTATTATGGGGTGCCGACGCCGCTGAACCAGTTGGCCGTCATCAGCGCCCCCGAGCCCCAGTTGCTCACCATCCGCCCTTACGACCCTTCCTCCCTCGATGCCATCGAGCGGGCGATCCTCTCGTCTGACCTGGGGTTGAACCCCTCCAACGACGGTAAGATCATCCGCCTTGTGATCCCCAGCCTCACCCAGGAACGCAGGGAGGAACTGGTCCGTATGGTGAACCGGCGGGTGGAGGAGGCGAAGGTGGCCTTGAGGAACATCCGCCGGGAGGCCCTAGAGAAGTTGCGGGATATGGAAAAGGAAAAGGAAATCTCCGAGGACGACTTCTTCCGCGCCCGTGACGATTTGCAGGATCTGATCGACCGGTACGCCGAGGAAGCAGAGGAGTTGGGGAAGCGAAAGTCTCGGGAGATCCTTGAGGTCTGAGGCCGCCCTGGTGGCCTGCAGACAGGAACGCCGCTATGTCTCCCCAAACGGACGAACGAGAAAAAGAATACCCCCCCCTTGAGAAAGTCCCCGTCCACGTGGGGATCATTATGGACGGCAACGGTCGGTGGGCCCGCGAGCGGGGGCTTCCTCGCCTGGCCGGGCACCGGGCGGGGGTCGAGAACCTGCGTCGTGTGCTGCGGGCCGCCGTGGAGTTCGGCATCAAGATCCTCACCATTTATGCGTTCTCCACGGAGAACTGGGGACGGCCCAAAGAGGAAGTGGAAGGCTTGCTCAATCTGATGGAGCGGGCCATCGACCGGGAATTGCCGGAACTCCATCGCGAGGGCGTCCAGATCCGCCACATCGGGCGGCTGGACCGGGTCCCAGAACGGTTGAAGCAGAAGATCCTCCACGCGCTGAACGTGACCAGGGAGAACCAGCGGCTGATCTTGAACGTAGCGTTCAACTATGGGGGGCGTGCAGAGATCGTGGACGCGGTCCGCCGCATCGTCGCGGACGGGGTGCCGCCCGAACAGGTGAACGAGGCGTTGATCAGCCGTTACCTCTACACTGCGGGTTTGCCCGATCCCGACCTGATCATCCGCACCAGCGGCGAGATGCGGTTGAGCAATTTCCTGATCTGGCAGGGGGCCTACGCTGAGTACTACGTTACGCCCACTTACTGGCCCGATTTCGACAAGGACGAACTGTACAAGGCCCTGGTGGACTTCGGCCGGCGCGAGCGCCGCTTCGGGCTGTTGCCGGGTTAAACTCCTGCGTTCTCTCTCAAAGTGTTTCGCACTCGTCTTCTGACTGCTCTCATAGGGGTGCCCCTGGCGGTCTTTGCCGTCCTCTGCGGGGGACTGTGGCTGTTCGGCTTCGTTGGAGCAGTGCTCAGCGTCGCCGTCTTCGAGTTCTGCCGGATGATGGAGCGAGAGAGTTTCCAAGTGCCTCTGCTCTTCGCGCTGGCGACGCTGTGGGTGGTACTGCTGGACGTTCAGTTTCCCCAGTGGGACGTGCTGACCCCGGGTGTTGCGCTGGTGTTGATGACCTCGTTGGCCTGGCAATTGGCCCATCGGGAGGGGGCTGCGGTGGCCAACTGGGCCCTGGGCATAGCGGGGCCGCTCTATGTGGGCTGGTGCGGCGCGTACATCATTCGGGTCCGCGGCCTTCCAGAGGGAGAATGGTGGCTGCTCACGGTCCTGCCAGCGATATGGCTGGCGGATAGCGGCGCATATCTGATCGGACAGGCGTGGGGGCGTCACCGACTGGCACCTACGCTCAGCCCGGGCAAGACCTGGGAAGGCTATGTCGGCGGGATCGTGGTCGGCACGCTGTCCACAGCCGGCCTGGCCGCTCTGTGGGGGAGGTGGGCAGGGCCGTCGGGGCCGACCCCCTTCGATGGGCTGGGGATCGGGTTGCTGATCAGTGTGTTGGCTCCCCTGGGCGATCTGATCGTTTCGATGATGAAACGAGAAGTCGGCGTGAAGGACACGGGCGTGGTCTTCCCGGGCCACGGCGGGGCCTTGGACCGGATCGACAGCGTCTTGTGGGCCGTGGTGATCGGTTATTACTTCGCCATATGGGTTCGAGGGCTGTGAGGAGCAGGGAAGGATCGGGTGGAGGGGGACGGAAATCACCGAACGGCTGAGCCATCAGGGGAGGTGGGCTATGGCAGAGCGACGGGTAAAGGACATCTATCACAAGGGGGTGATCTTCTGTCGGCCGCAGACGCCCCTGCAGGAAGTGGTGCGGGTAATGGCCGATACCGACGTTCACGCCATCGTCGTCGCAGAGAAGGAAGGAGCAGAGCCGATGGGGGTTGTCTCCCACACCGACGCGATCGCTCACTACGGGGAGGACCTCACCAAGATCAGGGCGGCCGACGTGATGACGCCCCACGTGGTCACGATCTCCGAGGAAAGTACCGTCTCCGAGGCCGTAAAGAAGATGCTGGAGGGCCACATCCACCGGCTGGTGGTGGTGAACGAGGAGGGGGTGCCCGTGGGGATCCTCTCCACCACCGACATCATCCGCGATATGCGGGGATCGAAGTGGGTGTGGTATATGGGGTAGGCGGGGCTACCCCGCTCGGCGAGGAAAGGAACGATGACCCAAGAGGTAATCACGATCGAGCGGCACATCTTGGAGCAGGAGCGGGCCCACCCGGAGGCCACGGGGGTCTTCACCAGCCTGTTGTACGACATCGCCCTGGCGGCGAAGATCGTCGCCAGGGAGACGCGGCGGGCCGGCCTGGTGGAGATCCTGGGTCTGGCTGGACGGACAAACGTCCAGGGCGAGGCCCAGATGAAGTTGGACGTCTTCGCCAACGAGACGCTGATCCGCATCAATTCCTATACCGGCCGCGTGGCTGTGATGGCCTCGGAGGAGGAGGAGGACATCATCCGTATTCCCGAGGGATACCCGACTGGCCGGTACGTGTTGGTGTTCGATCCTCTGGATGGCTCGTCCAACATCGACGTCAACGTCAGCATCGGCACGATCTTCGGGATCTACCGGCGGCGGACCAAAGAGGGGCCAGGTACGGTGGAGGATTGCCTGCAGCCGGGACGAAACCTGGTCGCCGCGGGCTACGTGATCTACGGCTCCAGCACGATGATGGTCTATACGACCGGCAACGGGGTTCACGGTTTCACCCTCGATCCGGAGGTGGGGGAGTTCCTGCTCTCCCATCCCAACATTCGGCTGCCGGAGAAGCCGAAGTACTACAGCGTCAACCACGGGAACGAGCCGTATTGGACTGAGGGGGTGCGCCGGTTTACCCGCTGGCTTCAAGGGTTGGACGAGGAATCCCCGCGCAAGCCCCTCTCTTCCCGTTACATCGGTTCTCTGGTGGCCGACTTCCACCGAAACCTGCTGGCAGGGGGGATTTTCTATTACCCCGCCGACCGGAAGGACCCCAGGAAACCGCACGGGAAACTGCGTCTTCTCTACGAGGCGATCCCGCTGGCGTTCATCGTCGAGCACGCAGGGGGGTACGCTTCGGACGGCACACAGCCTATTCTGGACATCACGCCGACGTCCCTCCACCAGCGTACGCCGCTCTTCATCGGCAATCGGGATCTGGTGGAACAGGCGGAGGCGTTCATCGCGCGGTACGATCAACCGTCGACGTAAATAGAGGCAGGAGAGAGATGGCAACAGAGGGTACCGAGACGGTAGAACAGAAGAAGGAGCATAGCGTGCAAACAATCGATCTGGATATGGCCGATCTGGAGGCAAAGACCCTCGCCGAACTTCGGGAACTGGCCAAGGAGATGGGGGTCTCCGGCTACAGCCGGCTGAAGAAGGAAGACCTCATCCTCCGTCTCCTGCAGGCCAAGGCCGAGCGGGAGGGGCTGATCTTCGGCGGCGGGGTCTTGGACATCGTGGACGACAATATGGGGTTCCTTCGTGCCCGGAACTACCTGCCCGGGCCGGAGGACATCTACGTCTCACAGTCCCAGATCCGCCGCTTCGGCCTCCGCACCGGGGATATGGTCGTGGGGCAGGTCCGCCCTCCTAAGGAGAACGAGCGGTACTTCGGTCTCCTGCGTGTAGAGGCGGTCAACGGGATGGATCCGGAACAGGCCAAGAAGCGTCCCCGGTTTGAGCGCCTCACTCCGATCTTCCCCAACGAGCGCCTGATCATCGAGACGAAACCGCACATCCTGACCACCCGGCTTTTGAGCCTGATCGCTCCGATCGGCAAGGGACAGCGCGGATTGATCGTCTCGCCGCCCAAAGCGGGCAAGACCACCGTCCTCAAGCAGATCGCCAACGGGGTTTCGGCCAACCACCCGGAGGTCCACCTGATGGTCGTCCTCATCGGCGAGCGTCCGGAAGAGGTAACCGATATGGACCGCTCGGTGGAGGCCGAGGTCATCAGTTCCACCTTCGACGAGCCGGTCCACCACCAGACGAAGGTGGCGGAGATGGCGCTGGAACGGGCCAAGCGGTTGGTCGAGTGCGGGCGGGACGTGGTCATCTTGCTGGATAGCATCACCCGCCTGGCCCGGGCGTACAACCTGGTGGTCCAGCCCAGCGGGCGGACGCTCTCGGGCGGGCTGGACCCCGCGGCTCTCTACCCGCCGAAGAACTTCTTCGGCGCGGCCCGCAACATCGAGGAGGGGGGGAGCCTCACCATCATCGCCACCTGCCTGATCGACACGGGCAGCCGGATGGACGATGTGATTTACGAGGAGTTCAAGGGGACCGGCAATATGGAACTCCATCTCAGCCGCCGCCTGCAGGAACGTCGCATCTTCCCCGCCTTCGACATCGAACGATCGGGGACGCGACGGGAGGAACTGCTCCTGGACCCGGACACACTGCAGAAGGTGTGGCTGATGCGGCAGCGGTTCCTCGATTCCCTCTCCGCCGGTTACGACCTTCCGCAGGCGATGCAGGAATTGCTGCGGCTGATGCGAAACACACAGGACAACGAGGAGTTCCTAAACCTCTTCGCGCGCACGGCGGAGTAGGGGTCAGGCGGCGAGGCTTCCTAGAAAGGTCGTCACGTTCTCCAGGACCGCTTGGGGGCGTTCCAGCGCCAGCATATGGCCGGCCCCCTCGATGAGCACGAACTTTCCCCGGGGGGCCTGTTCGGCCAGCCAACGACCGAAGCGAGAGGGCGTCATCCGGTCCTCCGAGCCGGTGAGGACGAGGAGAGGGCAGGTGATCGCGGCGACCTGGTCGCGGACGTCGAACCGGTCGCAGGCGAGGAAATCCCTGTACAGCACCTGGGAACCGCACGCCGCCATCATCTCCCGGCCTCGCTCGATCCAGGCCGGGTCTGCGTCTGGCCCCCACGCCCACTGGGAGATGAGGCGAACCGTCCCTTCGAAGTCAGTTCGCAGCCCCTCCAGGATGGCCGGAGCGACGCGCAGGCGGGCCGCCGTCGAGAGGAGCACCAGGCCACTAACCCGGCCCGGATGGCTGAGCGCGATCGTCTGGGCGATAGCGCCGCCCATCGAGTGGCCGACCAGCACTGCCTGCTGGATCCCGAGGGCGTCCAGAAAGGACATCACGTCGGCTGCGTAGGCCTCGATGGTTTCCCGTCCCGCCCCTTCCGACCGTCCGTGGCCCGGCAGATCGATGGCATAGGTGGAAGCACCGGGCAATCGACGGAGCGCGGGAGGCCACACCAGGTGGTTACCTCCCGCGCCGTGGATCAACACGACCGCCGGACCGTCGCCGAGGTGTGCCGTGTAGTGGAGGGGAACGATCTTGCGTGCCATCGGAACTCCGAGGTTACGGCTCCTCTTCCGGCCGCACCCTGATGGTAACGGTCTCGGATTTCTGCCGGTTCCCTGCCGCGTCGTACACGACGGCGTAGAATCGTTGCTCTCCTAGTTCGGTGATGAACCAGTTGACGTTGTACGGCGGCACGTTCCGCACGGCGAAGGGCTCCTCCTCGTCGTTGCGGTAGAACTCGACCCGTCCGATGGCGTAGTTGTCGGATACGTCGGCGTTGATGTTGACCCATTCGTCCTTGCCGTAGACGTACTCCTTGCCGTCCGGCGGATAGGTCAGGCGGATCGTGGGGGAGATGTTGTCCACCGTCACCTGGATGGTGGCCTGTCGGATGGCCTGGCTGTGGTCCACCACCGTCAGTTGGAGGCTGTAGAGCCCGTCCAACCCGGTTACGTCCCAGAACTCCAGGACGTTGTTGTCCACCTGATTGTGGTGGTCCGGACCGATCTGGATCCACGCGGTGGGGTTGAGGCCTTCCCCGAATGCCAGCCTGTAGAAGGCGAAGTCCCCTCCCTTGGCGTTGCCGGTGACGGTGATGACGCCGCCGCTGATGTAGGCGTAGGGGGCAGGGTGGGTGATCGCGACGTCGGTCTCGGTCGGGGAGGGGCCGTAGATGGTGTCGTACTCGGTGGGCGGCGTGGGCGGCCGCTGGTCTTCCGGAAGACTGGCCAGCCAGTCCTGGGCCTCCGGCGGATAGACCTCGTACACCCGCTCCTCGCACAGTTCCGGCGGGGTGAAGACGGTGCAGAGCCGCCCCGTCTCCCGGTTGACCCGGAACACCTGGTGGATGTCGCACGTCTCCGTCGGCTCGGTGCCGGGGATGAAGAGTTCGGTCACCACCGGGCAGTGCTCGGTGGGCAGTTTGCCGGAGATGGCGCAGATCTGGCGCTCCACCAACCCGTCCGGCCGCACGAAGGGCTGGATCTCCTCGTCGCGAAGCGCGTATTCCATCACCGCGTGCCAGATCGGCGCGGCTCCTTTGGAGCCGGGCACGTTGACCATCTCCGAGTTGTCGCTGTTGCCCACCCAGACGCCGGTGACTAACTGGGGGGTGAACCCGATGGTCCAGGCGTCCCGCCAGTCGTTGGTCGAGCCGGTCTTGGCAGCGGCCGGCCGGTCGTTGGAGAGTTCCAGCGGGTTGGGATGTCCGAACGCCGCCCAGCGGGCCTCCCGGTCGGAGAGAATGCTGATCATCAGGTAGGCCAGTTGAGGGCTCAGGATCTCTTTCCGCTGAGGCTCGTACTGGTAGAGGACGTTGCCGTTCCGATCTTCCACGCGCAGGATGGCCACCGGGTCCAGTTCCCGGTAGCCCGGCCGGATCCGCTCCGGCGGGACCGGCTTACCGACCATCGTGCCGTAGTTGGCGAAGACGCTGTAGGCGTAGACCATATCGAGGAGGCGGACCTCGCCGCCGCCGAGGGTCAAGCTGAGGCCGTAGTACTCCAACCCTCGGTCGAGGGAGTTGATGCCCATCTTGTGGGCGGTGCGGATGACGTTGTCCACTCCCGCCAGTTGGAGGGCGGCGACGGCCGGGATGTTGTACGACCGGGCGAGGGCCAGCCGGAGCCGCTGGGGACCGTGGTACTTGCGATCGTAGTTCTCCGGGACGTAGGGAGGCTTCCCCGGCTGCTGGAAGGCGGTACGTACGTCCCAAAAGAGATGGGCCGCGCTGTACCCCTGGGAGAGGAGGGTGACGTAGGTGAAGGGTTTGAAGGCGGAACCGGGCTGACGCAATCCCAGGGCGGCGTTGAACCGGCCGTCGATGGACTCGTCCCAGTAGTCCAGGCTGCCGACCATCGCCAGGATCTCGCCGGTGCCGGGCCGCATCACGACGACTGCGGCGTTGGTGACGTGGTGGTCCTTCCCCACGTCGCTGGCCCGCAGCGGCGGCAGGTACTGAGCCGCCTCGCACCCTTCGGCGATAGCCTGCTCGATCACGGTCTGTTCGTCCTCGCCGGAGAGGCGGCGGATGTGGGCACGGGCCACACACTCCGCCTGCTGCTGGAGGTCGTAATCCAGCGTAGTGTAGACCCGCAGGCCGCCCCGGTGGACCATCTCCGGCCCGAACATCTCCTCCAGTTGGTTGCGCACGTACACGGAGAAGTGGGGGGCCAGGAAATCGAACTGCTCGGTGGCGGAGGCCAGGTGCCACGGCTCCCGCTTGGCCGCCTCGGCCTCTTCCTGCGTGATGCAGCCCTGCCGCACCATCTGGTCGAGTACCAGGTGCTGGCGCTCCCGGGCCGCCTCCGGGTTGTCGAAGGGGTTCAGTTGGGGGAACTGGGGGATCGCCGCCAGCGTGGCCGCCTCAGCCAGCGTCAGTTCGCTGGCGTGCTTGCCGAAGTACACCTCTGCCGCCGCCTCGATCCCGTAAGCCAGATTGCCGTAGAAGTTCGTGTTCAGGTACCATTCCAAAATCTTTTCTTTGCTGTAGCGGCGGGTGATTTCCAGAGCCAGGATGACTTCTTTGATCTTGCGTGCATAGTCCCGGAACTTCGGCCCTTCCGGACCGACGATCCGCTCCTCGGGGGGGATGAGGACGTTCTTGATCAACTGTTGGGTGATGGACGACCCGCCCTGAATTTGCTCTCCCTGCAGGTTGGCGACGAAGGCGCGGAGGATGCCCCTGGGGTTGATGCCCGGATTTTCCCAGAACGTTCGATCCTCAATGGCAACGGTGGCGCAGATCAGATCTTCGGGGATTTGATCCAGCGGCACCCACACCCGGTCTCCCGCGTGGGGGTCGATGATCTCCCAGAGGAGTACCTTGCCGGTCCTGTCGTAAATGCGGGTGGTTTCGAAGTCCTGCTCCACCGTCTCGATCTGTTCTGGCTCCGGCAGGTCCTTGGCGACGTAGGCGTACACACCGGCGATCCCACCGATGATGCCCGAGAAGGTGAGGAAGCCGGCGAGGAAGATGGCGAAGAGGCCAAAGCCCACGGCCTGCAGGAGCCGGCGTGGCCCCGAACGACTCCGGGCGCGTTCCCGCTCCCGCCGACGTAGCACGATCAGGCGGACTGTCCGAATCGGTGTCAAAAGCGACCTCCTTGCCGACGAGCGTTCAGCGAAGGAAGATAGTAGCAGAAACGGGGGAAATTGGCAAGTTTGGCGGGCAAGGGGGGGCTGCGCTTGGGAGGCGTGAGACACCCCACGGTCACAAAAGAGGGGAGAGCGGTTCCCCCACTGTCCGCTCTCCCCGGATGGGCGCAGGCGGTTACCGCCTGCTAGGGCAGCCCATCGGCAGTCCAGGCCCCTATGGGGCGGTGTAGAAGGCCACCCCCAACGTCCCCGGCCCGGTGTGCGTGCCGATGACCGGGCTGACCTCGGTCATATAGACTTCCTCAGGCCCCAGCGCTTCTTCGACCCGTTCTTGCAACCGGCGGCACTCTTCGGCCGCGTTCGCATGCACGACGGCCGCGCGGGGGACGGCGCCATCCCCCTTTCGCTCCTGGGCGATCTGGACCAGTCGCGCGACGGCTTTCTTTTTCGTTCGGACCTGTTCCAGCGATTCGATCCGTCCGTTCTCCAGTTCCAGGATCGGTTTGATCTTCAACGCTGTCCCGAGGAAACGTTTGGCACCGCCGATACGCCCCCCCCGGTGGAGAAACTCCAGCGTGTCCACGACGAAGAGGACGTGGAGCCGGTAGCGGACGCTTTCGGCGGCTTGCAGAGCCTCTTCGACGGTCCCTCCGGCCTGGACCACCTCGGCGGCGGCCATCGCCTGGAAACCCAGCCCCATCGAGGTGGATCGGGAATCCACCACGGTGATGTTGAGGTCGCCGAGAAGGTTCTTGGCCGCCTCCGCCGACGCCACAGTCCCACTCAGGTCGGAAGAAATGAAGAAACCGATGATGGTCTCGGTGTCCTTCTCTTCGGCGACACTGCGGAAGAAATCGACGAACTCACCGGTCGATGGCTGGGACGTGGTAGGCAGCGTCGGTGCGGTCTGCAGGCGCTGATAGAAGGCGGTGGGGTCGATGTCCACGCCATCCTTCAGCACCTCCTCCCCCCAGATCAGGTGGAGGGGGATCACCGGGATCCCGAACCGTTCCCGAACTTGTGGTGGCAGATAAGCGGTGCTGTCGGTGACGACGGCGATCTTTGGGTTGCCCATCCGCACCTCCTCTCTTGGGCTGAGATGCGCGCGACCGCGCTGGGGTAGTCGCTACCACAAAGGGATAACACCGAAGGGACGATGGAGTTACGCTGAAGCAGGGTTATTCGGCGGGAAGATGCCGGGCCCACCATCGGGGGAGGACCTTCCCGGCGGGGCCACGGAGGTGTTCATCGGCGAAGGGGGTGATAGGGGTCTCAGCGGGGTTGACCTCGATCAGGTAGGCACCATTGCGCTTGGCGACGATGGGGAGGGATGCTGCGGGTTGGACCACAGCGGAGGTGCCGATCACCAGCATCACTTGGCAGCGACTGGCGGCCGTCCAGGCCGCTTCCAGCACCTTGGAGGGGAGGGCCTCGCCGAACCAGATGACGTCGGGCCGCAGGAGCCCGCCACACCGGCAACGCGGGGGGATCTCCGGCAGGGGGACACGGCGATCCTCCCCCTTCCACCCGCACGCCGTACAACGGACCCGCCAGATGTTGCCGTGAAGTTCCAGGACCTTGCGGCTACCGGCCGCCTGATGTAGACCGTCCACGTTCTGAGTGATCAGGGTGAAGTCCGGAATGGCCCTTTCCATCTCCGCCAGCACCTGGTGGGCGGGGTTTGGTTGGCAGGCGGCGATCTGCTGGCGTCGCCAATCGTACCACTCCCACACTAGCGCCGGGTCCCGCCGAAACGCCTCCGGTGTGGCTAATTCGGAGGGCCGGAAGGACCGCCACAGGCCTTCCGGCCCTCGAAACGTTGGCACGCCGCTCTCCGCGGAGACCCCGGCGCCGGTCAGGGCGACCACCGAGCGATGCGCCAGGTCCGCTACATTGCCCCGATCACTCGTAGATCCAGGGGTCGACATCGCGGCTGTAGGAGAGGATCTCCTCTTCGGCGAAGAAGAGGGGGATCTCGAAGGCGGCCGTCTCCGGGCCGTCCGATCCGTGCACCAGATTGCGGCCGATCTCGACGCCGAAATCGGCCCGGATAGTGCCGGGTGCTGCTTCGGCGGGGTCGG